>NZ_JMQK01000011.1:0-174917 GCF_000705355.1 Pseudorhizobium marinum
TTCCGTCCAAGACAAAGGCCCGGGACTGCCCGCCCATGTGCAGCACTCCACGTTCGATATGTTCTGGCGAAGCGAGAGCCTCAACGGCCGTGGTCGAAGCGGATCCGGACTTGGCCTTACGGTGGTCAAGGCCATTGCGGAAGGCCACAATGCGCGATTTGAAGTGGGAAATAACCGCGACGGAGGTTCCTACGCGCGGATCGCGTTCCCCGTGTCGAAGGCCGAAGGGGCAGCGTGAAGCCGATCGCGGTCGCCAAACCGGTTGGGCGTGCCATTCCAGTCCCGCTGCTGCTGCGCGCCGCAACTGAGGCATGGCGTCCTCCAGGGAGGTGCCGCCTGCCGACGTGAGATTGGCGCCCTTCCGGTCACGGCGAGGACGCGCCAGCCAAGCCGGTGCTCGACGACGCTGCTCAACGTCGGCTGCACACGTCAAGCGCCACAGCTGTCTGCCGAAAGCGGCCGTGCTCGGCTGCCGCAATGGCCTACCAAAGATATCGAAGGTCGCGCGCAAGGTCAGGCACGAGGGCTCCCGGCACGCAGATGCCGTTGGCTCTTCATCATTCTTATCGTTGAGCGAGCCGCCGCTCAGGACGTGCCCACCAGCGATTTGTCGAACAGAACCGCAAACTGCGGAAGCGGTCCAAGGGCGACGATCTGGCGATCGAGCAGGCCGGCTTTGACCATCGGCAGGCTGTCGAGTTCGCGCGCAACCGCCGCATGGTCAGGTAATTCGTAGATGAGGGTGACGATCACGGGGTCGGGTGAAAAGTAGAACTCGCGAAGATGTCCGGCGGAATAGGCCGACCAGACAGCGATCGTCTCTGATATCGCATGTGGCGCGAATTCCTCCTGTGACTTACCTGCCATGGGTGTGAGTAGCACTAGAAATTTCATGAGGACTCCTTGCGGCGCGATGACGTGTCGTTATCGCCACCCCGCCAATGTCGATGTTGGGAGGTCGAGCGCCCATGTTTTGGGTCACGGTCTCAGGCTTGGCGTGCCGTGTAGTAGGCCCGCAGAAACTCGGCCGTCGTCATCGGCTTGCGGCCTAGGAGGTTTTCCAGGTCGCCAGTGCTACCGCTCCATTCTCCGGCGTTGATGCCATGCACCCACCCAAGCGCGAAGCGGGCAACGGGCTCGGGCAGGCCCTCCGCCATGAGATGAGTGATGTAATCCTGGTCCGAGCCGGCGACAAACGGTACGGGCTTGCCACTGGTATCCGACAGGATCTGTGCGACATCCGCGAAGGACACGGCAGGATCACCATACAAGGCGTAGGTCTTGTACTCGTGACCGGCTTCGCTCAGCACAACGGCATGCGCCTCTGCCAGGTCGCTGCGGCTGGCAAACCCTGCCTTGCCCGCACCAGCGGGAACGTGAATACCCCTCTCGAGGGCCTTGCTGCCGATGTAGAATGGAAGGCTTTCGATAAAGGGGGGATGTCGGACAAGTGTGAAGGCGAGGCCGGAGGCCTTCAATTGATCCTCGACGAACAGGTCCTGCCCGGTGATATCCGGCAAGGTAAAGGCAGAGCCCTCTTCATGGATGATCGGCATATAGACGATGTGCTTGACGCTGGCCTGCCTTGCCGCGCTGATGACGTTTTGGTGCTGGGAATTGCGATCGGTAAAGGCCGTGGCGGACACGAGCATGACCTTCTCGATCCCTTCGAATGCGCGCACCAGTCCGTCATAGTCGAAATAGTCGCCCTGACGGATCTCGATACCCTCGGCGACGAGATCGGCCGCCTTGGCGGGATCGCGGGCGAGGCCGGCGAGATCACTGGCGGGCCGGCGCTTCAGGAGGTGTTTCAGGGTCATTCGGCCGATATTGCCGGTGGCGCCGGTGACGAGGATCTTGGTCATGGTGTTCCTTCCGGTTGATGGTCTGGGTGAGGCGGGGAGGCTGTCAGGATTGATGGCAGCCGAGCGATGAATGGTCACACGACGATCACGACCTTCCCGATTGTTCGTTTGCTTTCGAGAAGCGTGTGCGCCGTCTTCATGTTATGGACAGTGAGGCCGTCGAGCCGGGTCGTCACGATCGGGCGCAGACGGCCCGAGACGACGTGATCGGTGATCTCACCGAGGATTGTGCCTTGACTGGTGAGGTCGAAGCCGCCGGTGATCTTTGCAAACACCATCTCCGTGTGGAGCGAAAGGGATTTCGCCACGAGGGGACCCGCGTCGAACGGCAACGCGACATCGATGGCCGACAGATGGCCGAAGGGCCGCAGCAGCCTGGCGATCCACTTCAAACTCCCGGCGGTCCCGGCAGTTGAAAAGACCATGTCGACCTGATCGATGCCGCTTTCGCCGAGTTGGGCAACCACATCCTGGGTGTGGTCGACGACCAGATCGGCCCCCATCGCCGCGCACCATTCCCGCGATTCCTGGCGTGAGGGGGTTGCCACAACAAAGGCGTCCGTCCTCGCTTTGAGAAGCTGGGTCGCCAGTGAGCCGACACCGCCGGCGCCGCCGACAACGAGCACCCTGTCGACGCCCGCAGGCAGCCTATCGCGATCGCGAAACACCGCCTCCCATGCCGTCAGGCCGCCGATGGGCAAGGACGCGGCATCGACGAAAGAAAGCTGGTCGGGGATCTTGGCGACGACGCGGTGGTCGACGGCAAGCCTCTCGGCCCAGCAGCCGTCGCGGGTGACGTCGCCGGTTCCCAATACGCGGTCGCCGATGGCAAAGCCCGCTTGGGCCGAGCCAACTGCGCTCACGACACCCGCGAACTCCCAGCCGAGAACGACGCGTCCGCCTGCCTCGGCACTGCGCACGCTCCTGATGTAGGCCTCGCCCGGATTGACGCCGACCGCACGGATATCGACCAGCAGATCCGCTTTGCGCAGGTTCGGCTCGGCTACATCCATCTCTTGGATCGCAAAGGCGTCAAGAGCGTGCGCCTTTTCGTATGCAAGCGCCTTCACAGCGCGAACCTGTCCACGAGGGTCAGGTTGAGAGCCGCCAACGGGCCGCCGACCTGCTGCAACCTGCCACCGATTTCGAGCGAACCGAGATCGACAGCGGCAAAGCCGATCTGTTCGAGCACCCCGCCCAGCGCCTTCTTCGCCGTTGCATCGTCGCCCGAGATGAAGAGGGTGGTTTTTGGTTTGTTGGGTGATGCGTCGTCGATCCACTGCATCGGGATTGTGTTGAATGCCTTGACCACCTTGGCCCCCACCGCGTGATCGGAAACAATCTCGCTCGATGTGCGACCCGAGAGGTCGCCGAGATCGGAAGGATTGTTGCGATCGATCCGGTTGGTGGCGTCGATCAGAATACGGCCGGACCAGTCAGACACTGACGCCAGCGCCTTTGGAACGTTTGCCCAGTCGACACTCAAAACGACGACGTCCTGATCGGCAGCCTGTTGTGGCGTGCCGGCGGATGCACCCCGACCGAGTCTGGCGACAACATCGGCGAGCGTCTCGGGCCCGCGGCTGTTGCTGAGCACGACCTCATGGCCGAACGGCAGCAGATGACGTGCGATCGTCTGGGCAACCACGCCCGCCCCGAGAAATCCGAATTTCATGGCAATCTCCTATAAATTTCATCCCTGCCGTGTTGACCGGGCCATCCTTCAATCGCGCAACGTCATTCGCCCACGCACCGCTCACGGCAGATGATTATCGGTGGCACTGCCGCTCAGGCATCGTTTGGACGTCGGCCCGTCCTCCAATCCAGTTAAGACAGAACGTACCCTGGTTCCAGTACCGACCTTTTTGTTAGTATCGGACTCGAGATTTACAGTGGCAGCGAGCAAGATGAGTCTTGAATGCGGCGTGGAAGCGGTTCTGGCCATCTGAGCAGGCGAGTGGAAGCCGGCGATCGTCAGATTTCCAACGGCGCCGAACGCACCGGTCGACCCAGCTCGTTTGGTGATCAGCATGGGCTAAAAGATGCAGCGGCAGAGCGGCCGGCGTTCTGCCTAACGAGATCGCCTGGTATCATGCGCCCGCCATCGCTCAGATCGGCACACCCATCGGGATCGCGGTATGGTAAAAGGTTCTCACAGCCGGCAGCTGAGAAGACGGGGCTCGCAAATCGCAGCTGCAGCTTGACAACGAGATCTCTCCAATTAATAACCGTCCGGACGGAAATAAATGAGATTGCGAGATGGGCCGAAAGCGCGTCATCGATCAGGAAGCAATTCTGGATGCCGGAGAAGCCGTGGTTGCGCGCGATGGCGTGACGGGCTTGACGCTCGAAGCGGTCGCCAAGCAGGCGGGGATCAGCAAGGCAGCCGTCATCTATGACTATAAAAGCAAGCAGGCCGTGATCGAGGCCATCGTCGAGCGGGCCTTTCGTGCGGATGGGCAACAGCATGAACAGGCGGAGGCAACACTGCCGACGGGCGACAGCATTGCAATCCGCGGGCGTATCAAGGTGGCGGCGCAGCCGCCGCCGGAGGCTTTCAAGCCGGTTGCTCTGAACCTCAGCGCTGCACTGACCCTTGACCCGCTCTTGCGCAAGCGCATGCAAGACAGCCAGGCTGTTGCCATCCGGCGGATCATTGCCGAGTCGGCGTCACCCCGCGGGGCCATTCTTGCTTATCTGGCGCTCGAAGGACTGAAATTCCTCGAGTATCTAGATTTCCATCATTTTGATGCCGACGAACGAGCGGCGATCATCCGCGAGATTGGCTGGCTGGTAAACGCAACACCGGGCACCGACTAACACCCCAGATCTGGAGACTGACGTGACCAAACGCAACGACGCAGCGCAAGCTGCGGCGGCCGATGCCGCCTTGCCCATCAACCGCATATTTCTGACAGGAGGCAGCGGGTATATCGGGCGGAATCTCATTCGCTATTTTTTGGAGAAGGACACCCCGGTCACTGCGCTGGCCCGTTCCAGGCGCTCGGCAGAAATTGTGTCCGCCTTGGGCGCCCAGGCATGCTCGGGCGACGTGTTCAGTGGCGCGCTGAGCCAGGGTATGGCGGGCTGTGATGTGCTGATTCATGCGGCCGCCGACCTTGACCATGGCATTGGCAGCGTGGAGCAGCATCGGGTCAACGTAGAGGGGACGCGCGCAGTGTTCGAAGCAGCCAGCGCCGCTGGCGTGCGAACCGCAATCATGGTCAGCACGGAATCCGTCCTCGCCGATGGTCGCCCGCTGGTCAATGTCGACGAGAGCCAGCCTTTGCCACGCCGACCGGCAGGTTCCTATTCAGCCAGCAAGGCGCGGGCCGAGCAATTGGCGCTGTCCTTCAACGGGCCTGACATGGCAGTCACTGCCGTCCGGCCCCGCATGGTTTGGGGGCGCGACGATACAACGGCTCTTCCTCAGTTGATGGACGCGGTCCAGTCCGGTCGGTTCGCGTGGATCAGCCAGGGCGACTATTGCACCTCCACCACCCACATCGCCAACCTGTGTGCGGGCATCGACTGCGCTATCATGCGAGGCAACGGTGGGGAGGTGTTTTTTCTGGCCGACGAGCAGCCGGTGCAGTTTCGCCAGTTCGTGACGGCCCTGCTTGCCACCCAGGGCATTTCGGCGCCACGAAAATCTGTGCACCGCAGTGTCCTTCGTCTTCTCGTCGCCTTGGGCGCGGTCCTGCACCGGCTTTCACGGGGAAAGGTCGTGCCGCCGCTGACCTTGCAGGCCTATGCGACATCGGCCGTCGAGATTACCCTCAATATCGAAAAGGCAAAGCGCGAGTTGGGCTATCAGCCCGTCATGTCGCGAGAGGCCGGTTTGGCTGAGCTGCGAGCTGCTCGACAGGTCACCAGCTAGACTCGTCTCGGTGGACGGCGGCTTGCGGAGCCTGTTTCCATAAATGCCGCCAGTCCCCCTCTCATACCAGCCCATCCAAGACCTTCACCGTGAGCACGGCGTAGGCCAGGATCGGCGGGGCGTTCAGGAACGCCAAACTGCTCACCAGGTCTTTCCTGGTGACATCTGGGAGCAGACACAATGACCGTCGAATGGACAACGTCATTTCGCAGAACGGCTTTTCCTCGCGCGTTTCAGGCGTCTCCGACAATCACCGTGATGATGCCGCTGCCATCGCAGTCGCGACAGGTTTCACGGCCAAGCTTGCCGGTGCCGGCGCAGGCCGCGCAGATGCCTTCTGCAGACTGTGTCGAACCGGGCTCTGTCTCGTCGCCCGGCAGCACTTTCGAGCTCTCGTTGTTGGGTCTGTCATTGCCTGTCATCGCCACCTCCCGTGCCTGACGTGCGCAATGACCCTACACCGAAATTGTTCCGGCCACACCGGGATTTCGGAGCTGGAGCGGTGCCGGCGAGGCGGGTTGCCGCCTTTGCATCAAGCACTCCGATGCGCGAGACAAGGGTTGGCGAGAGCGAGGGAAGGGGAGCGGGGACGCCATCTGCGGGCGGCCATGACGCCGAGGCGGGCGCGCGAGGGATGCGGGGGATAGCACCTGAGCAGGTCGGCTGTCTCTCATTGTCGCGTAAAGACGCGACCTTTCTTCACAAACGGCTCTCCCAGGACCCGCTCTTGGCAAGATCATCAGCGCGGAGCGGGATTGCAGGGCGTAAAGGCGGGCGACGGAGGACGAGCTGGAGGGAAGCGAGGAGGCGTGATGCCGTGTATAGAACCGGCTCAGGCATAACTTTCGAAACGGCCGCTCACCGCCCTCCATGCGTCAAGCAAGAGCGCGGGATCGTCCCAGATCATCCATGCGCCGACGGCGAGCGCAGCCAGCAGCGCCAGCACGAACAGCTTGCGCACCACGGTGAAGATGAACCACAGGACCACCGCGGCCACCAGGCCGGTGATGATGAGTGAGTAGTCTGGGATGTCAGTCTCCTGGATGCGGTGGACGTCGTCTCCACTCCGCCGTCTCAGCGCGGCTTTTTGATGGCCAGGGACCGATCATCCCAAGCAGCGCGCTTATGGCGCGCCTCGCGGGGTGAGGGCGGCATATTGTTCGTCGCTGACAGGCTCAAGCCAGTCCGCACTGCTGCCGTCCAGGGCCTCATGGATTGCAATATGCGTCATTCCCGTATTGGGGGCGGCTCCATGCCAATGCTTCTCACCTGGAGCAATCCAGATGGAATCGCCGGCATGGATCGGCTGGATCGGTTCACCGTCTTTCTGGATGAGGCCACAGCCGGCAAGAATGTGCAGCGTCTGCCCTAAAGGATGCGTATGCCAGTTCGTCCGGGCGCCGGGATCAAACCGAACGATCACCGACCGGACCCGCGCTGGCGCCTGTGCCTCAAAGACCGGATCCTGCCAGACGGACCCGGTGAAGTACTGTGAAGGGGGACGTTGTGACGGTACCGAGCCGCTGCGTCGAATATCCATTGTGGGTTCCTCTCTGAACGTGCGAACGCCTCGCTTGCCGGTTCTGGACGACAGAAGGGCGTCCTCCAATAAGGCCTGCATCCTAGAGCATGTCACGGGCTTTCAAAGCGATGATCGACGGCCTCGGTAATATCAGGAGACCCAAGCGCGTCTTGCAAAAAGAGGAGAGCGTCTGCAGGCGCAGACCCCGGGGCTCCTAGAGCAGCGAGCCCTGGTTCGTTGGCGGGTTGTCTGCCTCCTGCTCGACCTTTGCCAGAAGCACCAGTTCTAGGTCCGGGAGAGGCCGCTGCAACGATCGGGCTATGGTCCACGGCGCCGAAAGCCAGATCTCGACCTCGGCTTCGTCGCGCAGGATGACCGGCATGGCCTTCGGGTGGATCGGAGCGACCACGGCGTTGGGCTCCGTCGTCAGGAAGGCAAACAGGTCGCAGGTGACCATGCCTTCCTTGATCTTTCGAACGCACTGCCAGTTCGGCACCCAGAAGCCCGCAAAGAACATCAGCGGTTCGCTTCGGTCGCCGGCAAACCACGCGTTTGGCGTGCGTCCGCCCTCTGTCTTGCTTGCAGGGTCCGGTTCGGCAAAGCGCGTGAACGGGACGACACAGCGGTTATCGACGCCGGTCCAGCGCATCCAGTGCTTGCTCGCCGTGTTGCGGATGTTGGTCGTGCCTCCATCCGGCTCCATCTTGAGCAGTTCCTGGAAATCCACCTCCTTGCCCTTTGCGCGCAGCCTGTCGGCGCGCTTGGTGGCGGCCTGATAGATTGCCTGCTGCGAACTTGGCATGCCCCAGCGAACGCGCGCAAGTTCGCGCTCACCGCCAATATTGCGGACGATCGGCGCCAGCTGATCCGGGTAGATGTCCAGCGAAGGCTCCAGGTTTCCAAGCCGATCGAACGCCTTGGTGACGGCGCGGATGGCCTCCTGGTTGGTGGTGATGTTGTAGAGATTGCACATCGAAGCTGATCCTCATGCCGGCACTGGCTTCCGTTGCGGGCTGCCGATCCATTCACCGACGCCAGCAAGATGGTCGCCGCCGGCTTGTCACCCCGACCGTTGGCATGACAGCCGTGGCGATACCACGAGCCGCGTCCAGTGCATCTTGCCGGTCCTCGATATCAGACAGCACCGCAATCGCGGTCAAGTGGATTTCAGATTGCTGCGCCTGTCCGAGGTTTGCCAGATTCCATCGGAAGATGAACAGCGATACCGCTTCCTTGAAGATGATCCGCGCAGCGATGTTATGCAACAGCTGCGTCTCTTGCAGTCTCGTTGGCTGTTGTGTGCGCGCTTGCGGGTACCGGTTGGTGAAACGGTCCACCCGGTCGATCATCCCCTGCTGACCGGGAAGGAATGGGTGTCATTTGTGGAGGCACGGGGTGCTTTACCTGTCTCGTCTGCCACTGGAACCCTTGCTCGTCGCATATGCGTTTTGCCAAAGTCGACGAAATGCCAGTTGAACGCGCCAGTTCTCGGTAACCGATGGCAGGATCAGAAGCAGCGTTGCGCACCATCTCGATCGTCTTTTCGTTCTTCCGGCTATTGGGGGGGCGTCGCTTGTTCAGTAGGTGCGGAAATCGGTTTCGCAGTGTTTGATGATGGACGCCGAGAAGGACAGCAGCCGCAGCGGTCGACCGTCCCTGGAGTGCTTCACGAACCTTCTCCGCAGATAGCTTCTTGTCGCGGCCATCGTCTGCAGCATCAAGAACCATGTGATTGCGGCGGTCGTGCACGTCGAGATTGCGTGGGTCGTTGTTGAGCAGGTTGCCATCGATGTGGTAGCCGACTTCAGTGCCGGAAAGGTAGCGACCAAGCTTGTCCTCAAGAACCAAGCGGTGCTGAAGGACCATGCCGTCCTTGTTGCAACCTGGATGATCGGGAGCATGTTCGAAAACATAGCCTCGATGATTTACGCGGGTATGACCACCTCTGTACGAAGGAATGTCACCTGGCCTTGGCGGCCGTCCAGTTGCGGGCATGTGGGTTTGTCCCGGTAGGCGAGGCGACCGCCTGGGGAGATCGCTGTTGATGACATGAACCATTATGTCACTTCGTCGAAGTCGGTCAACAGGAACGCTTCGACGAGCTGACGCGCGGTCAGCGCCAAACTGTCCTGGTACATCGTCCCATGTAACCGCGCGATGAGCTTCGTTCGACCCGACGTCCGCACGACCTTCAACCGTGATGCCGACCGCTGGGGGACCAGGTTCATGGCAGATCACTCGATTGCCCCGATCTGCGTCATCTGCGCGATCAGCGCCTGGGGTAGATCTTGCTGCTTGTTGAACACGGGCAGCAGCAGTTCCAGCGTTATCGGTTGCAGGTCGAGCTGATACAAAGCGATTGGCGGGTGCAGGGGACTGTCTTCATCGCCCAGAGCCTGGTTTCTGATCAACTGTTTTCGATGAGCCGCCGCCTTGGTCACGGCTTCCTCCAAAGTGATGCAGTAGCCAAGCAGGTCGTCCGAGCCAGGGACGATCTGGAAGGCAAACAGATAACTCATCATGTCACTCCAGTTGCACGACGTGTCACCAGAGCAATGCCTGGCAGAAAGAAAAGGGGAGGGTATCGTAAGGTGTCGTCGGGTCAAGAACCGACAGCCGACCGATCGCCGCCCACTGAAAAAGCCCGTCCGTGAGAACGGGCTTTCAATGCCGGTGGACGGGAGGTCCTGTTGAACAGCCCTGGACGGGCCAACGGTTTGCGCCACCACTATTGCGGAAGAATAACGTTGCTCTCGGTCCGATCCATCGAAGGCTTCTGCCCGGGAACATGTGACATCGTCCGGGTTCTGCTGTGCAGTTCGCCGTCTGAGACGCGCGTTTTCGTTTGCGATTTGCTGAAGGTGCCCTGATCCACGGCCTGCGCTCTGGACTGGGCCTTGAGGTGAGCCGGGTTTTCGTTGATCTTGGTGCGACTTTGAGCCTTGCCGTCTGCGCTCGCCGCACTTGCGCCAGAAGCGATGGAGGAGGTTGCTCCCTCGTCGTTCAGACAGGTGCCGGCGGTGCCAAGAGTGCTGGCGGAGGTTCCGCCTGCCGCTGCGCTGCCGCCTGTGGCGACGGTTCCCGCCGTGTCACACTCCTGGGCAGATGCCGGAGTGACGCTGGCAATGGCGAGCGCGGCTGCGACTGTAAAAAGGATCTTGCGAGACATGGGATACCTATCAAGGTTGCGGTTTCGTGATGTCACAGGTGCCATCCGATCGGCGTGTGACGACGGTGCCATCCGGGTGGGTCACACTGGACGTCGAGATCGACTGGCCGTTGCTGGAACCCGCCGTCGCGGTCGCGCCTGTGCTGGATGTCGAGGTGCTTGCGGCGGAGGATGCTGTATTTCCGCCGGAGTGGGTGGTGATCGTCCGTCCGTCGATTGCCGTCGACGATGACACCCTTCCCCCGCCGGCTGTCACCGAGGACGACAGCCCGCTTCTGGCTGTCGTCCCGACGCCTGAGGCGTCGGTCACGGTGCAGGTGGTCCCGTCATCGAGGGTGACCTCCTGCGACGAAGCAGCGACAGCAATGCTACCAATCAGAATGATCGGCAAGGCGATTGGCCGTGTCAAAAGCGCGTGTACGTATCGCATTTTGTACTCCTCCGGGAAGGCTGGTCCCGGTGTTCACCGGAACCAGCGCGCGCTTGGATCAGCAGGTGCCACCGGTTTTCTTGGCCTGGCCAGGAGGGCAGTCCCTGTTGCTCGTGTCGTCCTGTGCGGCGCCTGCTGCACTGCCACCCGTGCCAACCGAACTGCTGGACGCACCGCCGCCAGCCGACGTGCCGCCCGTGCCCACCGTAGAGGCGAAGCCGCTCCCCGTACCGGCCGCCGATCCGCCGGTGCCGACGGAGCTGCTGGATGCACCGCCTCCTGCAGAGGTGCCACCCGTTCCAAGAGTGGAAGCAGATCCCGAACCGTTGCCCGAGCCTGCGGCAGATCCGCCAGTCCCGACCGTGCTGCTCGACTCCCCACCCCCAGCAGAGGTCCCGCCGGTGCCCAGCGTCGTGGCTGAGCCGGCGCCATCACCGGATCCGGCCGCCGATCCACCGGTGCCGACAGAGCTGCTCGATGTTCCGCCTCCCGCTGACGACCCTCCCGTTGCCAAAGTCGAAGCAGAACCTGATCCACAGTCGGTGGCGCCGGCTGCGCAATCGGCGCTGCCTGCAGAACTGCCGGCGGTGCCCAGGGTGCTGCTGGAAGTCCCAGCGCCCGCACTGGTGCCGCCGGTACCGACTGTGCTGCTCGTTTGGGCATAGGCTGAAAAAGCCGTTCCGGCGAGAAGCGCCGTTGCAAAGGCAAGGGGGGTGACGATCTTCATGTGTTCCTCCTGGGTTTCGCGAATGCCTCTGGCGACACTTTCGCCGAAGCTGCAACCGGAACACCTGGTGTGGATGCCTGTTCCTGCCGTGAGGCTTCAGTCGCACAGCAGGTAGGACCTAAGTCCAGTTCCATGCCTGCTCTGCGAGATTGCCGGTTGCAATGACCGACAACTGGCACCACCCGGCGCCGGGTTCGGTCGTCAGTGCAAGCGCGGTTTGCGGCTATCCTGCAGGATGTGCAGATCGCGGATCATCATTGCCGCCTTCAGCAGAGCTTGACGAACGCCTTCAGCGTCCGCAACGCCGTAGTGCAACTGATAGCAGGCTTCCAGCAAATCTCCCGCCTCGTCAGTGTTGTCAGGCCGTGGCGGGATGCAGCCTTCCATGCGCAGGTCGCGAATCGTCCGCAGCGCGCTGCTGAGCAGCCGGCGCGCCTCAGCCTCCTGAAGTCTCTCCACCTCGTTGGCCGCCCGAACCAGTCCGGCGACAAGGTCTGTGACGGTCGACATCAGTGGTCGCCTTCGCCAGGTTGTGTCCAAATGCGGTTGGATTGCAGCCGGGTTGCTTCATCGGTCGTCGCCGCGACCTGCCCACCGCCGTCAGGGGTCTGGTTCTCTTGAATCCGCGTCATCGCTGCTCCCGAGCGCCGAAGACGCCTGTCGGAAAAGTCTGTTCAGCCGCTCCAGGTACTGGCCAGCGCGATCCTCGGAAACGCCGCTGATCATCCGGGCCTCGCGCCCACTGGGTGTCCAAGTATCGAAGACTGTCCAGGTGCCATCGTTTTCCTGCCGGCTCTGATATCTTGCGCTCGGATCATTGTCCATGGTCGCCTCCCATCGACGAAGTCATCAGCCTCCGCTTTGTTCCCACTCTCCCCCTTTGGATTCAGCGAAGGGATCCGCAGCGAATGCAGCCCCTGGCGCCTGAGGGCGACGCGGCTGCAGGGGCCAACAATGTCGGCTGCAAACGGACTGACGATCTTGCTCTTCAATCGTCAGGCGGTCGAAAATCAAAAGGCCGTCGATGAAGGCGAAAGTGGGTTGCAAGAACAAGCCAGGCAAAGTGACGCCATGATCGGGCTTGAGCACCGGACCGACCGCCGTTTGCTCTGGGTGGTCGCATCAGCGCCATTCCTGAATTGGACGTCGTGATGAGCGGCCGAGCCCGCTTTCGCAGCTCACCGCGTCGTCTAGTCCACCAGCAAAGGTTCCAGCATGGCTTCCAGTTCAGCCGGGTCGCTTACCCCGAAGAGGTGCCAGTCGACGAGCTCGCGGGCCAGCATTTGTGCCCGCGCACCATCAATGGGAATTTGTTTGGCATGACAGGCCCGTTCGAGCACCTGGCGCAAAACCGCCAGGTCCTCCGGACCTATGGCATCGAATGAGGCAAACGGCATAAGGCGACCCCCCGTATCCGGTGCATCACCGGCTCGCTGAACGGCAGGATAGCGAAGGACCGACGCGGGTCAATTGGGCCCTAGGTCTGAAGGGGCGGCGCAGCCACGGCGGCAAGGCCATCAAAATGCCAGCGGCTTTCCCGTCGGCCGGAACGGAAGCCGCGACCGGGAGTTGGCTAGCGGGTGAAGCTGAGTGAAAATGAAAGGACATTGAAGGATGACCCGTGATGGCGCAGATGAAGCTGCGATACATTCGCGGCATCTGTCGCGTGCCGACGTCCGGCAGCGCCTGCAATCGCTGCCTGCGTTTCAACTGCCGGCAGGCTCAAGCGACAGGATCCAGAGGTTGCTGACAGACCTAGCTGCGGCGGAACGACAGCGCCAGCGCTGAATTTGCCTGTTCCAGCGCGGGTGGCCTGTCGCCAGGACCATGACTTTTTCGTCCGCAGCGCCGTACCCATTGGCGGGCCTGGTTGCCGTCATGGTGCCGCTGTGGCCGGCACCGCTGTGCAACCCCCGGTGACACGCCCGTCACAGTCACCATTCCAACGATCAGGATACGGCGAAGGTATCAGCGCCGTTCGCCAAAAGTAGAGCCATAATCTTGTCCATGACCATGAGTATACGCCTTGCAATGGCTTCGTTCTTTGCTCACAAACGGTGACTCAGGACGAAGATTTGGAAGCATTGGAAGGAATACTGATGAACGAGGGTGGCGAGACGGGCGAGAATGAACAGCTCGCACAGCTTACGGCAGGCATTGTTGCGGCCTATGTCGGCAACCACGTGGTGCCGATCGACGATCTGAGCGGCCTGATTGCCGGCGTTCATTCGGCGCTGGCGCGCGCGCGGGGCCCAGCTGCGCCGGAGCCCGTCGCCGTCGAACGGGCCAAGCCTGCAGTTCCGATCAAAAAATCGGTTGAGCATGATTGCATCATCTGCCTTGAGGACGGTCTCAAGTTCAGATCGCTCAAGCGCCACCTGATGACCTACCACAATATGAGCCCGGATGAATATCGTCGCAAATGGGAACTGCCGGAAAGCTATCCGATGGTGGCTCCAGACTATGCGGAACGCCGCTCTCAGCTGGCAAGAGACATGGGGTTGGGAACGCGTCGGAAGAAAAAGGCCAAGTAAGTCCTGACGGCTACAGCCTGTTTGCGCCTTTGCTCGCAAGTTTTTGCAACAGAGGCGCAACAGGCCTTGCGCTCCCGACGACAGGCTGACGGCAATCCAGGCCACGGCGTCGACAGCAGGATCAATGCCGCGCGCTGCAGCACCCTGCCGGTGAAAGTAGCGGTGCTCTCGATTTTCAATGACAGCATGTTGTGCAGTGATCTCGCAGCCCGGCATGGGTTTGCAGCTGTTGACACGATCCGTCCCCGGGCACTGTCGCGGATACCGTCCCTGCAGCGCATGACACAGGTTTGGCGAGGGCCTCTGGCGGCGCCCACTCAGACACGTCACATTGTTTCGATAGAAGCGGACGAATCAGTCATCACGGGGAAGTTCGATGTCGAAAAAAGTACTGGTGGTCGGAGGGGCCGGCTATATCGGCGCACATAGCTGCCTGCTGCTGGCCGAGCGCGGCTACGAACCGATCGTCTTTGACAATCTTTCCAATGGCCATTCCGAGTTCGTGAAGTGGGGTCCCCTGGAGATCGGCGATATCCGCGATCGCGCCCGTCTGGACGCGGTCCTGGCCAAGCACCGGCCGGATGCGGTGATGCATTTTGCAGCGCTCATCGAAGTGGGTGAATCGGTCACCAATCCGGCCGCCTTTTACGACAACAACGTCATTGGCACTCTGACCTTGTTGTCGGCGACAATGGCAGCCGGCATTGATGCCTTCGTCTTCTCGTCGACCTGCGCGACCTACGGTCTGCCCGATCGCGTCCCGATGGACGAATCGCACCGACAGACACCGATCAATCCCTATGGCCGCACCAAACTGATTATCGAGCAGGCGCTGAAGGATTACAGCGACTACAAGGGCCTGCGGTCCGTCATGCTGCGCTATTTCAACGCCGCCGGGGCCGATTTCGAAGGGCGGATCGGGGAATGGCACACGCCCGAGACCCACGCCATTCCGCTGGCCATCGACGCCGCGCTCGGGCGCCGCGGATCCTTCAAGGTCTTCGGGAACGACTATGACACGCGTGATGGCACCTGCGTGCGCGACTATATTCACGTGCTGGATCTGGCCGATGCGCATGTCAGGGCCATCGACTATCTGCTGGCCGGCGGAGAGACCGTCGCCTTGAATCTGGGCACCGGCACCGGCACGACGGTCAAAGAGCTTGTCGATACCATTGCCGCGGTCACGCAACGGCATTTTCCCGTAGAGGAGGCCGAGCGCCGCCCAGGCGATTCGACCGCGCTTGTTGCCAACAACGACAAGGCGAAGGCGGTCCTGGGATGGCGGCCGACCTATGACCTTGACGCCATCGTTCGGTCCGCCTGGAACTGGCATTCGCGCACCAACCACTAGGGGCCGAGACCTGTGCCGGTGGCATGGCGATCCTGGTGATTGACTGTTGGCTGACAGGGCACATGTTCAGTTTCCGGGCCTGACTGCGGATCGTGTTTGCGACGGTTGCGGGCGACAGGTCTCGCAGCCTGTGCTTGCGACGCTTAAGAGTGATGTCTGATGCTGATAGCCGATCGTCATGCACCGCTCCCCGCCGCAGACATCTGCGTGGTTGGCGCCGGCCCCGTCGGACTGGCTCTGGCGTTCAAGCTTGAGGCTCTTGGTCTGAGCGTCCTTGTGCTCGAGGCGGGTCCAGGCGAGGCGGACGATGCCGTAGCGACTGAATTTTCCAATGGCCACCATGCACTGCCTGGCGCGGCAAGCCATCGTGGGATCGGCGGGACCTCGGCGCTGTGGGGCGGGCGCTGCGTCCCCTTCGACGACCTCGACTTTGAACAAAGGGTGCATGTCCCGGTTCCCGGCTGGCCGATTGCCCATGCGCAAATCGCCTGCCACTACGACGAGGCAGCGAGCTTTCTCGACGCCGGCACGATTGCTGCTCGCTCTCCCGGTGCCGCCGCCGGCCCGGTCGTGATGGATGCACTCGAGCACTGGAGCAAAAGTCCGGCACTGGCACCGCTCTACGAAGAGCGGCTGCGCCAGTCGCAGCGCATCTTTCTGGCGACCCGGACATCGGTGAGCGAGCTGATCTGTGCCTCCGGTGGCGACCGGCTGACGCATGTGCGCGTGCTGCGCCATGATCGGCCGGAGGTGATTGCCGTGTCTCGCCTGGTTCTGGCCGCCGGCGGCCTGGAGACGGCGCGCCTTCTGCTTGCCCTGCAAGAACGGCAACCGCAGTTGCTCGGCGGCGTGGATGGCGCGCTGGGCCGCTATTACCAGGGCCATCTGACCGGCTACCTTGCCGTGATCCACCTCGCCGACAGCGCCCTCGCCAAGAATCTGTCCTTCCAGACCGATGCCCATGGCTATCGCTTCCGGCGGCGCCTGCAGCTTGCCGCTACCGTCCAGATGCAGGAACGTCTGCTCAACACCGTCTTCTGGCTCGACGCGATCTCTATCTCCGATCCGATCCATGGATCCGGCAGCCTTTCCCTTCTGTATCTCCTGATGACGGCATCGGGCACCTATCGATGGCTGTCGCGCGGCCTGGCACCACGCCCGACGCAGAGGCGCAAAGGTCAGCTTCGCGGGCACCTGAAAAACATCCGGCTGCGCGGGGTGTCGCTGCGGCGGGCCTGGCGCTCCCTGGGGCAGATCTGGCGCGGCGTTGACGGCGGCATGCTTGCCAACCCGGCCGGGCGATACCTATTGCGCTATCACGCCGAGCAGGTGCCGCAGCCGGGCAGTCGGGTACAGCTCACGCAAGCCGCGGACGGACGATCCCGGTTGACGGTCGACTACCGGGTCGGGGAGGATGACCTGACATCGGTGCTGCGCTCGCACGCCCTGCTCGATGCCTGGCTGTCGCACCATCAGCTTGGCCGGCTCGACTATCTGCATGACGAGGCAGAGCGGCGCCAGAGTGTGCGCGCACAGGCCTTCGACGGCTATCACCAGATCGGCCTGGCGCGCATGGGCGACGACAGCCGGACAAGCGTGGTCGACCGCGATTGCCGCGTTCACGGCCTGGCCAATCTTTATCTCGCCGGCGCCAGCGTGTTTTCAACCGGAGGTCACGCCAATCCGACGCTTCCTGCCGTGGCCCTGGCGCTGCGGCTTGGGCAGCACCTGGCCGTTGATCTACCGTCGCGACCGTCAAGAGCGGAAGAGAGCCATCGCGGGCCGGCGCGATGACAATGGACTGGTCGTAGCGCAGGCCAGCCACCCAAAGGCGCCCGATCCGGCGTAGCTGGCGACACCTCAGTGGGCATCACAGGTCAGGCTCGTGATTGTCTTTGAGGCGGCCCTTTGACCCCCTCTCATCATGGTGTTGGCTGGTCTCAATCCACCAATGTTGTCTTCGCGGCTATCTGGACGAACCAGCATGGCCTGCTGCCGGTGCGCAACTTCGGGATGCGCAGTTCGATAGCACCGCCCGCGTCTCGCAGTCCCGGTCGCGATAACGATTGCGGCGCTCCCCTTGAAAGTCATTCTTCTCGCCATGGCCCGCGCCCGTCTTTGTTCCGACCACCAGAGCCACCAGCTTCTCCCCAGCACCTATCCTGCAGCAAATCGCGATCGGCGCTTTTCCCAATGAGGGAGCGCAGGTTCATGATAGCGGTCATCGGAGGCTTCCCTCAGGTTGGGCTTCAACAACCCGACACGCGAGCGGAAAACACCGTTGACCACCGCACCCTGTTGCACCACCCCAGGAACACGATCCATGATCGGTCTGCATAAGTGCGCCACCGAGCCTTGTCTTGAAGTAGCTCATCAGCCGATCAAAACAAAAGAGCTCGCCCGGACCCTCATCCGTGCGAGCTCTAAGCTGAAGATTGTCACGTCCAACAGCGCCGACGTGCATAAACTACACTTGGTTAACTGGCGGTAAACACCTGGCCGCGCTCGCTCGTATGCGCGCTTGGGCAAAGTTTCGGGCGTACCGAGCGCATTTGTACGCCGCTGCTTCGCCAAAATCTGAGCGCCGAAAGACGCGGCGGAGGCGGGCCGTCGACATCTATGCGAAAGCCTCAGGAAGGAGACGGTCGCCGAGGCCGGCAAGACGCAGCAGGCGGCAGCCTGGGATAGGCTTCAACGATAGCCTGCCCGCCACCAGCGGTGTGGGTCAGACATGCGGCTTCTTAGGGGCGCGCCGTTATCGACGCGGGCCCATTCCCCTGCCGGCTCGCGCGCACCGGCGGCCGTGACCGCGGCCATGGCTGCGGCCCCGACTGGGCCCGTGACGGTGACGCAAGGACTGCCTGCTCGCGCCGCGTCAGCTGTCCGGCGGCAATATAGAGCAGGAAGGAGCCGACCTGATAGGGATGCAGGATGTCGATCTCGACGAATGACCGCACCAGAAGCAGTGTTGCGATCAGCACCATGGCCAGGGACTGGGGACTGTGGCCCGACATCAGGAAGCGCCGCAAGTGACCAAGCAGGGACCGCAGCAAGACCGCCACCAGAAGCAGCGTCCCCACCAGGCCCGTCTCCACCATGGTTTCGATATAGGTGTTGTGGAAATGGAAGCCGCTGCGCGACGCGATGAAGAAATCCTGCCACAACCGCTCGGCCTCGGCAAAACCCTGTACCCAGTAGCCCTGGTAGCCGACGCCGAACCAGGGCGCGGTTGCGGCGGCCGCAATCCCCTGCTGCCATAGATAGGTGCGCCCGGTGAGTGTGGAATCCTTGCCGAACACAGCCAGGATGGCGTCCAGCGCGCCGGCCTGCAGCGCGGCAATGCCGCCGCCTGCGACAGCCACGACAGCGGTGGCAAACAGCACGCGGCGCTGGCGCGGCGCCAGCCGCATCGTCAGCTGCATGGCAAGGCCTGCGGCCAGCACGGCGATGGTGGTGATCACTGACGTTGCCGATTGCGATGCAAACAGCGCGTAGCCCGACAAAAGTCCGGTTGCAGCCGAGGCAAACTGCCAGACGCGGCCAGGGCGCAACAGAAGGCCGGTGGCATAGGAGAACAGCACGCCCAGGGAGGCATAGAGGCCAAGCTGGTTCTTCGACGAAAAGGCGCCGACGAAACTGTAGCTGCCGTCGAGGGCGTCATAGTGATAGCCGCCGAAGGCCAGCGAATAGAGGAGGACCACGGCGCAGCCGACCATGGCACCGCGGCACAGCGTCGTCGTGGTCAGGATCCGCATGGCAATCAGCGCACAGGCAATATGGGTCAGGTACTGAACGGCGGCGCGCAGCGAGACCGACGGCGCCTGCGACCAGAACGCCGACAGAAAGCAGAACAGCGCGAAGGCAAAGATCCATCCGAACGAGGCGTAATTGCCAAGCACCCGCCGGTAGTCGATCAGCACCAGCGGCAGCCACACCGCGTAGTAGGCGAGGATGGCCACCGGTCCGAAGCGGGTGGAGTAGGCGAAAACGAAAAACGACAGCGCAAGCGCGGCAATGCCGAAGGCGCCATTGTCGGCCGGCGCCAGCAGATGTGATTTGGCGATCCTCATGGACGCCTCACTGCATCAGCAGTTCGGCCGTCACCTTGACCACATCGCCAGGACGCACCGGCGTCGTCTCGTCAACCGCAATCTCCTTGGGGCCGTCGCCGGCGTCGCGCACGATCACATAGCGGATCGCAGCCCCCTGGCCGGTGGCTTCGAACTTCAAGGCTTCGGCCGATTGCGACAGCGCCTCCGACATCAGATCGCGGCTGGTGGTCAGCTGCAGCTGCAGCTTTTCCAGTTCCGCCTCGGTGTCCTGCAACTCCTTGGCGCGCTGCGCTTCCCAGTCGTTGCGCAGATTGATTTCGTCCTGATTGGCCTTGCTGATGTCCTGCTTGGCGCGCAGCGAGGCGGTGTCGATGTCGAGCAGCGTCGATTCCACGTCGGCTGTCCGCTGCTCGACGGCCAGGCGCCTCTGGCTGGTGGCCAGCCCCTGTTCGGTCAGCCGGCTGATCCGGTCGCGATCAGTTCTGACCAGCTGCAGCTGCTCGTTTTGCGTCTGTGCCTTCTGGGCCAGCGATGCGACCTCGCTTTCAAGCAGCGATCGCAGGTCCGCCAGCGCCTTGAGCTGGAGTTCGTATCGCTGCCGGCGAGACTTCATCAAGGCGGTCTCGCTGGCCAGGAGGGCCGCTGCCGTCGGTACCGATTGCAGTTGCGCCGGCATCTTGATCTCGTCTGCACCGTCGACCTCCGCCAGAAGGCGGGCGCGACGGGCCAGAAGGCGGCCAAGCTCGCTGTCGTAGACGGCCGCATTGCCGCGGGCATTGATGAAATCGCGGGCGAAGCGCTGGCCCGCCTCGGAACGGCGAAGGCCGCCGGCAAGACTGACAGCCTTGAGCACCGTCAGATTCGGTGCATAGGGATATTCGCCAGGGGTGGTCACATCGCCCGACAGGAAGACCGGGCGAAACTGGGCAATTTCCACCGATGCGGACGGCTGGGTGCGCAGGGCAAACTCGGTCTGCAGGCGGGTGCCGATCTCGGCGGCGACCTCAGCGGTGGTCTTGCCATCGACCTGCAGTTCGCCGACGAAGGGGATCGAGATGGCGCCGCCGGGACCGACGGCATAGTCGCCGCCGATGACGTCCCAATCGCGGATGCTGCCCTCAGCCGGCTGCCATTCGGCCACCCGGATCTTGAGCTTGTCCATGACGCCGAGCCGGTAGCCGCCCTCGTCGGCGGCCACGGATCCCGTCGGGACTAAGACAAGGCTGCCGGCGCAGCAGCAGGCAACAATCGCCATGCGGCGCAATGCGGGCAAGGGTGTTGGCATCGATCTTCCTTTGCTCTGACAGGGGCAGACACGGCGGGCGTGGCCGCCAGCACACCGGCAGGTCCAGGCCTGATCTGCGGGTGGCAGCTGCCGGATCAATAGCTTCCGCGCGAAAAGCAGACAGCCGGTATGGTTTTGGCGATGATCAGAACGTCCTGAACCAGCGACCAGTTCTGGACATAATGCGTGTCGAAGGCGATCCGGCTTTCGTAGGAAACGTCGTTTCGTCCGCTGATCTGCCACAGGCCGGTGAGCCCGGGACGGGTGCGCAGATAGTAGACAGCCTGGGTGTCGTAGAGGCTCAGCTCTTCCTCGACGACCGGGCGAGGGCCCACGACACTCATGTCGCCGCGCAGGATGTTGATGAGCTGCGGCAGCTCGTCGAGGCTCAGCTTGCGCAGAACAGTGCCGACCGTGGTCACCCGTGGGTCGTCCCGCAGCTTGCGGGTTGCCTTCCATTCCTCGGCAGCCGAGGGGTTGTTGCGCAGATGGTCGCGCAAGACCTCGTCGCCATTGGCGACCATGGTGCGGAACTTGAGGCAATGGAACTGGCGGCCATTGTGGCCGATCCGCCGATGACCATAGAAGATGGCGCCTTTGCCGGAGAATTTCACCAGTGCCATGATCATCAGAAAGACCGGGCTGAAGATGACAAGGGCGAGTGCGGCGGCCGTGATGTCGAAACCGCGCTTTGCAAAGCCCCCCGTGGGGAACGCGAGGGGGGCCTCAGTGGTCGCGAGATACGGCGATCCGGCCGAACGTGTCGCTGACTTCATAGAGTGAACTCCATTGGGTGTGTGGCGATGTCGGTGCCTTTACGGTGCGTCGTGCGTGGCAATAGGATAATAAGTCTGTGTTCGGAATTTGATGCCAGCGTTTTTTCGAGCCGAGGTGGCGCCATCGGCGCGACCAGCAGGGTGTCGGCGTGCATTGGCAAAGATCAGTGCCAAGCAGGCAGGCTAATGGCGCCAAGTTGAAGCGCATCCTATTCCAGAAGGGCTATCGTTACATTATCCCAATTCGCAGTCGGCATGTGATATGTTCCACCGCCGTTACAGTCGTTACTCCAAGTTACTGCAGCAGGGTTGCCTCGATCTCCGTCCAAAGACACTTGTGCGCCAGACGTTTGTCCCACGGTTTCGGCACTGCAATACAATGCTGCGCCGCGGTAGTTGCAATGCTGCGTCGCACACCCGCGAAATAAAAATTGATTTAAATCATTCAGTCTCGGGCGCGGCGGGGCGGCTGCCACGGCCGCAGAGGCCCTGCTGCTGCGGAAATGGGGCGAAGCAGAGATAAAAATACGGCAGCTCTGTGGCCCCGTCGGATTTGGCGCCGCAGGTCTGTCCCGCCCAGCAATGACCGTTCACCCCAAAGTGAAGCCCGGCTCCGTTTGGATACGCCTGTACCGCAATTTGCGCTGTCGGCCGCCGTCGCAGTCGCTGTGGCCGGCCATGTGTCCCGCTGCCTGGATTTTAACCGGCAAGATTACGAAGCTTTCACGAAGTTCATGTAACAAACCGCGCTGGCGAGCTTGTATGCTTGCGTCAAGCTCAATATGCTTTCCGATGATTGGAGAGGAGCCAGGACACCGACGACCCCAGTCTAAAATGAATCCGGGAGGACGGATGATGTATGCACCCCGCGTTTTTGTCAGCATGACCTGCGTCCTGCTTGTCTTTGCAGGGGCTGTCTTCTGGATGACGGGATCGGCGTTAACTGTCCTTGTCGCCACCATCGTGGCGGCGATCCTGATGCAAGTCGGCTATTTTTTGGGCGTGCTCTATCTTGTCCATCGCGAAAAGCTACAGCGGAACGCGCCCCACGGCGAGCAGGTCACGCCACTCGGCGACCGGCGCGGCAATGATCAGCTTCCAGCCGATGCTGCCGCGCATTGGAAGATCACTGATCACTAGCCGGATCGACCCATTCCATATCAGCGTCATGTTTGTATCTTCTAGTGCTGCCTGAGTGTCAGCAAGGAGAGCAATATGTCTGAGGAAATCGGCAACGCGGTCTGTGTGATCATCGCTGCCAGAAACGCCGCCGGCACGATCGCCATGGCCGTTGCCTCCGCGCTTGAGCAGCCGCAGGTCAGCGAGGTGGTGGTCGTCGACGATGCCTCCAGTGACGCGACTGCGGCTGCTGCCGACGCGGCCAACGATGGCAGCGGCCGGCTGCGCGTCGTCTCCTTTGACACCAACCGCGGTCCGGCTGCAGCGCGCAATCATGCGATCTCCATCTCAAGCGCGCCGCTGGTCGCCATTCTGGATGCCGACGACTTCTTTTTTCCCGGACGCTTCGCCGCCATGCTTGAGCAGCGCGACTGGGACTTCATCGCCGACAATATCGCCTTCATGCATCAGCCTGTCCAAAGCCAGCGGCCGCAGCTTTTCCAGCCGCGGGCGCGCCAGCTTTCGACGGTGGCGTTCATCGAGGGCAATATTTCCAGGCCGGGCATCCGGCGCGGCGAAATCGGTTTCCTGAAGCCGGTGATGCGCCGGGCGTTCCTTGCCCGTCATGACCTGCGCTACAACGAGGCGCTGCGGCTGGGAGAGGATTATGAGCTCTATCTGCGGGCCCTGATCAAGGGCGCGCGCTATACGGTCATCGAACACTGCGGCTATGGCGCCGTGGTGCGCGCCGACTCGCTGAGCGGCCAGCATCGCACCGAGGACCTGAAGCGCCTGTGTGCCGCCGATGGCGCCATCCGCACCGCCTCCCGGCTTGCCGCCCCTGTCGACCGCGCCCTTGGACGCCATCAACGCCACATCCGCAACCGCTACGAACTGCGTGCCTTTCTCGATACCAAGGCGCGCAACGGTGGCCTCTCGGCGATCCGGCATCTCATGGCCCGGCCGACGGCGCTGCCAGCCGTCGCCACCGGCATCTTGCGCGACAAGCTGCGGCGTTCCGACAAGGGCGAGGGCGATGCCGCGCCCCAGGCCGATTTTCGCTATCTCCTGACCGGCGTTCCGGTCGCTCAGAAATAATCCTTGCGCACCCCGTCAAGGACCGTGTGGAAGCGGTCCTTAAGCCGTTCGAGCGCGCCATCGGGGCTCAGCTGCGGCTCGGCGCGGCTCGCCTGCCACAGGGCGAGGATCGAGGGTGCCGCCAGGACCTGCTTGGCCATGGCGCGCAGGCCCGCCGGTGCCGGCTTCGACCGTGTCATGACCTCGTCGGTGGGAACGATGGTGGGGGGAACGATGGCCTGCCGGTCGAACTGCATGCCCCAGAAGCGGGCGCGCTTGGCAACCGCCTCGGCCCGTGTCGAGACCGGTACGAACCGCGGGTTGTAGCTGGCGCCGACGCTGCTGGCCCAGTCGCTCCACTTGAAGTCGTTGATCGATGTCGAGGTGGTGACCGCCACCCAGGGTACGCGAAAAGCGTCTGCAAGGATTGCCGCATGCATGGATTCGGCAATCACCAGTTCCGACTGGGCAATGGCGCTGATGACCGACTTGGCGTCTCCGCGCGGATCCAGATAGGTCATGCCGGCCGGTTCGCACACCGCCTGCCAGATCCCGAATTCGGCCGATTCCCAATGCGGGACAAAGGTCTTCCTGATGCGCTTTGGCAGATTCTTGAATTCCGTCATCTCGGTGATCATCACCGCCGGGTCAACGATCCCCCGCTCGGCCGGCAGGCCCAGACGCGCGGCGGTCTTGGGGCCGCGCACGCAACGCACATCCCATTCGTGGGCGTCGGAAATATCCGGCGGCACGCCATAGCCGTAGCCGCTGCCGAGCACCAGCTTGTGGACGCCGCGCGGCAGAAGCGTCGGGTTGAGGACGGTGCCGACGCCGACAAGCAGGGTGTCCGGGTGGACCTCGCGCAGTCCCGGCAGCAGGAAGTCCCAGAGCCAGAGATTGAGGTCGTCGCCGAAGTTGCCGTGATGGGATTCCCAGTGATATGGCTGCATGCTGCCCTCCAGGGGGGTGATGTTTCAGGAAGATGTGGCTCAGGCGCCGGCTTTGCCGAACTTGTCCGTCCCCAGTTTGACCAGCGTGCCCAAGAGAGCCGGATCGCGCCAGGCCCAGCGGGCCAGCAAGCCAAGCTCGGGCGCCTGACGCCGGCGAACCCGTCCCGCCTGGCTCCACAAGGCTTGCCGGCGGGCGGTGTTCTTATACGCGCTGATCGAGGCAACGTCGGCCGGCCGTTGCGCAAAGCGAGCCTCCAGCCGGTCGAGGGCGACCCAGGTGTTGAACTGCTGCCTGAGGAATTGCGGCGACTGATTGTCGATGCTGTGGAAGATGTTGACGCCCATGCCGCGCATGGCGCCGGCCTCGTCGCAAAGCAGGCTGCGGCGCGATTGCAGGATGCAATCGCAAAAGAACAGCACGTCTTCCGCCGCAAGCCTCAGCACCGGATCAAACCGTACCGTCTCAAACAGGTTGCGACCGATGACCATGCACGACAGGTGCAGGAAGCTCCAGTTTCTCAGCATGGCGCTGGCAAGGTCGGGGACCTCGAGGAGCAGAGGCGTTTGCGACAGTCTTGCCGCCCCGTCGGTCGCTTCCAGCCGCGACATGGAGAAATGGTAGTAGAACTCCTCGCTGGCCTGCATCGAGGCCCAGTAACAATCGCCTCCGAAGCCAGTCAGGCTTTGATAGGCGCGGTTGAGATGATCGGGCAGCCACAGGTCGTCGGAATCGAGAAACGCGACGAATTGCGTGGCGGCTGGAACGTGGTCGAGCCCGGTGTTGCGCGCCCCGCCTGGCCCGCCATTGTCCTGCTTGATGACCGTGATGCGCGCGCGCTCCTCAGGCTCCAGCTGCGCCAGTTCAAGATCGGCCGGGTGCGGCGAGGCGTCGTCGACGACGATGATATCGAAATCCGTATAGCTTTGCGCGAAGATCGAGCGCAAGGCGCGACACAAAATCCCCGCCTGTTTCTGATAAAAAGGGATTACAACTGTAAAGGTCGCCATTTTTTTGCCCCTGCTTGTCTCGAAGGAATGGAAGCCATCGACGTCGGCGACATCTTAAGCGGCATTACGATGGCCAGTGATCGTCAAAACGACCTCCAGCACCGGGACTTCATCTATGGCACCAATCCACGGCGTGAAGACCATCACAACCAATGTCGGTTGGAGCGTGCTGTCAAAGACCGCGACATTCGGGCTGAAGTTTGTCACCGTGCCGATTCTCGCCCGGCTTCTGACCCCCAGCGAATTTGGCACCGTCGCGGTGGCGCTGACGGTGGTGCAGTTTTTGACCATGATCGGCGGTGCCGGCCTGACGTCGGCGCTGATCATGCGGCCCGAGGAGGATGTCGACACCGTCCACACGGTGTTCTGGGCCAATCTGGGCATGGCGCTTGCCATGTCTGTCGCCCTCTACCTCACGGCCGCGCCGCTGGCGGTGCTGATGGGGGCGCCGCAAAGCGCCTATCTCCTGCAGATCATGGCTCTCCTGATCCCGATCCAGTTGTCGGGTGATGTCGCCTATTGCCTGCTTGCCAGGCGGATGAACTTCAGCAAGGACGCGATGTGGAGCACGATCTCGGAATCGCTGGCCGCCATCGTCGCGGTGCTGATGGCGTTTGCCGGCTTTGGGATCTGGGCGCTGGTCGCACAGCTGTTTGCCTCGGCGCTGATTCGCCTTGCCGGTCTCTACAGCGCCTCCGCCTATGTCCCGAGACTGGTGATGCGGCCGCGCAAGCTGACGCCGCTGCTGGCCTTCAGCTCCGGCGTCATGGGATCGGAAATCGCCAACTTCCTGACATTCCAGTCGCCGATGATCGTCATCGCCAGGCTGCTGGGGCTTGCCGATGCCGGCGCCTATTCGGTCGCCAACCGCTTCGCCAGCATTCCCAATCAGGTTGTCCTGACGGCCGTCATGGGCGTTCTGTTTCCCGCATTCAGTGTCATGGGCCAGGACCGAAAGCGCCGCTCGGACGCCTTGATGCTGAGCACCCAGGTCACGACCGTCATCCTGGCGCCGATGATGTTTGGCTTGTGGGCCGTCGCACAGCCTGCGATGCTGGTAATCTTCGGGTCCAACTGGGCCCACGCCTGGCCGGTGCTCGGCCTGCTGGCCCTTTCGAAAGCCATTGTCACCCCCTGCAGCACCTTCATCCCCTATCTGAAGGGAACCGGCCACGGCCATATCCTCTTCTGGTCGGCGGTCATTCGTGCGGTCGCGACCACGGCTGCCATCGCGCTTGCGTGTCTTTGGGGAACGCTTGTCGATGCGATGGTGGCGCTGTGCGTCGTCAACGCGCTGACCCTGCTTGGCTATTCCTGGGCCGTCTTCCGTATCGACGACATCCCGTTCCTGCGTGGCCTTCTGATCAGCAGCCGCTCGATGATCAACGCGCTGGTCATGGCCGTCACGGTGCGGCTTGCTCTCGCGGCGCTGTCTGCACATGTGGCCAATCCCTATATCGAGATCCTGGTTGGCGCGGCCGTGGGCGGGCTGGTCTATGGTCTTCTGCTGCTTGTCAGCGAGCGGACACTCCTGCGCAAGCTGGTCGGCTTGCTGCGCAACCGCAAGCAGGCATTGCCGGTCTGAACCGACAGACAGGGCGCGCCTGCGCCTTGTTTTTGCCAAGGTCTGCCCCGTTCCGATGTGGGCGCCGGCCAATGCCGCCTCCGATGCTGCCCGCCGCCGGAATTTCTTGGCGATGGTGCCAGGCGGCTGCGGCCGCTCTCGCGGGCCTGCAGAACCCTTGAACCGGCTGCGACCGGCAGGCAGAAGGGAGACCCTGGCGGACCTGCAGATGTCTTCGGACCGTCGGACCAAAGTCCGCGATTGACGTTTTTTGCTGCAGTGCCACATTTTCCTCTCATGGAACCGCGATGGTTTCCTCATGCGGACTGAAAGCTCTGCTCTGGTTGAAATGGCAGCGACGGGAGGCGCTGCCCAAATAGAGGTGACTCGTTTGACAGTCGATCAGACCCTGTCCTCCCGCATCAATCTGATGCGCATCTTGCTGATTGGCGGCATCGTCTTCGTGCATGTGCCCTATGATGCCCAGACCAGTCCCTTTTTTACAGGCGCCTTTGGCCTGTTTGACTGGCTGCGGGTTTTCCTCGGCGAAAGTCTCTTTCGCATCGGCGTGCCGTGCCTGAGCGCCATCTCCGGATATCTGCTCTTCCGTCGCGGCTATGCCAGTTTCGACTATGGCAAGACCCTGCGCACGAAAGCGACCACCGTGCTGACGCCGTTCCTGCTCTGGAACCTCGGCCTGCTGCTTGCGGTCCTGCTGATCCAAAGCGTTTCGCTCGGCATCGGCTATTTCCCCGACCTCTGGCAGGCCTCACCGCGCGAGCTCCTGAGCCAGGCGCTGGCGCTGGAAGGCTTTCCCATCAACCTGCCCCTGTATTTCCTGCGCGACCTGCTGGTCTGCATCCTGCTGTCGCCGATCCTGGCCTATCTCGTGCGGCGGGCTCCGGTGGCTACCTGCGTGGCGCTGTTCATTTTGGCGGTTCTGCCAGGGGTGACAATCGGCATCGTCTTGAAGAAGTCGATTCTCTTCAGCTTCACCTTCGGCATGGCGCTTGCCCTGCATGGCCGCGACACGCGCGCACTCGACCGCTACCGTCTTCTTGGCGCAACAGGCACACTGGCGCTTGCCGCGCTTTTGGCCATCGGCCTTTACAGCACCGGCCCGCAGTATCCTCTGTGGCTCGACCTGGCGCGCAACATACTGTCTATTCTCGGCGCGCTCGGCGTCTGGTTGTTGTCGGGGATGCTGATCGAAACCCGCCTCGGCCGCACGCTGGCGGGCACCGGAAGCTTGAGCTTCTGGATCTTCTGCGGCCACTATCCCCTGCTCGTCGGCCTGTGGATGGTGTGGAACCGGATGGCCGGCGACAGCAACTATCCGGTCTTTTATCTTGCCGCCATCACGGCAACCTTCGTCATTCTGTTTTTTACAAATCATATCATCGCGAGACTGGCGTCGGCGACCTATCGGGTCCTCACCGGAAGCCGCGCACGCGACCGTCGAGCCGCGGTCTTGCAAGCCGATCCCGGCAGCAAGGCGAACGAGACACCAGCCGGCGCAGCCTTGCGCCCCCAAAGAGGTGAAGCATGACTTCAACGAGATCCCGCGCACCGCATGGCACCCTTTCAAGCTCGCTGCTGCTTGTTTCCCTCCTCATCGCCCCGGGTGCGGCGACGGCGCAAGATGGCGCAACCGGTCGCTCCTTCGTGGAAGAATTTGACACGCTCGACAGGTCGTTCTGGTATGTCTCCGACGGCTGGAGCAATGGCGATCACCAGAACTGCACCTGGTCGAAGCAGCAGTTGACGCTCGACAATGGCACGCTGCAGCTTGAATTTGCCAAGGCACAGGCGGGCGACCGGGACTACGCCTGCGCCGAATTGCAAAGCCGGACGCGCTATGGCTATGGCACCTACGAGGTGCGCATGCGCGCCGCGTCCGGCTCCGGGCTCAACTCAGCCTTCTTCAGCTATATCGGACCGGTCGACAAGCAGCCGCACGACGAACTGGATTTCGAGGTCCTCGGCAAGAACAGCAGCCAGGTCCAGGTCAATCAATATGTCTCGGGCCGGGGCGGCAACGAGAAAATGGTGCCCGTGGCGGGTGGCGCGGACCAGGGCTTCCACGACTACGCCTTCATCTGGGAAAAGCAGCGGCTGCGCTACTTCGTCGACGGCAAGCTTGTGCACGAGGTCACCGACGCGACGAAGATCCCCTCCCATCCACAAAAGATCTTCGTCAGCCTCTGGGGATCGGACAACCTTGTCGGATGGCTGGGGCCGTTCTCCTATTCCGCTCCTGTCTCCATGGCCGTGGATCGCATCGCCTATACGGCACCGGGCGAAGACTGCCGTTTTCCCCAGTCGGTTCTGTGTGAGATCGAGTGACGTGCCCGATGGTTGCAGTTGCGCCCGTGCCGGTTGGTGAAAGAGTAGCCAAAGTGACATTGAACATACTTTATCTTGCCCACGACCTGTCCGATGCGGCGATCCGCCGGCGGGTGTTGATGCTCAAGCAGGGCGGCGCGCGCGTCACTGTTGCCGGATTTCAGCGCGCCGACAATCGTCTCGCCGACGATCCCGACGTCGTCACGATCAGGCTTGGCCAGACCAGCGACGGGCGCCTGTCGCAGCGGGCTGTGGCGGTCGCAAAGGCCGCCGCGACGCTGCGGACGCGGTTGACGGGGATTGCCGCTCCCGACGTCATCCTCGCCAGGAACCTGGAAATGCTTGTCGTTGCCAAGCGTGCCGCGCGGCTGTTTTCAAGCCGCCCCGCGGTGGTGTACGAATGCCTCGACATCCATCGACTGCTCCTGGACGATGGCCTCAAGGGGCGGGCGTTTCGCCGGGCTGAAGCCTATTTCGGCCGCGATGCCCAGTTGCTGATCACCAGCTCGCCGGCCTTCATCAACCACTATTTCGCCAGGCGATCGGGACTTGCCCTGCCCACCATGCTCCTGGAAAACAAGGTCCTGGAGCTTGATGACGCTCTGCCCCAGGCCCGTCCACGGCGCGCCCCACCGGCGCCGGGAGAGCCCTGGCGGATTGGCTGGTTCGGGGCGCTGCGGTGCCGCAAGTCGCTGGCAATCCTGATCGCCTTTGCGGCGCGCATGCAAGGCGACGTTGAGATCGTCCTGCGCGGCCGGCCGGCCCGGAGCGCGTTCGATGATTTCGACGGCCAGGTCGAAGCCGCACCGCATGTCGTCTATCACGGTCCCTACCGCAATCCGGAGGATCTGGCCGATATCTATGCCGAGGTCCACTTCGTCTGGGCGATCGACTTCTTCGAGGAGGGGCTCAATTCGCAGTGGCTGTTGCCCAATCGACTGTATGAAGGCGCGCTGCATGGGGCCGTCCCGATTGCCCTGGCGGAAACCGAAACGGGCCGCTTTCTCGACAACCTGGATCTCGGCCTGACGCTTGCCAGTGCCACGGATGATGCCTTGCAACGGCATTTTCAGGACATGGATGATGATCGCTACACGCAGCTCGTCACGGAGCTTTTCGCCACCGAACGAAGCCGGTGGACAACCGGGCCGCAGGAATGCCGCGCCCTGGTCGAGCGCCTGGCTGCAACAACGACGGCCATGCAGGCGCAACGGGCGTCGCCGGCCGTTTCCCCGGTTCGATCGTGAGGGCCGCCATGACAGATGATGCTTTCCAGGGGCGCGTGACGCTTGTGGTCATTCCCTGCCTCAACGAGGCGGAGACGATCGAACCCTTGCTGCGGGCGCTGGACGCCAACCGCGGCACCATGGCACTTCGCATCGTGGTTGCCGACGGCGGCAGCGCGGATGGCACCGACGACATCGCTGCGGGTCTTGCCGGTTCCATCCGCGAGCTTTTCGTGCTTCACAACCCCAAGCGGCTGCAGGCGGCGGCGATCAATCTCGCCGTTGCGCAGTTCGGCGACGACTGCGATTATCTCATCCGTATCGATGCGCACGGCAACTACCCGGCCGATTATTGCCAGGTGCTGCTGGAGGAGGCGCTCCGGCAGCAGGCAGACAGCGTCGTCACCGGGATGAAGACGGTCGGATTCGGCTTCTTCCAGAAGGCAACTGCCGTTGCCCAAAATTCCAAGCTCGGCAATGGCGGCTCCAAGCATCGTGACGGCGGTGGCGGTCAATGGGTGGACCACGGCCACCACGCGCTGATGCGCCTGTCGGCGTTTCGGGCCGTCGGTGGCTACGACGAGAGTTTCAGCCACAATGAGGATGCCGAGCTCGACCACCGGCTTCGTCAGGCAGGGTTCAGGATCTGGATGACCGGACGCACCTTCATGACCTATTTCCCGCGCAAGACACCGGCCTCCCTGTTTCGGCAGTACCTCGGCTACGGCAGGGGCCGGGCGCGCAACATGATGAAGCACCGCATGCTTCCAAAACTGCGTCAGGCACTGCCGCTGGCCGTCGTCCCCGTTGCATTCGGTGCGCTTTTCAGCTTTGTCCACTGGTCGGCCGCGCTTCCTGTTCTGGCCTGGGCGAGCCTTTGTCTGGCCTATGGCGTCTGGTTGGCGGTCGGCCAGAGAAATCCCTACGGGCCGGTCGCGGCCATCTCGGCGATGATCATGCACTTTGCCTGGTCAGCCGGTTTCTGGCTGGAGCTGCTGCGGCGCGGTCCGCGAAAGGTGCCTGCATGACGGCGGACGTGATCACCCCATCGACCTCGATCGACATCGGGATCTGCACCTTCCGGCGTGCCGAGCTCGAAGAGACCTTGTCGTCGCTGTTTGCCATGACGGTTCCCGCCCACTTGCGGGTGCGGCTGATCGTGGCCGACAACGATCACCGACCGACCGCAAAAGCCCTGGTCGACACGCTGTCGAGGATGTCCCCGTATCCGATCGCCTATGTCCATTGCCCGCAGGCCAATATTTCTCTGGCACGCAATGCCTGTCTCGACGCATGCCAGGCTGACTATCTGGCTTTCATCGACGACGACGAGCGCGCCACGACCACCTGGGTGGAGGCGCTCCATGAGCGGATGGCGGCAACACGGGCAGATGCGGTGCTGGGCCCGGTGGAGGCGCTCTACGATGGCAGCGCCCCCGACTGGATGCGCCGCGGCGATTTTCATTCCACCCGCCCGGTATGGGTCGCAGGCGATATCCGCACCGGCTACACCTGCAATGTCCTTCTCGACATGCGATCACCACATGTTGCCGGCCGCCGGTTCGATCTGGCGCTGGGCCAGAGCGGTGGTGAGGACACGCAGTTCTTTGCCGCGATGACGGGGGCGGGCGGCACCATCGCCTATGCCCCGGCCGCGCTTGTCACCGAAGCCGTCCCGGCTGGCCGCGCCAGTCTGGCCTGGCTGATCAAGCGCCGGTTCCGCTCCGGACAGACCCATGGCCGCATCGTCGCCGGTCGGGGCAGCGTTGCCGGCCGCCTGCGACAGGCCGGCCTTGCCCTGGCCAAGATCGGCTTTTGCAGCCTGGCCTGTGCCGGCTTCGTTGTCCTGCCTGTCCGGCGCAACCGCTATCTCCTGCGCGCGGCCCTACATGCGGGGGCCGTCAGCGGCATCCTTGGCGTGCGCGAGATCAGGCAATACGGCCTGGTGGAGGCATCATGACAACGCTCCAGAACCAACCGGACGTCAGCTTCGTCATCGCCGCCTACAATGCTGAGGAGACGATCGCGCGGGCGATCGAAAGCGCACTGGCCCAGGTCGGCGTGACGCTCGAGGTCGTCGTGGTCGACGATTGCTCGACCGATCACACGGTTGAGATTGTCAGGCAGATTGCCGACCCGCGCGTCACGGTGATCTGCCAGCCGTCCAACGGAGGCCCGGCGAGAGCCCGTAATCGCGGCATCGAGGCGGCAAGCGGCGCCTGGGTCGCGGTGCTGGATGCCGACGACGAAATATCGGCCCACAGGTCCGCCCGCATGATCGCGCGTGCCGATGCGCTGACAACGCCGCTTGTTGTCGACAACCTCGATGTCGTTGCGATGGACGGCGGCCGCAGCTGGCGCATGTTCACCGAGGATGAGCTTCGCGCCCGCGCCAGGCTCACGCTCGCCGACTACATCGGATCCAATGTCCTGTTCCGCAGCACCTTCAATTTCGGCTACATGAAGCCGATGTTCGCGCGTGACTTCCTGCAACGGCACGATCTCGCATTCGACGAGAGGCTGCGCATCGGCGAGGATTATCTGCTGGTCGCCTCGGCCCTGGCCAGTGGCGCAACCTGCGCGGTGGAGCCCTCGGCCGGCTACATCTACCATCTCAGACAGGGTTCCATCTCGCGCGTGCTTGACTTGCACCACGTGGACTCGATGCTGGCGGCGGACCGGGTCTTCCTGAACCGGTTCCACCTGTCGGATGAGGCCCTTGTCGCGCAACGCCGCCGCACGAGGAGCCTCCTGGAGGCCCGCGCCTTCCTGACGCTGGTGTCGCACATCAAGAACCGCTCTGCCGCCGGCGCGCTGAAGACGGCCATCGAGACCCCGCGGGCGCTCTGGCACCTGCGCATGCCGATCGTCAAGCGCCTGCGCCGGCTGATGCCGACTTCGACCCCTGTTTCGTAACCAGACACTCCGACGAAAGGACCTATCTTCATGCATGGCAAACCCGTTCGCAAAGCAGTCATTCCCGTCGCCGGCCATGGCACGCGCTTTTTGCCGGCCACCAAGGCAATGCCCAAGGAAATGTTGACCGTCGTCGACCGGCCGGTGGTGCAATACGCGGTGGATGAGGCCATTGAGGCAGGCATCGAAACCATCATTTTCGTCACAAGCCGCAACAAGAGCGCCATCGAAGACCACTTTGACACGGCGCCGGACCTGATGGCCACGCTCGCCCGGTCGGGAAAGACGGCGCAGATTGCCCAGCTTGAGAAGATGCAGCCGGTGGCCGGATCCGTCAGCTATACCCGCCAGCAGGTTCCGCTCGGGCTGGGTCATGCGGTTTGGTGCGCTCGCGAACTGGTTGGCGACGAGCCTTTTGCCCTGCTGCTCCCCGATATGGTGTCCTTTGGAGCGCAAGGCTGCATGGCCGGTCTGATGGACCTTTACCACGAGGTCGCAGGCAACGTCATCGCGGTGGAGGAATGCGCCCCGCACGAGACATCGAGCTACGGGATCGTTGGCATGGGCGCCACCGTCAGGAATGGCTTTGCAGTCACCGACATGGTCGAGAAACCCGACCCCGCCGTGGCGCCCTCATGCTACTATCTGAACGGGCGCTATATCCTGCAGCCGGATATCTTCGAGCTTCTGGCGTCGCAGGAACGCGGCGCCGGCAATGAGATCCAGCTCACCGACAGCATGCAGCGGCTTGCCGCCACGCAGCCGTTTCACGCTCATCCCTATGCGGGACGAACCTTCGATTGCGGCAGCAAACAGGGGTTCATCGAGGCCAATGTCGCCTTTGCGCTGCGGCGCTCGGACCTGGGGGCACCGTTGGCGAAGTCGCTTGCAGCGCTGCTCGACGACCACCGGAGCCGCGCCGAGATTGCCTAGCACCTGCCGACACCTGCGCCCGGCGACCGCCGGGTGCAGCCGCCAGACCATCAACGCGAAAGCCCTATGAGCATGGACCAACTTCAGTTCAGGACAAAACCGGTGCTCCACGAGCCGCAGACTGACGCCGACAGCTTCATCGATCTCGATCGGCTCTGGAGTGCGCTGGTCCGGCGCCTGGGCGTGATCATCGCCTGCGTTGGTCTGGCCATGCTGCTGGCAGGACTGTATCTCTTCGCAACGCAGCCGACCTACACGTCGATGACGCATATTCTGATCGACGACAGCCTGTCGCGTTTTGCAGAGGAGGAGGAGGGGCCGCAGAGTGCCCAGCAGATCGACAACCGGATGTCCAGTGCCGTCGAGATCCTCAAATCGAAGGCGCTGGCCCTGCGGGTCGTCGACGAGGCGCAGCTGGGGGACAATGAGCTGATCCTCAACCCGCCCCGCTCGCTTCTGGATCTTGCCAAGGGCGCAGTCAAAGGCACGGTCGCGCTGGTGCTGCCGGGTCGACCGCCCGTTTCGCAAGAGGCGATGCAGGCAGGGCGGCGCGAGAAGGCCGCTGCCATCCTGCAGCAGTCGCTTGGGGTGGAGCGGGTGGGGCGAAGTTCGGTGATTGCGATTTCCGTACGCTCTCCCGGTCCGCAGCTTTCTGCGACCATCGCCCGGACCTATGCCAGCAGCTATGTGGAAGAACAGCTGAACGCCAATTTTGACGCGACGGAGCGCGCTTCGGTGTGGCTTCAGGAACGGCTGACGGACCTCAACAGCCGCTCGCAGCAGGCGGCTCTCGCCGTGGAGCAATACAAGGTCGAGAACGGGCTGGTGTCGCCGCGCGGCGAGCTTCTTTCGGCGCAGCAGCTGGCCGATCTCAACAGCCAGCTGATCGTCGCCCAGGCCGATGCCGCCACGGCATCGGCGCGCTACCAGCAATACCGGGCAATCATCGAACAGGGCCCGGACGCGGCCGTCGGCAATGCCGTGGTGTCCTCGCGCGAGACCGACAATTCGATCCTGCAGGACCTGAGACAGCGCTATATCGCCATCAACGAGCGAGAGCAGGCGGTCGTGCAGCAGTTTGGCGCCGACCATCCGCAGGCCGTGGCCCTGAAGACGGAAAAGCAGGATCTGTCGCGCCAGATCTTCACCGAACTGGAGCAGCTCACCGGCAGCTTCCGCAACGAGATGGAGGTCGCAAGCTCACGCGAAAGCTCCTTGCGCGAAAGCATCCGGGAAGTCGCCGGCACCAATTCGCAAGCCAATGTCTCGATGGTGCAGCTGGCGGAGCTCGAGCAGAAAGCGGCGGCGCTGAAGACGCTCTACCAGTCGTACCTTGCCCGCTTCGAGCAGGCCTCGCAGCAACAATCGTTTCCGATCGCAAAGGCACGCGTGATCTCGGAGGCCGGTGTGCCGACGGCCCCTTCCAGTCCGCGCAAGACCCTGACGATGGCCTTGTCGATCGTCCTTGGCGCGATGGCAGGTGGCGCGCTGGCAACGCTTCTGGAGGTGCGCGAGCGGTTCTTCAGGACCGGCGAGGACGTTCAGGAAAAGATCGGCCTGCCGTTCCTCGGCTATCTCCCGCGCATCAGCGGCAACAGGACCGCAAGCGCCAGCGGATCGCAGCCGGAGAGCGCGCAGCCGATGCCGCACGGCGAGCCGATCGATTTCCGGCACATGATGAGGGTGGCGGTGGACTGGCCGCGCTCGGCCTTCGCCGAAACCTTGAGAAATGCGCGGCTGGCCAGCGACATCGTTCTTCAGGGGCGCCACTGCCGCGTGATCGGCATCGTCTCGTGCCTGCCTGGCGAGGGCAAATCCACCGTGGCGGCCAATTTTGCCGGTCTGCTGGCAGCCAGCGGCCAGCGCACGCTTGTCATCGACGCGGATCTGCGCAATCCCGGGCTCAGCAAGATGCTGGCAACGGAACCGGAGGTGGGCCTCGTGGAGGTTGCGCTGGGAGAGGTCGAATGGACCCAGGCCGTGCGGGTTGATCGCCGCTCGAAGCTGGCGATCATGCCGGTCGGCGCCCGGGGCAAGAGTCTGGCCCACGCCAGCGAGCTGTTGTCCTCGGCGGGAATGACGCGTTTCCTCGACAGCGTGCGTGATACATTCGATGTCATCGTCGTCGATCTGGCGCCACTGGTGCCCGTCGTCGACGCCAAGGCGTTCGAGCCGCACGTCGATGGCTTCCTGTTTGTCGCCCAGTGGGGCGTGACGCCGGCCAAGACGGTCCAGAATGTGCTGGCCGCGCAGCCGCAGATTGCCGCAAAGGTCATGGGTGTGCTGCTCAACAACACCGACATGTCACAGCTTCATCGGTTTGCCGATCCAGGCAGCCCGGAGCGGTTTCGCGAACAGTATCTCAACTACTATCAGGGATAGCGGGGGGAGAGGGGTGCCGCCGGTAACGCGGCGGCCAGGGCGAGTGCCGCAGGATCAAACCGCTGGCGGGTGATGTCTTTGTGGTGGGGAACAACGCCAGCCCCGGCTGGCGTTCGACGTGGCCGGCGCAGCGCGGGACAACCATCGAAGGCGCTAGGAAAAGCAGCGCTCAGACCCTGCAGCATGGACATAAGCCTACGCTTAATGGAGGCGTTGACGCTGTTGCAGGTCTTGGTCACCTTGCCTGTCTGGAGGTGGCCATGACGTCCGCAATTGATGGTCTTTTGTGTTGTCCCGATTGTCGTTCGGATCAGGTCTCGCTGCAGCGATGTGACGCCTGCGGGCGCCTGTTTGAACGGGAAGACCAGCGTCCCAAGCTGATGCCGAGCGGCGGCGGCAGCGTCCGCTTCGAATGGCCGGCGTCAGCCTTCAGTCCCGCCATCATCCCGGATGCCGAGATCCTGCAGTTTCCGCCAAACCACGGCCAGGCAAAAGGGGCAACTTATCATCTCGACGCGGCGCATGCGGCATGCCTTAGTCGCCTGCCGAAGGGACAGCGGGTCCTCGAAGTCGGCTGCGGTGGCGGCCAGATGCGCACCTTCATGCGTGATCGCGGCCTGTCCTACGTCGGGGTGGATGTTGCGGTCGACCGGGTTCACGACTGGCTGCGATCCCACGGCGGGCCCGATCTTCTGTGCGACGCCCATGTGCTTCCGTTCCGCGACGAGGCCTTCGACGTGGTCTATGCCTCCGCTGTCTGGGAACATCTCGCCTTCCCGCAACTGGCAGCCAGAGAGGCGGCTCGCGTCCTTAAACCGGGCGGCTTCTGTCTCGGCTCGGCCTCGTTCCTGGAACCGTGGCACGATGCAAGCTACTATCACATGACACCCTACGGCGTGTTCATGACATTGAAGCTTGCCGGTCTTGAGCCGGTGAACATCTGGCCGGAGGCGAGGTGGTCGGGCTTTCGTGCCATGCTTGAGATGGGCAACAAGGCAACGCGGCCTTTGCGCGGCCTGTCGGCGCTGATCTACGGCTGGTACCTGGCGCCCAAAGTGGCTCAAGCCTGGCTGCGCAACAAACGCAGACCGACGACGGATGAACTGCTGCAGCCTATCGCACAGATGTCGGGCGCGATCGCGTGGATCGCACGAAAACCCTGATCGTCCCCGCAAAGGACGCCGGCAGCCGGCCGGGTCGACCGCGGGCAAAAGCGGCCAGCCAGGGCAGGTCAGATCCCGCGACCAAGCACCCGCATCGGCGCCGCTGACGCAAGTGCCGCGACTTCGGGCGGGCCGCTGTTGATCTCAGGCTGACCCTTTATCGCCATGCCGGATGCCGGGCTGCGTGCCTGAGCCCGTGCCATGGCGACAGCAGCCACGCTCAGTCCGCTCAGCGCCCAGTAGATGTGCGGGATGATCGAGACGCTGCTGGTCGTGCCGATGGTAAACAGAATTCCCAGCATCAGGCCGAGCAGAGCGTGGTAGGGCGTTTTCGCCTGGGTGTTTACCAGCGTCAGGCGGGCAAGCGACGCGACAATGGCAACAAAGAAAACCACGAACAGGCTAAGGCTGAGGAGCCCGTATTCCAGCGCGATCTGGATGTAGCTGTTGACGATGTCGATGATCCCCTGACCCTGGATCAATACCTGCAATTCCGGCGCGCTCAGGAAGTCCATCGAGCCGAACCAGGGATTGCGGCCAATCACCGTCCACGAACTTTCCAGCAGCTGCGAGCGATAGGCTTCGCTGCCTTCGTCGGCATGTCCGATGAAGGGAAGCAGGTTGATGAACCGGTCGATCGTCGCCATAGGCCCAAGATAGGGCATCAAAGCCGCCGTCGGTACAGCCATCAGGCTGAGCGCCAGAGCAAGCCGCGGTCTGGCAAGAAGCACGATCACGACGCAAAGCGCAAATCCGAGCCATGGTCCTCTCGACAGGCTGGCAAACAGCCCACCGACAAGCATCACCATGGCCAGCCACCACCAGATCAAGCCGACCCTGCCCGATCGTATCGCCAACAGGGCAGCGGCACCGACCATACACAGAAAGCCGAAGGCAATCGGTTCGATGGCTGTGGCCGCCGCGCGCAGGGATCCGTCGCGAAACACATAGGGGCTGATCAGGGTCAGGTCCCACCGCAAGATCACCACGAAGTAGATGCGCCAGTCGCGCAGATATTCGAAGATGCCCACGAGCGCCAGGGGCAAGGCCGCCACGACAAAGGCCATCAGGCAGCGATCCAGGTCATCCGACGTGCGAACGGCGCGACTGAAGACGAAATAGGAGAGCACGATGTCGAGCCAGTAGCCGGGGATGACCCTGAAGATCGAATTGAAGTCGCCGTGACGGAAGGCGAGGAGGGACAGCATGGCGCAGAATGCCACGACCGATATGTCGAGCTTTCGCAATCGCCGCATCTCCGGCTGGGCCCATAGCGTCACGGCCATCGGCAGCAGGATCAACAGTGCCAGGACGCGGGGAGGGTTGAGGTCGATGAGCCTGTTGAACAGCCCGGGGATGCCCACGCCCACCCCAAGACAGGGCGCCGTGAACATCAAGATGATGTAGAGGTGCAGCGGCTGGCACAGCTTCTTGCGCAAGAAGACGATCAGCAGGGCCAGCAATGCCACAAACATCAGGAAGCTTGTGCTCAGGAAGGTCAGGCCGGTCGCGGCGATCCACGCGTTTCGCCACAGCGAAAACTCCCTGGCCCCGACAAGCGGGACTGCCAGCCGCGCTGCCACGAAGAAGGCCGGTATCGCCAGGATCAGAACGTAGGCCAGTGCTCTGATGTGCTCGGGCATTCAACGCACCGCCTCTGGTCCGGCATGGCGGCCTGCGGCCCTCTTTGCGCCTGTCTCGATGTCGGCTGATGTCAACACGATCGCTTCCCCCGTCCCGCCTGTGCCAGATCCCCTGTTGTCCATCCGTCCCTCAAGGGAAGGGAAGTGCGGTCCATTGTGAATCGGGCCAGACGAAGGGATTACCCTCCCGCTCCGGGTCGGTGCGCGAGAAATAGCCCTTGCAGCGGCCGATCTCTTCATAGGACTGGGTGTAGCTCCAGTAGCTCTCGCACACGGAATCGACCAGGATCCGGCGGCACTCGGCCATCTGCGGGCGCCGGCTCTCCTGAAAACGCTGGACGACCTGCCAGGCCAGTGTCTGGAGCTCTGCGGCCAGGTCCGGCGCGACGGAACCGGGTGCCGCAGCCCCTTGCGGGGACTGGCCGTAGATTGCGGCATAATGCACCGCCGCCAGGAAGTAGATTCCAGGATCTGTCAAATGGACGTCGTCGCGAAAGATGGCATCGACGACCTGCACCGGACTGCCGGCCAGGTCGGCGACCTGCCCGGAAAGCCCCCGCTGAACCAGCGTGGCAAGGGCGGAGCCTGCGGGAATGACGCTCAGGCCGGCCGGGCGATTTTCCGCTTCCAGCGAGAGGTTTGCCTTCTCGGCGGCGCACTCCCAGATACGGCTGATCTCCATCTCGCGCGCTACGAAGCGTCCGGGATCCTGCCTGTCAATGCCAAGCCAGGCGTGAACGTAGAGGGTTCGGCCGGATGGATTGACCGCCGTCAGCCGGTCGTGGAAATGCCGCAGATAGCCAATCCCGTTTTCCCAGATGATCGAGCCCAGCAAGCCATGGTTTTCGGCCACGACGAGGGTGTCATAGGGCCGACCTGTCCCGGCGCTGCGGCCTTGACCAAGTTCGTCGATCACGTCCATGCCTTCACCGACGCGGTTCTTTCCGTAGCGGTAGCCCTTCCATCCTGTCGGTCCCTCGCCGCGGGTGCGCAGCCTCAGCGGTGATCCGAGGATCATCTGCTGCTCCCAGCTGATGCGCTTGCCGAGGCTGGTGGCAATCAGCTCCACCCAGTCGGGCAACGGATTGTCGATGAGGCTGTGACCGGAAAAGAAGACCTGCGCCGCCTCCCTGCGGGGGGGCGCTTGCCCGTCGCCTGCCTGGCCTGCGGTTGGCGAGGACGCCACTGCGGCAAGTAGCACGAGGGCGGCAACGAAGCGGCAGGGCCATTGCGAGCGGCAATTGCCCGATCTTATCGCGGTGATCATTCTGCTGTGAAGACGAGACATTGTCGCTCCGGGCTTGCTCGGGACCGATGGGCAAAACGGTGCCATGACGCAGGATACAAACTCCGTCGCCGCGTATCACCCTGACCGAAAGGCGTAGAGGCTCGGTCCGTCGTCGCCCTGGCCTGCGCTTTCCCATGCACTTGGCGGTGCCAGGGCGCCCCCGAAAGGATGTATCGGCGCAAAACGCATCGTCGGCCTAGGATGGCGCAAACCCCCCGTGTGCGGGCGATGATGTGGCGAGTGCGCATCGTCATCGCAGCTGCAACCGTCATCCGGAGCTTGAGAACGCATGGAGACTGGGATCATTCGCCGCCACCCCCTGTTTGGACTGCTGGTTGTCCTGGTGCTGGCGGGCGTTACGCTGCGCATCGTCAACGTCCTCATGGAACCCCGTCTGTGGGCAGACGAGATCTTTTCCGTCGCCCTTGCGGAGAGCCCGCTGGTCGACATTCTCCTGGCCACGCTGCGCTTCGACACGCACCCACCCCTGTACTATCTGCAACTGCATGGTTGGGCGGCCATCGCCGACAGCGACCGGTGGTTCATCCTCAATTCGACGCTGCAGAGCATCGCCGCGATCGCCGTGCTTTTCCTTGCATGCCGGAAGATCTTCGGGTTTGCCCCGGCAATCTGGGCCGCTGCAATTTTTGCCCTCATGCCGTTGCAATTGTTCTTCGCCGAGAACGTGCGCATGTACGCCATGGTGATGATCCTGGAGATCAGCCTCTGGTATGTTCTTCAAAGGATCGAGCAGAGCGGGCGCGCATCCATGCCCTTCCTGTGGGCAGCTCTCGGTCTCGGGCTCGCTCTGACGCTGACCCACGGGCTTGGCTTCTTCGTCGCATTCTTTCTGTTTCTGGCCACGATCTTGCGGATGATGAAGCTTGCCGGGCGACGCGAGGTCATCCGGCTGGTCGTGGTCTATGGCGTGGTTGCTTTGGGCGCAGTCTATCCGCTGGCCATTGGCGCTCTTCGTCAGACCGAGGGGCTGGCCAGCTTAGATCTGCCCACCATCGGCATTCATCTCACCCTCACGCTTCTGGGAATGGAGTTCCCATGGCCGACCCTGGCCGGCTTCTTGATCCTGCCACTGATGCTGCTGTTGCCGATGACGCAGCCGGTCAGCCGGTGGACGGTGGGCCTGCTGGTCTTGCTGCCATTGTGCGTCCTGCTGTTCATCTCGGTGGCGTTCAAGCCGGTTTTCATCTACCGGACGCTTGGTCTGTTTCTTCCCTTTGTCGCCATTTCCCTGGGGCTTTATGCCGACGCGGTGTTTCGCGCCAGAATGCCGTTGCGGCAATCGGCGGCCATGGCTGTCACGATGCTGTTGCTCGTCGCCAGCATCAACTACACCCTTCGGTTCGAAAAGGCCGGATATCGCGATCTGATCGGAACCTGGGAGGCACGTTCTGCGGCGGACTCCATCATGTTGACCAATGGTCCGTCGGAATTCTGGGCGGTCTTGAGGTACTTGGAAGATGGACGTGGCAGATCCAGCGCATTGGCCATCCAGCCCCCCGTTCGCAGCCACATGCTTGCCCTCAAGCAGAGGCTGGAAGCCGCAGGTCGAGGTGGCCTGTTTGGAAGGAGCGATCACGCAGCCGTGGGAATGCGGCTCGTCTACCCCTATGTGCCAGCCCAGATCGTCGCGTCGGGACAGAGCTTCTGGCTTCTCAATCCTCTCGCTGACGATTGTCGGGTGCTGGCCCTTCCGGACGCCGAGTTTCGCAAGGTCGAGGCATTTTCGTCCAGGGGCCAGCACCTGATCCGATGCCAGAGATCTCCCGCGTCCCTTCGACCGCCGTCACCAGAGACGCACGGCAGTGGCTAGGGTGCGTGCCGCCGCAAGCCTTTGCCCGCTCAGAGGAAGGGCCGGTGGAAAGAGCGGCGCGTCATCGGCCCCGCGAAGGTCACCAGTGGTGGGACGACACTCCGCCGAGGCGGCATTTGCCTGTGCTGCAGCAGGGATCTGGTCGTCTCGTCAGGGCCCTGGCGCGGAAGATCGGGACATTGAGGGGCGAAGCTGCGGTTGCAAAGCCTGTCGCGATCATCGTGCGGCGGCTGCCTCTTTCGACCGGGGTCTCGCGCAGCATAGTCCGAAAGGAGGTCTCCCGGTCCCTGCACGGCACCGTCCGCATGCTACTCTGAGGACTGGCTTCGTGCTACAATTACACCGGGGATGTCCAGCCGGGGGTAGTCGTTTCTGGGCACAAAGGCGCACTTCAATGTACCGAAGTGACGGCATGCGTGGAAAGTACCGGATGTACCTTCTGGGTCCCTTCGCCCTGATGGATCAGGCCGGTGTGTCCCTTGCTCCCAAGTCGCAGAAGGCCCAGGCCTTGCTGGCGATGCTGGCTTTGGCCCGTCGGGGTGCGCGGTCGCGGGCGTGGTTGCGCGACAAGCTGTGGAGCGATCGCTCGGAAGAGCAGGCTTCGGCCAGCCTGCGACAGGCGCTGATGGAGATCCGAAAGTCGCTCGGCCTCGCGCGTGACCTGGTGCAGGCGGACAAGGTAACCGTGTGGCTGGATCTGCAACAGATAGAGCTGGACATTGACCAGACGAGCCCGTCGAGCGATGCGCATGATCAGCTGCTGGAGGGAATTGACATCCGCGACCCGGAGTTTGAGGACTGGTTAAGCCTCGAACGGCAGAACTGGCAGATAAGACGACAGGCTGAGCGCCCGGTTTCCACACGCCAGCCTCAGGAGCGGCTCCCGGCCAGCAGCGGCCGGATCGATCCGTTGCGTGTGAGACGTCACGAATATCCCGGCCCGGACCTTCTCGTGCGCGATACAGGCCTCGACCCGAGGGGCCTCGCTGCAGCGCCACCCCGCCCGGTGTTGATGCGCCTGCAGCCGCCGCAGGTGATCGGGCTGGGCGACAAGGGGCGCATCGTGGCGCTGCAGCTACAAAACCTCCTGACCCGATCGCTGAGCGAAACCCTTGGTATCGGTGTCGCCGATCTCTCCTTCGAGGGGTCGTCGCCAGCCGGGATGGAGACCGATCCATCGCCAGCCAGGGTTCTCCCGATCACCGCCCGGATACGTCTCACCTTCGAAGGCGATGCCGTCCTGGCGCAGGCGGTTCTTCGACGGCGATCCGATGGAGCCCATGTCTGGTCCGGGGAGCAAGTGGCCAATCGGTTCGCCATCCGGTGTGGCAGCATGTCGGAGCTGCATCCGATCATCACCCGTATCGTGGATCAGGTGGGCCAGTACCTGCTGTCTCCATGGGTGGAGGATCCCGCTTGCGCCGGGGCCGACCTTCTCCACGCGATCGACTCCATCTTCAGGCTGTCACGGCAAGATCTTGAACGGGCCGAACGGCTGCTGGCGCGTTGCGTCGCACAGGCTCCAAGCGGTGCAGCCTATGCCTGGCTGGCCTTCATCCGCACGTTTCAGATCGGACAAAGGTTCAATATTGCCGACACCCAGATGATGGAGGAGGCGCGCGCTTTGTCGCACTGGGCACTCGAGCTCGATGCGACCAACCCCGTGTCGCTTGCTCTGGTCGGGCACGTACACTCCTTTCTGTTTGCAGATTACGATCGCGCGACGAACCTCTTCGAAAAGGCAATCCATCTCAACCCTGCCCAGCCCCTGGGTTGGGATCTCTATGCGATGTTGCATTGCTTCACGGGTCAACCTTCGAAAGCCGTGGCGATGTCCCGCTGGGTCAGCCAGTTGGCCGCCCATAGCCGCTACAAGTATTATTTCGACACCACCCGGTGCATCAGTGCCGCCCTCGCCGGGGACCATGCTGCTGCAATCGCGGCTGGAGAAGAGGCTTTGCTGGAGCGGCCGCAGTTCAACTCGGTCCTGCGTTACCTGGCGTCCAGTCATGCGCATGCCAATCATCTCGAGCAGGCCGAGAAATACCTCATGCGCCTGCAGGTCATCGAGCCCGATCTGTCCATCAGCGCCATGCGGGAAAGCCGCTACCCGATCCTGGGAACGGACGGGGGACAGCTGTTGATCGAGGGTTTGGTCAAGGCGGGTATTCGGGAGCAATAGATCATTGCAACGTCGCATGAGGAAAGGAGGGACACTATGCCGGAAACACCATCGCCAGCCGTGGCATTTCTCAACGCATTCCCGTTCAAGGTGGAGCCGGATACGGTTCTTGCCTGTCGCGGTGACCGGATCTTCCCCGGATTGCAGGGGCTCATCCCCGCCGCGGATACGAATGAACGGTCCAACGACGGCGAGCCGGGTCTTCCCCTGCCTCCCACCGCCGTCATCAGGACGCTGGCCGTCATGAGCGTTGCAAACAAGGCGGTCCTCAACAAGAACAAGAATAAAAACAAGAACAAGAACAAGAACAAGAATAAAGCGGCCGGAGGCATCACCGCTCAGGCGTCGGCGCAACTCGTCCCGGCCTTCGAGCTGCGCCGCCTCCATCAGCAACCATCCGTCAGCGCCTTCACCGCCGCCCGACGGTTCTGCTGGGAGACTCTCAACATCCTTGCGCCTCCTGGCCCCGACTGCACGCGGCTTGAGACCACAGTGCTGTTGTCGATGCAAAAGCGGGACCGGGAGCGCGCAAGGCGGCTGACGGACATTGAAAGAGAGGCGACGATCTCAGTCTCGGAATTTACCCGTCCGCTTCATGTCGAGGACGTGGCGGGTTATTCGGCGACCGAGGGGGTGTTTCAGTCGATTCTGACCGCTTGCGAGTACGTGGGGCTCATCTACAAGGACAAGTTCGACCGGTTGCGGCCCAGCCATTTCGAACCGCTGCTCAGGCCGCTTCTTGCCGTCCCGCCGCATGCCGCCTTCCCCAGCAATCACGCCTTTCAGTGCTATTCGATCGCCTTTGCCTTCGCGACAATCCTGCCGGAGCATCCGGCCACGGATGAACTGGCACGCATTGCCCAGAACGTGGCGGAGAACCGTGAGTGGGCGGGCCTTCACTACCCAAGCGACACACAGGCCGGCCGCGAACTCGCGCGTCGCTTCGCACCCTATCTTCACGATGCCTTCGGTCAAAGCTTTCAGGCGGTACGAGCGGAATGGACGTAGAGCGCCGCCGAGGGCGGTGAACCAAGGAGGATGTCAACATGGGCGTTGCAGCTGAGCATTCCAGTGAGGTTCCTCAATCCTACTATTATCTGTGGCACCTTGCCGCGTTGAAGGTCATTGACGCGGACTTCGGGCCGGTGCCCACCACTGTTCCCGGTCCCGGTGCATCGGCGGTGCAGGCCACGGACCGACCGGCGGTGATCTCCACCGTGTGGGATCGCATTGCCGAGGCAGGGCCTGTGGTGCCGGCGAGGGTCGCTCTCGTCGACGTGGGCATTGCCCCGCACCACCCCAACCTGGCGACGCGTCTGGAGCAGGATCGGTGCATCGATCTGACGTCGCATCCGTTCGGTGCGCGCACCACGGCGGTCTCCGACGAATTGGATCCCTATAGCCCTGAGCAACCGGAAGCCTTCTTTGCTGGCCTGAACCTGGACGGGCTTGGCCCTCTCGGCCTCTCCAACGAGGATCAGGAGTACCTCGAAAGCCTGACGGCCGAAATCGCAGGCTCCCCTGGATGCGTTCGCCGGCTGATCAATCCTGAGACGCTATTTGCGGCGCATGGCACGGCCTGTGCCGGTCTGATTGCAGGCGAGCCGGCGGCCATCGCCACAGGGACGGGCGAGGTTGCCTCGCCCGAGGCTCTGTTTGCGGCGTCGGGGCATCCGTCGGAGCCGAACAGCAACCGCAATCTCTTGCCCTATTTCGGCGTCGACCCGTTCTCGCGCTTGATGTCGATCCGCACGTCCTTCGACGCGGATCCGATGCAGTTCATCGCCGCCTTCCTGTATGCCCATCATCAGCAAGCCGATGTCATTGTGCTGCCGCGCGGGCTTCCCGATCCTGAACGCTCCCGGCTGGCGCCCAAGGCCGAGCTGACGGGGGATACGCAAAGCTACCAGAGCCGGCTGGCGGCGGATCTCGTGGCCCGCCTCTCTGCCGGCGGCGGCGGAGAGGAACTCGATCCCAAGTCGCCGCAAAGCAGCGAGAGTAGCCGCAGGCTCTGGACGATCCTGAAGCACGTCATCCTCGCCGTGAGCCGCAAGATCCCGATCGTCTGCGCCGCGGGAAACAGCGGCGAGAGCCAGCTCATCTATCCCGCAAGTCTTTCTGCAGAGCAAAACGGCATCATTGCCGTTGGCGCGGTGACCGTCGAAGGCTTCCGCTCGGGATACAGCAACTATGGCGATGGGCTGACGGTGGTGGCTCCCTCCGATGATGACGAGGTATTCAACAGGCACCAGTTGCGCGTTGACCGGCAGTCGCCGTTTCATGCCCGCCACGCCTACCTTGCCGGCCGCTCCAGGGAATATCGTTACTCCGGCTTCAGCCTGCTGACGACCGACCTTCCCGGCTCCTGGGGTTACGACCGCGGCGACGAGCCGTGGTCGTCCCTGCCGCCGGAACAGAACCCGGGCATCGGCGGCGGCTACTATACCAGCTTCGGAGGGACATCCGGTGCGGCGGCGCTGATCGGAGGAGTCTGCGCTTTGATACAGAGAGCGCACAAGACCCGTCATGGTCAGGGCGCTCGGCTCGATGGAGTCGCGGTGAAGTCAATTCTGGTGGCGGCGTCGGACCACCAACGGGTTGTCGCGCCGGGTTTCCGTCCGCTCACGCCCGACTGCATGAACGCAGACCAGGAAGACAACAAAGCCCCGGTGTCTTTCTTCGGAGCCGGGCTGCCAGACGCAGCAGCAGCGGTTCAGGCGGCTCTCGCATCCTAGTCGAAAGGCTGCGCGATTGTTTGGCATCTCCAGGGGTGGTGGCTCCGGATCTTGAATCCGACACCTCCATCTGATCGGTGCGCGACCCGTCGCGTCCCCGCGCCGGCGACATTTTTCCACGCACGCCTCTTTTTTCACGCCGCATTGACGGTGGATTTGCGCACGACTGACGCCGGTGCGCGATGCTCCTTTCAACAACAAAGGCGACGCCGATCAACGGCGTGCCGAGACTGAAGAAGGGAGAAGAGCAATGCGCAAACAGATCCAGCATCTCGCTCCAGCTCTTGTCGCCTGGGTGGCATTGCACGGCAACAGCCATCACGGCGACGGGATCGATCCTGTCAGGGGATCAGTGATCGGCCTGCAGCGCGATCAGCAGGGCTGGGACGCGGCCAACAGACGACACAGGCTCGTCTTCGGGTCGAACAAGGCCGGCGACTATTACGAGGGGGCGTTGCCACCCTAGTGCAAGCCGACACACACCCACGAAACAGGCTGCCCGTGACGGGTGGCAAACCAGAAAAGGGGTAGCAACATGAGAAAGATACTGCTGACGGCCAGCCTGGTCCTTGTGGCAGGCATGGCAATAGACAGGGCAGCATCCGCTGCCGAAGGTGAATACTTTCAAGGTGCCGAGCTCGCACTGGGCATCATGCCTGTTGACCAGGTGGTCACGGGCGGCCCGCGATGGAAGAAACCCGGCGTGTCACGCATGCCGACATCGCGAGACAACCGGAACCTCCATGACAGGGTCAAGGGCGCCCGGTGATCTGCACCGGGATCCACTGATCCATTCAACCCAACTGCGCGGTGGAAGACCCCGTGCGACCAACGAAAGGGCAGACCCATGAAAACCACATACACCATCCTCGCCGCCGCATTGACGGCCTCGGCAGCCTTTGCCACCGCAGCATCCGCGGCCGAAGGGGAATACTACTCGGGTGCCGGTGCGGCAGCTCACGCCCCAGGCGTCGACCGTCTCACAACCCACTCGACCAACGCTTTCCTGCCGCGTGCGATGACGGGCAGCGAGACGATTGACAGCGGCGACTACTTTGCGGGACCTGACCGCCACCGCTGATACCTCCGCGAAGGGCGAAGGGCACGCGGCACGTTCATCATCTGGGGATGGCGTTCTGCGTGCCCTTCGCCGCAAATCCATGCCAACTCACTTGATACGCTGTCTCTCTTGCAGCGACGCTTGTTCTCGGCCCATGCCGATCACAAAACGCGCGACGCGGTGCTTCAGACGTGGTGCCGAGACGCGATGCTCGACATGGGCGGTGAGGAGGTGGCGACCGCTTGGGGGGATTGCAGGATCCTGCAGCAAGCACCGCTTCGCTGCGGAAGCCTTTTCCCCGACGGCACGATGATGGCCAGCCGCCATCCACAAGCGGGGCGCACCCTGCGGATCGCGGCCGAACGTGCGGAAGAAGACGATAGAGGGCCCTGCAGCGGCAGCGTGATCTCGACGTCGACGCTGACTTGCAAGATCTCCATCTCGCCGCATCAGCGACAAAGGCCTCGGTCGGTACCCGCATGGCGACGGCCAGCGGTCTTGTCGGTCACTGGCTGGCGGGTGTGGGCGGCTGTGCCGAAGAGGAAAAAAGGGGACTGGGAGAAATGAACCCGAAGGCGTCTCATCTACGGCACCTTCGGGTTCTCCCTCGGCCCCCAAGCCATGAGGATGATCCTCAACCGCCTTCCCGGCAAGCCATCCGATCGGCGTAGCGTCACCGCCAAAGGAATGAGGCCTGGCAGCCACAGGCGCAGGCCGGGAACCGCGCGCCGGGCAGGGGGGTCTCGAGATCCCTTCAGGTCCTGCAAGGCAGGCCCATTGCCGACGGTTGCGCCGTTGAGGGATGGATCACAGCACCGGATCGAACTCGGATCTGTCATCGACATCATCCCCCGCGGGGACATCGACACGAGCAGAGATGCCGGTGACACCATAGGCCGTGCTGACGGCCGCCAGGAAGGCGACCCGCACCGCCTCGCTGGTTTCGCGGCGTCTGAGGAACTCGGACGCAAGCTGGCGCGCCCGCTGGTATTCGTCATTGCGCCCGGCCGTCCAGCGATTGGCCATGAAGCTCAAGGCCTCGGCGGGATTGCCGATCACCTCCCGGCGATAAGGCCCGGTCACGACGGTGATGGGATGAGACCAGTCGCTCCAGCCACTGTCTGCCTCGGCGGCCGGTGGACGACGTCCCCTGATCCTTGCCATGCTCTTCTCCTTCCGGTCGATGCGCGGTGAGGCATCACGGCCATCGTTGCCCGTCATGCCAGCCATGGGGTGGTGGGCGGCTCTGCTTCGTGCGCTCGATTGCCAGTAGGGCCTGACAAAGACGGCTTCCCCAAGACAGCGATCGATCGAAGTGGACATGCCTGCGTCGGGTCAGTTCGTCGCGCAGAAGGGCGACCCGGCCGGGGTCCGCAATCAGGTCCTGCATGCATTTTTGCAGCGCATGGACGTCATCTGCAGGAAATTCCACACAGGCATCCTGCAGCAATTGCTTGGCCGGGACGACGGAACTGAGGATTGCCGGTACACCTTGAATGGCCGCCTCGATGGCCACCAGTGCCAGGCCCTCGTTGAACGCCCGGCGCGTTGGACAAACCAGCAGGTCCGCCGTGCTCAAGAGATCGTGCACGCCCCGGGCATCCAGAACGCCTGCCAGATGAATCCGGTGTCGCAGCGGCGATTGCCGGGCCTGTTGCGTCAGCCGCGGGGCAAGGCTGCCGTCGCCGGCAAATATCAGCTCCAGGTCCTGGTGCTGGCTGGCGGCGGCCTCGAAGGCCGCAAGCAGGTCCAATGGCCCCTTGTCCTCCTCCAGGCGGCCGACATAGACGATCCTTCGGATGCCGGTTGCGTCACGGCCGCAACGAAGATGGCATCGCTGCACTTGCGGCACCTCCGTCCAAAGTCGCCCGCCAAGCGCGGGGCAGGCTTCCGCCACCTGCCGTGCGACTTCCTGTGAGGTGCAGACGCCCGTCACCACCCGCTTCAGGCGCGCCGCCGTCAGCCAGCCGCGCAGGCGCTGCCGCGGCGTCCTTTGCTCCAGCCCCATGGGATAGAGAGCATTATGGGCCGTCAGCACGATCCGCCATTCCTGAGGTGCAAATCGCATCAGCCAGAATGGTGCGTCGATGCCGACCAACAGGATGTGCGGTTGATAGTCGCGCAGTGCCCGCAGGACCCGTCTGCCGTAGGCCATTTCCGAGCGCCGATAGGCGACCGGGCCAGGGGGGCGGGGGCGATCGATCGAGATGAAGGCGAAGCGCGGATCCTCGACATTGGGCAGCTGGGCCTGTTCGCACACCACCAGCGCTTCCGCGTTCAAACGGGCCACCAGGCAGTAGAACATCGTGGAATAGGCCATGACCGGCGTGCGCGGATCGGCCTCGCGCCTGGTCCAGTGCTCGAAACTGCCGGCGGCATCGCCAGGACCGGCAAGGAAGGCAATTCGCGGCCGAACGGCGGCAGGAATGCCCAACAGCGCACGCAGGTCCTCGGCCGCGCCTTCCGGCACCTGAACGAAGTCGTACGGGTCTTCCCTGACCGCCGCTTCGTCGATCCCGTCGCACTGGTCCGGTCTGATCATCGTTCCCGTCTGGACATGTGTGTCTTCCCCCACCGGACACTAGCGCTGACCGAGACCGAATGCAGCCTGTCCATTGGAGGTAGGCCATGGTCGTGTCGCCGATGCGGGTGTGGCGACCCGGAAGCACGCGGCCGGTGCACGAGAGTGCCATATACCGCCGGACCAGGGCACGGGCCGCTTGCCTGAAAGAGGTAGACCTCATCCGTTTGCCGTTCTCGTGGGAGCGCGAGACCGCCAGTAAGATGGCGGCATCGAACGCCACGAGATGGAGAGACGAATGGCGCATCCTCGGCCTGCAAACACCGCGGAGCGGGCGGCATCGCTTGTCGTTCTCATGCTTGCGGTGCTGTCGCTGCTTGCAATCGGTGTCGGTGGCCTGATGAAGTCGGCACCACCCGGGGACGACTTTCAGGTGTTCTATCGGGCCGGAAGGCTGTTCTGGAGTGGCATAGACCCCTGGCTTGCGATGATGGGCTCGCCACAACCGTTTTCCTATCCGCCGCACGCGCTCTCCTTTCTGCTTCTCTACAACGCGCTTTCGCCGTCGACAGCCTTCGTGGTTCACAGTGCAGTCAACCTCGGCTCGATCGTCGCCATCTGCTACTGTGCCAATCGCTGGTTTCTCGGCATCACGAGCTGGCGCACGCTGACATTTGCGCAGGCGGCGGCCCTGGCCCTCATCATTGGCAATCCATACACGGCCACCAGTGTCTATCAGGGCCAGACGACGCTGCCCGTGACAGCGGCGCTGATGATGTCGTGGCTTTGTCTCAGCCAGGGGCGTCGCACGGCCGCCGGTCTGTTGCTCGCCGTAGCGACCATCAAGCCTCAGCTCTCGCTGTTATACGTCCTGTGGCTGATCATGTCGGCGGAACTGGCGGTTGTCGTGATCGGAGGCGTCGCTGCCCTCGTCCTGATCGTCCCGGCCTTCCTCGTGCTTGGCCCATGGGCCACCTTCCACAGTTGGTGGCTCTCCCTCAGCAGCTATGGACAGGTGCCCATCAACATGCCCGGGTCGCCCTATGTCGTCGGGCTGGAAAGCTTCCTCGTGGCCCATGGTGTCGATCCCGGGGCATGGCCCATTGCAGCCCTGGGGCTCCTGTTGACGGTGGCAGCCTTCCGCCTGCGCCAGCGTCTCGACGCCTTTATGACCCTGCAGTTCCTGCTGGTGGTGACGTGCACATGTCTGTTCGTGCACGACTACGACTACGTCGTGATCATTCCTGTCTGGAGCTGCGCCCTTTACCTTGTCCTGTCACAGATGGCGTGGGGCCGGCTGGGCATCTTTTCGGTTCTGGGGTTCCTATTCTTCATGCCGCAGCGCCTCATCCGCGATATCGATCTCCCCGTGATCGTCCACGCACGCACACTGATCCTGATCGCGATGTTTGTGCTGCTCGTGAGCTGGCGCGGCGAACAGCCAAGGAGGGGCGAAGCCGGTTGGCTGGAGGGCCAGGTCAAGAAGCCGGTCTGAAACCTGCCGAAAGCGTCAGGAAGACTTGCGAACGCGCCGGGGCCTGGTGTCCACCCTGAGCAGGCTGTCGGTTCCAAGCGCGGTCGGGGCTAGAATCTCCCGCCTGAGGAGGTAAACCGGTCGCTGCTTGATTTCGCTGTAGACGCGCCCGAGATACTGGCCAAGGATGCCGATGCCGAGCAGCTGGATGCCGCCCAGAAACAGCATGCTGACCAGCAGCGACGCGTAGCCGGGAACATCGATGCCGAAGTAGAGCGTCTTGATGACCGTGATGCTGCCATAGGCAAACGAGCCCACCGAGATCAGCGCGCCAACATAGGTCCAGATTTCCAGGGGAACGGAGGAGAAGGAGGTAATTCCCTCCAACGCGAAATTCCAAAGCTTCCATCCGGAAAACTTCGTCTCTCCCGACCCACGCGGTGCGCGGGTGTAGTCCACCACCGTGGTGCTGAAGCCGACCCAGGCAAACATCCCCTTCATGAAGCGACGCCGTTCCGGCAACCGCTTCAGGGCGTCGATCACCTGTCGGTCGATCAATCTGAAGTCGCCGACGTTGTGCGGGATCTCCTGGGCGGCGATGAGATTGTGCAGCCGATAGAACATTTGCGCGGTACGGCGCTTGAGAAAGCTGTCGCTGGTGCGATCGCAGCGTCTGGCCAGCACCACCTCGTATCCGTCGCGCCACCTGTCGATCAAAAGCGGGATCAGGGCAGGGGGATCCTGGAGATCCACATCGATGGGAATGGCGGCATCGCCGCGGCAGGCGTCCAGGCCCGCCGTCATGGCGGCCTCCTTGCCGAAGTTGCGAGACAGGTCGAGGATGCGGATGCGCCCGTCTTGCTGTTGCGCCTCGATCAGACGCAGCAGCGTGTCGTCACGACTGCCGTCGTTGACAAACAGGAATTCGAAGCGATAGCCGCTGGCAACCAGGGGTTCAACGGCAGTGGTCACTGCCGTGAGAAAGGGCGCGATCGCCGCTTCTTCATTATGGACCGGGACAACGAGACTGATCATCAGGTCCGGCCCGCCGTCCAGCGATAGAACATTCATCGGTCCACCTCACTTCTGCCCTCAGTCTAGGCCGCACCGGTACCGCCGGCCAGCTATGCTTTCGAGGGTGCCGCTCAACCGAAGTGCGCAGCCGAGGGTCAAGGTCCACCTATGGGATGATCAGGCGGCGGCGGCTTGGCCTTGGGGCATCTAGCGGCGCAACAGGTCCTGAACCGCCTCCCATTTCGGCCGCCGGTCGCCTTCGAATTCCAGCAGGCCCCAGCTGCCCCACTTGCTGGGCCCCCCCATGGATGCAAAAAGGGCGTAGAGATCGCCGCCTTCTTCCTGCCAAACCCCCAGATGACGTTTGTAGAGATCCCCCATGCGGGCATCCCGGTTGGCGGCGACAAACAGCTCGGTCAGCCGGTCGTTGTTCTCGGCACCGCTGTATCCGACCAGGTGCTGTCCGCCTTCATAGGCGTACAAAGGCAGGCCATAGCGCCTGGCAATGGCTGCCTGCGCTGCGATCTGACGTCGGCTCTCCGTTTCAACCTCGGATTGGAGCGTGCTGAACAGCTGATCCAGTCCCCAGTTCTGCACGTCCGGCGCACGCTCCGGTGCGCCAAGACCGCCGCCGAAATACGGGGCGATCGCAAGAACGTCGGCAAATCGGTGCGCGTCGCCGAACCCGAGGATGGTCTCGCTGGTCCAGGGATTGGCCGCTTGCGCCGCATAGACCCCGACCACGCGGTGGCCATCGGCGGCAAAGACATCCTCCCAGATCGCCAGGACCTGCGAGGTGCGGAGCGCATAATAGCGCAGCTGGGCCTGATATCCGTCCTGCGACAGGCCAAGCGCCAGGCCGCGCGTGCCGGCATGGCCGGCCTGGTCGAACATCGTGTTCCAGACCTCATTGGAGTATTCCACATGCACGGCCAGGCCCGGATCAAGGTCGCGACGGACCTGATCGGCGAAGGCCCGCACGAAGTCGTCGTCGGCCAGGTGCGGCATGGTGAACCACGGTGACAGGCCGACCGTGTTGCAAAGAAGGATCATTGTCTCCAGCGGCACGCCGAGCTCCGAGCGCCCGAACTGGCCGCGGCGCGGGCGATCCTGCCATTGCCGGACCTGAGAATTGTTGGTGCCCATCCAGTCCATGAAGCGCAGCACCTGCATGCCCTGCAGCCGGTCCAGGAAGGCCTTGCGGAACTCGGCCGCGGCAGGCGGGTCCTGCTCGACCAATCGGATGTTGCGGATCGGGTCGGAGCTGTCGGTCTCGATCATGCGCAAGGTCAGCGCGTCGTCGCGGGCCAGATTCCTGAGCCGGTCGCGGCCAGGCAGCCGCTGCATCAGTTCGCCACCTCCCACGTAGGTCATCTTTCCGCGCCCGTCGTAGTTGAGAAAGAGCTCGCGCGGCAAATGCTCGCGACGCGCCGTAAAGATGAGAAAGCTGTCCAGCCAGGCCCCGTCCGGCACCGAGAGCGGGTAGCCGTCCGGCGTCATCGGCGGCAGCGGCTCGTCCCAGGTAAACGGCGCGTCCTTGATCTGGACACGCCAGCGGGCAGCGTTGTGGGCGAGATTGGTAAAGGGTTGCTCTTGCGCCCAGTAGCTCATCCCACTGAGATTGATGCCGAGGTGCTGCCGGGCACGCGGCTTGGACGCGGCCGCCGAGCCTTGGCACAGGAACGGGTAGCAGAGGCTGCCCGACAGTGACTTTAGCAGGTTTCGCCGGCTGATCATGATCCACTCCGCTTGACGATGCGGCCAATAGGCCTGCGGGGCCGGCGGCAATCAACTGCATCAAAGGGAGTACCCTGAACGGGTCGCTCACCCCGCACCTACGTCTTTTGGAGACGCTGATCCCGGCGGCGGATCGTGTAGCGTCCGGACGGCCGGCAATGGCGCCGAGGACGGCTGCGACGGCCGCAATGCATGGAAGCTGAAGGGGAAGATGGTGTGGTCCCGGATCAAAGCCCGATGCCGTTGCGCATCGCACTCCTTGCGCGGCAAGCCTGGTGTTTTGCGCTCGTCGGCCTCCTGGCCACGATCGTCCATATCAGCGTCTTTGCCGGACTTTTTGAACTCTTGCGCATTCCGCCGCTGATTGCCAATTCAGCTGCCTTCCTGCTTGCCTTCTGCGTGTCGTTTGCCGGACAGTCCGCCTGGACCTTTCGCGCCCAGATCGACGACCGGGGCCTGACGGTGATCCATCTCGTCCGGTTTTTGTGCACCAGTCTCGTCGGTTTTGGCATCAACACGCTGATCGTCTATGTGATCGTCATGCGGCTGGATGCCTCGACCCTGCTTGCTCTTCCGCTTATGGCGACCTTGGCACCGGCAGCTGTCTTTGCCCTCAACAAATGGTGGGTCTTCCGAGACGACCGCCAGGCTGTGGGAACCGCGCCAGGCAATCGGGCAGCGCGTCCCCGGGTCCGATAGGCGTCGGCGAGGTGGGCTGCGGCATGCAGGATGACAGGGGAGGGCTGCGGCTGCTCGCCGGAATGCCGGCCGCCGGCCAATCGTGCTCCTGACCGCAGCGGCCGTTGCTCCTCTGGGCGCCAGCGCGTCGGGCTCTATTTGTATTCGATCAGGCGCTGACGACGTCTCGCCACCCTGTGCATCAGGTACTGGAGGACGCCCTGCATCTCCGCAAACTTGCCGATGACGCTGAGCGTGGCCCGTCTAAAACTCTTTTGTCGCCGGCGCAGGCGAAGGATCTGGATCGGGTAGAGGAGCGCCAAAGAGAGCCAGGCCGGGTGAAGAAGGGCGCCGGCGATCACGGCCGCCGGCAACAGCATCGACCAGGACAGGGTGCGTCTGAGGTTGGCGCCCCAGATTCGCTCCGGCGCGCGTTGATGGATCAGATGCACCTGGGCATAGGCGTGACCGGCGCGCATGCTTCGCCGCCACCACTGGGGGAAACGGACAATATTGGCGTCGTGCAGGCTCATCTCGCGGTCGAGGCGCCAGATGCGGTGGCCGCGCTGGCGCAAGCGGACGCACAGTTCCGGTTCCTCGCCGGCAATCAGATCGTCCCTGTACCCGCCGAGCTGCCGCAACACCTCCGCCCGCGACAGCACGTCGCCGCCGCATTCGATGGCCTCGCCTGCAGGTCCATCCCATTCATCGTCGCAGATCGCATTGTAGATCGACCGGGACGGATAGCGCTCGCGCCGGCGCCCCATGACCACGGCCACGTCGGGCCGTTGGCGAAGACAATCCACGGCTGCCGGCAACCATGTCGGGTCGATGCGGCAGTCGCCGTCGAGGAACTGGACGTAGGAAAGATCCGGCCATGTCTGCAGGAGACGCCGCCATCCGGCGTTGCGGGCGCGCGCCGCGGTAAAGGGAACGGCTGGATCGAGGGCGACGACGTCGGCACCGGCGCATCTTGCCACCATCTCGCTTCCGTCGGTCGATCCGGAATCGACATAGACGATGGGCCCATCGACGTGACGCAAGGACGCAAGACAGTCGACCAGACGGTGGCCTTCGTTCCTGCCGATCACCACCACGCCAACCATAGGCGTCCCCGCGGCATCAACAGTGCTGGACTGGATTGGTCGTTCTTCGATCTCTCCATCGCGACCGGGCGTGGCGAAGCCTTGCCACAATCCTGGTGGAGAATGACCATCGGGGCTCATGGGAGCGGACGCAATGGAATGATCCTGGCTTGCTTGATTGGTGGCGTCACCGGCCTGGCGTTCAGGCCGCTGTTCCTGGTCCTGGTTATCGCTGGTTTCGCCGCAGCTCATCTCGGTTCCTTTGTCTTGCCTGCTCTGCCGGCCCCCGCGTCCTTGCCCGGTCTTGCCGGGCAGGTTGTCGCGCTCAACCTCAGCTATCTTGCCGGGGCGTGTCTGCGGCGCTTCTTGCATTTTCCCTAGCGCGGCTCACGCCCGACGGCAGGGTCGGCCCGGCCACATTTGGACCTGCTGCAGCGTCTGTAAATTACGCCTATGGGCGTAGCCCGAACACGCCATACGCCGTTTTGACAGCTGCAAAGCGATTTCCAATGCTGTTACCGAACATGCTGCGGCCACAGCGGCCGGCACGGGGGTTGGGGGACAGGCATGCGGATCGGCTATTTTACCAACTGCTATCCCGCGCCCAGTCACACCTTCATCCGCCGCGAACTGATCGCCCTGGAGCGGCGCGGGCACAGCCTGGTTCGCTACGCCATCAGACGCGCGGCCGGTCCCCTTGTCGATCGCGATGACATTGCCGAACAGGTGCGCACCCGCTACCTCCTGCATGAAAGCTGGCGAGCGGGCCTTTTGTGTTGCGCGCTGACGCTGATGCGCCGCCCGAAGTCGCTGATGCGTGCCGCCTGGGTTGCCATCCACTTCTCCAGACTTGCAGGCCATGCCTACGGCCGCCATCTGGCGTATCTATACGAGGCGATCCTGCTTTCCTGCTGGTGCCGGCGCGACGGCATCGAGCACCTGCATGTGCATTTCGGGACCAATCCCGCCACCGTTGCCTGCCTCGTCCACATTCTCACGGGGATACCTTTCAGTCTGACCATCCACGGCCCGGAGGAGTTTGATCGGCCCGAGCGACTGGGGCTTGAGGCCAAGGTCGCGACAGCCGCATTTGCCGCCACCGTCAGTTCCTATGGGCGCAGCCAGCTGTTGCGCTGGGCGCGCCTTCATGACTGGAAAAAGATCCATATCGTGCCTTGCGGAATCGACGAGGATTTTGGTCCGCCTGTCGCGACGTCTGCGGCTGAGCCGCAAACGCTGGTGTGCATCGGACGTCTGTGCGAGCAGAAAGGACATCTCCTCCTTCTGGAGGCGGCGCAGCGACTGTTGCGTGAAGGGGTCGACTTCAAGCTCGTTCTTGTCGGTGACGGCCCGCTTCGCGGCGAAATCGAGCGGCGGGTGACGGAGCTTGGCCTGCAAAACCGTGTCGAGTTGACGGGTACGGTGTCGCAGGACAGGGTAAGGCTTGAGATCGGTCGGGCGCGCGCATTGGTCTTGCCAAGCTTCGCTGAAGGCCTTCCGGTCGTCCTGATGGAAAGCATGGCGTTGGGTCGACCGGTGATTGCGACCTATATCGCCGGTATCCCCGAGCTCGTCACGCCGCAGACCGGGTGGCTGGTTCCCGCCGGTGACGCGCAGGCCTTGGCCGAAGCCATGCGCGCCATGCTTGATCTTGACGAGGCGCAGCTTGCCACGATGGGAGACGCAGCACGGCAGCGTGTCCTCCAGCGGCATGACGTCCAGCGCTCGGCGGCCACGCTTGAGGCCCTGATGACGGCTGCGGCCACGAGGCGGCGAGCGGCAGACGTCAGCCTATTGAGCCGGCGTTTCGAGGTGGCCGGACCGGACACCGAGGCTGTGCAGGAGAAAGTCCGCTAGAAGATGGGGCGGGCCTGCAAACATCTTCCTTTCCACCAGAAGTCGCAGGCGAAAGACAAGATGGCCGGCGATCCAGGCCACATTGGCCCACCGGGCGTAGTGACGACCGTGGTGCTTTGAGAAGAAACGGTCCCGCGAGGCAAACCAGTAGTGTGGCCGCCGGGCAGGTGCCCGATGTCTGGTGACGCCTGTCGAGCATCCGACCAGATGCACGATACGGCTTTGCGGAACATGCCAGCATTGCCACCCGGCGGCCGCGGCGCGCCGGCAAAAATCGACCTCTTCGTAGTACAGGAAGTAGGATTCGTCGAGCAAGCCGACTCGGTCGAGAACCTCGCTCCTGACCAGCATCGCCGCACCGGAGACCCAGTCCACCCGCACGGGGTCTTTGCCGGTCGCGGCGGCCACCTGCCATTTGCCCAGGACCTTGCTGACGGGGCCGAGCTTGGCCTCGCTTTCGAACTCCCCCAGGATTGAGGGAAAGCGGAAGGCGCAGGCTTGAGGCGTCCCGTCGGGATCTTCCAGCAGCGCACCGGCGATCCCGACCGGTAGGTGCGATTCCACAAAGTCGAGGAGCGGCCGAAGGCCGTCTGGGCGAACGACGGTGTCGGGATTGAGGAACAGAACATGGCGCGGCTTGCCCAGTGCGCTGCAGGCGTGGGCATAGGCGCAATTGTTGGCATGCGAGAAGCCGAGGTTGGTCTCAAGTGCAAGAAGATGGGCGCGCCGTTGCCAACCATGGTCGTCGATTGCCGACCGCAATCTTTCCACCGAACCGTCGCCAGATGCACCGTCTGCAACGACAACGGCGCCATCGGCAGGCAGCGTCACACCCTCAAACAGCGACGCCAGGCAGTCGATGACGAGATCGGCGGTGCGGTAGTTGACGATGATGACCAGCAGACCCGGGGCACCTGCTGCCGGTTCATTGCGCACAGGGCTCATAAGCCGTGCCTCTGCGCCTTGTTGAGCACCACCTGCACGGTCTGATGAGGCTGGAAATAGGTCTGGCACACAGCCACCTCTGCGCGCGTCGACTGGCCCGCCGCGACGACAAGCACGACGACGTCGGCGGCGGCAACGATGGGAGGCGCCTCATCGAAGCCCAGCATTGGCGGCAGATCGACGACGATGACCGCCGGCTGCAGGACCTGCCGAACCTGTTCCAGGTCGTCTGCCAGTTGATGCGGCGGGGGTTTCCGCTCTTGGCCACAGGCCGGGCGCAGCAGATCAAGCCGCACGCCTTGCGCATCGAGCCGAACGTGGCCGCCAAGGTGCCTGTCTCGGGGAGGATCGGACAAAGGCGCAAGGCCGAGCAGGGATCCTGCGGCCGGAGCCGCGCCATTGCCGTCCACCAGGAGAACGCCGCCCGTTGTTGACCGCGCGAAGCTGAAGGCAAGGTTGATGGCCGTGACCGACGTGCCGCATCCGCAAGCCGGTGCGGTGACGGCAATCATCAGCGAACCCGAACCCTTGCGCGCCTGGGTTATCTGGTTGCGCAGGATGTCATAGACGCGCGTGATGCGGTGATTGGACCGACAGGCGACTATCCGGTGACCCTCCAGATAGGTCAAGCTCAACCCGTGCACATGCGTTGGATCACGCGGAAAGGTTTCAGCAGAGGCCGGTTGCTCCGGATGAGGCCGCCCCACAGGGGAGGTGCTCCTGAGGTTGACCGCATCGGCATCGGCATCGAGCCGGCTGTGCGCGGTGATGGTCTTCATCATCTCCATTCGAGCGGTCCCTTGTTATGTACCGGCTGCACCATGCATCCTTGCCGACATGCGTTGAACTAACCTGCCCTGGCACCCGATGCCGGCCGCGGCGGTCGCCAAGACGGCACCATCACCAGTGTTTGCCCGGCCAGTGCCTCCTGAAGGTCGAAGGCGCCGCGAATGCGTCGATCTGCAACATCAAAGGCAAGCAATCCGCCAAGCCCGGCACCTGCGCATGCAATGGCCAGAGCGGAAAACAGGAGAAGGCGGCGGGGCCCGGACGGGCTCCTGGGCAGCAGCGGTGGCTCCAGGACCTCGACATGCAAGGCAGCATCGTTGCGCTCCAGGCGTTCTCCCATCAACGCGGTTGCCAGACGACCCTTCATTTCATTGAGCGCCGGCTGCAAGGCCTCCCGTTCCGTGTCGATCGCCGTCAGCCGCTCGTCCACGTCCGCGACCCTGGCAATGGTCTGCTTCAGGGCCACGATGCGGTGATCGAGCTGCAGGCGGCGCTCGGCCAGTCCCTCCCGGCGCGGTCTGGCCTGGCTCAGACGTTCCGACAGCAGTGCCAGTTCCGGCGCAAACGAGGTCTCGGCAATGCTTGGGGCCCTGGTCGGGAGCGCGTCGTAGCCTGCAGCCAGATCAATCGCCTTTTGCCTGAGAAGGCGCATTTGCGGATGCTGATCGGTGTAGACCAGACGCTTGTCGGCGATCTCGACCTCGACCTCGGCGATCTGGGATCGCAGCTGCCCGGCGGGACCATGCTCTTCCAGCCCGACGCGCAGCTGCGCGTCAAGCAACTCGAGCTCCTCCTCGCTGGCGCGCAGTGCCTGCTGAACGACAACAAGCTCCTCTTCGCGCGCCTGCAGTTCGATCAACATGGCCGGCAGACGGCTGGGCTGCGCATCCCGATTGGCATCCACGATGGTTGCCCGCTCTGTGTCGCGCATGCTCAACCGCGCCGCCAGATCCTCCACCTCCCTTTGCAGGAATTCCGTGGTTTCGGAGGCCCGCTGGGTTCGCAGGCGCCGGTTCTCGTCGATGACCATGCGCACCAGCTCGTCGACGACCGCCACTGTCTTGCCGGCTATCGGGTGTTCGAAGCCGAGAAGCACGGAGGCGCTTCCGGTTGAGCCGTCCGAGCCCTCGTTGAAGGTCGTGCGCAGCGTGATCTGGTTGCGCATGCGTCCGGCGATGGCGGCCGGCTCCGCGGTTGTCGCAAGCTCGGGATAGAGCTGCAGGCGTTCAGCGAGTTCTGCCAGATTTGAACGCGAGAGCACACGCTGGTCGATGAATCGCAGCCGGTCGTTTGTCACTGTCGGAGAAACAAGCGACGAGGGAATCTGCTGGAATTCCATCACCAGGAGCGCCTCGCTGTAGAACGGCCGGGTGATGTTGGAGATCGCGTAAACACCGATGCCCAGAACCAAAAGCGCCGGCGCAGCCACGTGCCAGGGGTGCCGGAGAGCCAGTCCGAGGTAGTAAAGGGCGTTGCGCCACAGCATTTCGATCATCGGTCCTGCTCCTCGGTGGCGGCGGAGGCACTGGCCAAGGCGGTGGCGGAAGGCCCCGGGATTTCGTCGACGGCGGCCCCGACCTGCCCGGTCTGGGCGCTATAGCTGACGCGCACGAGATCATTGGGCTGGAGAGCGGATGTCTCCGCCGCGTCGATCTCCAGAGCTTCGCCGTTGCGGGAGCGGACAATGGTGTAGGAGATGGGCAGTTGCTCCTGCTCCTGAGCCGCCGCGGCGCTGGCGCCGTAAATCGACATGATGCGTCTGCTGTCGCTCAGGCGTGCGGCTGTCTCGGCCTGCTCGCGGCGGACAGCCTGAAGTTCGCTCAGCAGTTGCGTCTGCCGCTCCTGGCGCGCGGCGTCATAGCCCGCAGCGTCGGCGATCTCGGCGCGCTCCAGCACCACCATCTCCGCCGACAACCGGCTGATCTGGCCCTCCAGTTCGGCAATGTCGGCTTCATGGGCATTTTTCTGGGAGCTTTCCGCGCCCCCTTTTTCGACCAGGCGCGACACGCTGCGCAGGCGGTCGCGCGCCAGCTCGATGCGCCGTGTGACCGCCTGAACCTGTTCTTCAAGGGCTGTGCGGCTTTGCCGGCTGAGAACGTCAGCCTGCTGTTGCGCCTGCTCCATCATCTCGACACTGCGTGATCGAGCATCCAGCAGCAGCTGTTCCTGGGCCATCAGAGGATCGTCAGCCGTCGCGCCCGGCGCCGACAAGGTGCGTCGCCCCTCCAGCTCCGCCATCAGTCGGGCCTCGCGCGCCGCCAGTTCTCGCATCCGTTGCGTGCCGTTGCTGACCTGGCGCCCGACAATGACGGACCGATCCTGATCTGCAGGCAGCACGGCCGCCCGATACAATCCGCCGGCAACGGTGAGGGCATGAAGAACGGTCATATGCGACCTGTAGGGATAGGCACCAGGCGTGGTCACTTCCCCGACGACATAAATGATCGGTTCGTGCCCCGGACGCAGCATCAAGGTGAGGTCAATGTCCTTGAAATAGGGCTGCAGGCGGTCGCGCAGCGCCGCCTCAAGCTCCAGCAACGTCAGGCCTTCTGCGCGCAGATGACCTGCCAGGGGAAAGGAAATGCCGCCATCGGGCGCCACCACCCCGTCCCCGCGCAGGTCCTCGGTTTGCGCCATCCAGACCTGCACGGTGTCGCCAGGCTGCAGGGTGTAGGGCGATTGCGCCAACACGCCCCTCACACACACGGTGCAAGACAGCAGGACGGTTAGTGCCAAGCCAGGCCATTGCCTGCTTTTGATCATCAGCTTACCCCCGTAGCCCCCAATCGACATCGGCGAATACTACGAGCCCTTCGCTGGTTCTGAGAACAACGCACAAAGCGGTAGGCCCGGCTACCTCAAAGAGAGAATGCCTTGGCCCATTGACGTCTTTGGGAGCATCGCCCCACCGTTAGGCGCGGTTGTCGCGGGTTTCAGGGAGGCTACGATCCTGCCTGCACCCACTCGCGGGCTAACGCCGCGGGTTGGACAAGATCAGGGCCGCTGGAGGGATGATGAGGGTGCAGCCATGGACGCAACTGTTGGGGGGATGGGTCGTGAGCATTGCAGTTGTCGGTGCGGCCGCAGGCGATATCCGTGGCGGCGCCAGTGACGATCCCGCCCGGGAAGGTGCCACCTCCCGGGAAGGCATCGGCCGGCTGCCGCGCTCCATCTTGATCTCCGGACACAGCTTGACCGACATGCCGTTTCCAGGATTGCTGCATCAGGCACTCACGGTCCTGGGGGGCGACCTCACCGTGACGAGCCAGCACTTCCCCGGGGCATCAATCCGGGAGCGATTGGGTCGTTCCGGGGATGGTGCCGCCGACAGTGCGCGGTCGCGGGATAGCGCTCGGCCCGACTTCGCCGAGGTGCTTGCGCAGCGCAGCTTTGACGTTCTCATCATCACCGAGCGCAATGGCTTGCTCGATGCCCTGGCCTGGGAGGACACCGTAACATCGTTGCAGTCGGCCCGGCAGCGGTTCCACTCTGCAAATCCGGGCGCTCCGATCTATTTCTTTGTCCCCTGGAACGGCGTGTCCGACATCCACGCGCCCCAGCAATGGATCCGCTATGAGCAGCAGGCGCATGTGATCTGGTCGTGTGTGGTCGCTACCGCCAATGCGCAAAGCGCCGCCAAAGGCCATCGCAGTGACATCATCGTGCTTCCGACGGCACTGGCGCTGGCCCATTTGACGCAAAGCCTGACGTCATCACCGCAGGCTCCAGGCTTCGAGGGTCTCGACGACGGCGAAAGGATGCGCATGATCTTTGCCGACGATGTCCATTTGACGCCGCTTGGGGCATCTTACGTCGCCTTTCTGACCTCGGCCTGGCTCTCGGGAGATGCTCCGCGGCGGCCTGCATCCACGCAAGATGATCTGCTGACCCGACGACAGGTCCACCTGCAGGACATCGGCCGCCGCTTTCTGCACGAGCACCCATGGCCGCAGGCCCGTCAGGAGCGCTGCTCGTTGGCACGGCGTCTGGCATTCGTGGCCCGCTACGTGGCCTATACCGGGCAAAGTCATCGGCAGGCGGGTCCTCTGGCCTACGGATGGCGGCAGTTCACCCGCCTGTTGCAGTTCACCTGGCATGTCTGGCGCGGTTTCGGTCACGAAAGCGGTGTGCCTGCAGCAACCGCGACGACAACGGCGGGGGGACGGGCATGAACGACCGCATCGGCTTTCTCATCCCCGAGTTTCCCGGGCAGACGCATATCTTTCTGTGGCGCGAACGTCAGGCCCTGGCGAACCTTGGGGTTCACGCGGAGCTGGTATCGACGACAAGGCCGCCCGCCGGCATTGTCTCCCATTCATGGTCCCAGGAGGCGCGAAGCGTCACGCTGTATTTGATGCCATTTTCGTTTCGCGATGGCGTCATGAGCCTGGTTGATCTGCTGCGTTGCGGTCCCGTGCGGTGGCGAGCGCTGATCGGCGCCATACGACGGGCGGAGGTGGAGAGCCGGTGGGAGCGGCTTTGCCTTCTTGCCATGGTCTTGCCGGCAGCAAAGCTTGCCCGGGCCGCCAAGCGCCGCAGCTGGAGCCATCTGCACGTTCATTCCTGCGGCAACGCAGCCAATGTCGCAATGCTCTGCTCGATCCTGTCTGGCATGAGCTACAGTCTGACGCTGCATGGCCCGACGCTCGAGCTCTACGGCGGCAATCAGCAACAGAAGTGGCGCCACAGCCGGTTTGCCACGGTCATTTCCAAGCGGCTGTACCGCGACGTGGTGGACCGCCTCGGCCTTGTCCCTGCCGACAAGGTCCATGTTGCCCCCATGGGCGTCGACGTCGATGCGATCCGGCGCCGCCAGCCGTACCGTTCCTGGTCGCGCGGGCAGCGATGTCGTCTGTTCAGCTGCGGCAGGCTGAATGCCATCAAGGGCCATGAGGATCTCTTGCGGGCTGTGTCTCTGTTGCGCAACCGGGGTGTCGACGCCCACCTTAGGATTGCCGGAGAGGATGAACAGGGCGGACGCGGCTATCGCACGCGACTGGAAGACGAGATCCGGCAGGCAGGCCTTGAGGACTGCGTGACACTGCTGGGGGCGGTGAATGAGGAGCAGATCCGGCAGGAGCTGGAAGCCGCCCACATCTTCGTGCTGGCCAGCCACAACGAAGGGATTTCCGTTGCCATCATGGAGGCGATGTCGATGGAGATGCCGGTTGTCGTCACGGACGTCGGCGGCAACAGCGAATTGATTGAAGAGGAGGTCGACGGCCTTCTTGTCCCGGATGCACAGCCACAGGAACTGGCGCAGGCGGTGATGCGCGTTCTCACCGACCAACAGCTTGCCGTCAGACTGCAGACGAACGCGCGCGCCAAGATCATCGCGCACTTCAACCACCACATCAGTGCCGCCAAGCTTGCTGCCCGTTTGGCCGGCGGCAACGAGGTGGGCTCACCCGGTCCGCATACCTCAATATGGCTAGGACAATCATCCGAAGGCGTATCTGCAATCGGCGCACAGATATGAAATGATCCCACCGAGCCGCCTGCAATGCAGTTGTGGCTCCAGCCGAAGGGTCAGGGGATCTCATGTTGTCTTGGCGGCCAGTCAGCCATTATGGCAGAAAAGCAATCGGATGCGGCGAGACGCAGCTCGATGCCGTCGCCGCCGAGCAATGGACGATTGCGCCGGCAACGCGTCGTTATATCCCGCCCGCGCGCTTCTTGCCGCACCACCTGGAACGCATTCGCGCCACCAGATTTGGCAGCATCGCCGAGGTCGTCCGCGGTTTTCGTGGGGACTATGAGTCTGTTCAGCAGGCAACCGTCGCGCTTCGGCTGAGAGATGTCGATCTCATCGATGGTACGCTCTATGCGGGTCATGCGGCCTACCCCTTGCGGCCGCGCCGTCGTCGGCTGCCGGTCTATGCGCGCCCGAAGACCGCCATGACGCAGGCGACGCTCTTTGAAAGCTGGATGGGCAATCGCTGGTTTGGCATGTGGCTCCTCGATGACTGCCTGACCTACCAGCTTGCCGCCGACAGCGGCCATCCGGTGCGCACGCGCGCGCCGGCCACCCGCCACCAGGAGGAGTACTCCCGCCAGCTCCAGTTTTGCGCACAGCCGATTGCCGATATGCATTTCGACGACCTTGTGGTCTTTCGCGACCACGGAAGCAACGAGGGCAAGCAACGCCGTGCCGATGCGCTGAAAGCGAAGCTGCGCGGGTCGGACCTGTTTGCGAGGCATCCGGGGGTCTTCCTGTTGCGGGGGCAGACCGGCGATCGCCGGCTGCTGGTCAACGAGTGCGAGATCGCCGAACACTTCGCCAGACACCGGGGGTTTCGCGTCCTTGATCCGGCATCGGCCACGCTTGCGGAGGTGATCGACGCCTGTGCGGGCGCCCGGGTCGTCGCAGGCGTCGAAGGCAGCCATCTGACGCATGGGCTTCAGATCATGCCCAATGACGCCGCACTCTTCGTGATCCAGCCGCCGGATCGGGTGGTTTCCATCCTCAAGGTGGTCACCGACCGTCAAGGACAGGCCTATGCCTTCGTCGTCGGAGAGGGCTCGCACGACGCCTTTTCCGTCGACTGGGACGATGTCTCGCGCACTCTGGACCTGGTGGTTGGGTGATGGCGAAGAGACCCTCCGGCACGGTCCTTAACGATTGCAGCGCCCAGACGCGACCCCTCTCCGGCCGTCGACCGAAACGGCAGATGCTCCATGACGTGCATCTGGACTACCGGCGGCATGGAAGCACGCTGTTCAACGCCGCGTTTCTGGCTCTGCTGACCTATCGCCTTGGACGCTGGAGCGAAAGCCGCCGGCGCCGCTGGTCGCGCTTCCTGGCCCGCAAACTCTATGCTGCCATTCACGCCCCCGTGGCGACCTTGACGCGGATCTGGATCCCGCCGGGGGTAACCGTGGGGGAGGGGTTCCACATCATCCATGCAGAGGGGTCGTTGTCCATCCATCCCGACACGGTGATCGGCAAGCGCTGTGGCGTCATGCACAATGTCACCATTGGCACCAATATGACGCCAGGGGCGCCGGTGATCGGCGACGACGTGTTTATCGGCGTCAACGCCACGGTGCTCGGCCCGATCCGCATCGGCGACAGGGTGCGCATTGCGGCCAATACTGCAGTTTCCAGCCATGTCCCGTCTGACTGCATCGTCGTTGGCTCTCCAGCCCGGGTCTACCCGCGGCTGGGCCCGTTTCGCCGTGAGCCGGACCGGCAGGACCCAGCCAGAGGACGCATCCATGACTAGTCTCGCAACCAGTTTCTACCACCTGCTCAGCGACAACCTCCCCCACCACGCTGAGGCGATAGCGATCGTTGATGATGATCGCGACGTCAGCTATGGCGCGCTCAGCGACAGTGTCGACCACATGGCGGACCACCTGGTCGGCCAGGGGGTCGTGGCAGGAGACCGGGTTGTCGTGCAATTGCGCAAAAGCCTCGCGGAGGTTGTCGCAATGTTTGCGATCGCCAAGATCGGTGCCGTGATCGTCAACGTCAACAGCCAGTGGACACGCGAGCAACTGCTGTATGTCGCCCGCGACAGCCGCGCCACTGGCTTGATTGTCGAGGCGAGAGCGGCCGGGCCGCTGGCGCAAGATCGCCTGCCGGCGACCGTCAGTGCAGTCCTGGTCAACGGACCCGCCCCCGGTCACCCAAGCTTCGTCTCCTGGCAAGATGCTCCTTCGCCATCTCAGGCGCGTCCGGGGAAGCGGCTGGGAAACGATCTGGCGATGATCATCTACACGTCCGGTTCGACGGGCCTTCCCAAGGGCGTGATGCTCAGTCACGCCAATATCCTCGCCGGCGCGCGATCGGTGGCGCGATATTTGCGCCTTAGCCGACACGACCGCTTGCTGAGCGTGCTGCCTTACAGCTTCGACTATGGCCTTAATCAGTTGACGACGATGATGCTGATGGGCGGGACGGTAGTGCATCAGGCCGTTCCCCTGGCGGCAGAAGTCATAGACACCATGGTGCGCCAGCAGGTGACCGGCCTTGCGGCTGTTGCACCCCTGTGGAGCCAGATCGTGCGCAAGCTGGTGGCGTCTCCGACGCGGTTGCCGGCCCTGAAGCGGATCACCAATTCCGGCGGCAGGATTGCCCCTCACGTCATGGACCAGATGCCTTGCGTGTTTCCCGGGGTCGACATCTATCTGATGTACGGTCTCACCGAGGCCTTCCGCTCCACGTTCCTGGCTCCTGAGCGGTTTGAAAGCAAAATGGGTTCGATCGGACGCGCCATACCCGATGCCGAGGTTTTTGTGGTCAAAAGCGGCGGCGGGCTTGCCGGGCTACTGGAGGAGGGTGAGCTCGTTCACCGTGGTCCTCTTGTCAGCCTTGGCTACTGGGGTCGGCCGGACCTGACGGCACAGAAGATCCGGCCATGCCCGGAACTCTTCCACCTGATCGGCGACGAGCCGGTTGTCTATAGCGGCGACACCGTCAGGCTCGACGAGGACGGGGATCTTTGGTTTGTCGGTCGCCAGGACGCGATGATCAAGACCAGCGGGTTCCGCGTCAGCCCGGAGGAAGTGGAGGATCTGGTGTATCGCTCTGGCGCGGTTGCTGAAGCGGTGGCCTTCGGCATGGCCGATGCCGAGCTTGGCGAAACCGTCCATGTCGCGATCACGCCGGCTGACGGCGATATCGACGAGGAGAGGCTCCTGCGTCACTGCCGCAAGGTGATGCCAGGCTACATGGTGCCGCGCCGCTTTCATCTTTGGCGCCATGCCATGCCGCGCACCGCCAGCGGCAAGCTCGATCGTCCGGCGGTCGTAAAACATTGTCGCAGCCAAGGCGCGCCCGACGAAGCAGAGCACGCCGGCACGGACAGCCGAAACATTCACAAGGGAGACATGGTGCTGTGATTTTTGACCAAAACACGCTGCTCGCCTATGTGCGCGATGACCTCGAGATCAAGGATGTGGAGCTCAACACGCCCCTGTTCTCGTCAGGACTGCTCGATTCCGTCTCGATGGTGGGGCTTCTGGGCTTCATCGAACAGGCGAGCGGCATGGTCATTCGCACGGAAGATGTGACGCTGGAGAACTTTGACACCCCAGCTCGCATTCTGGCGTTTGCCCAGGCGACGGTGTAATGCAGCAGGCGGCGGCAATCGATCTTTGGCTGCAGGCGGCCGCCGACGGGTTCGGCACACCCTGCTACGTCTATGATCTCGCTGCGATCAAGCAGCGAGGCCAACGCCTGCGCCAGGCCTTCGGCGGGCGGTTCCTGCTCAGCTTCGCCGTCAAGAGCAACCCCAATCCGGCCCTGCTGGAGTGGCTGCGCACCCAGGCAGATGGGCTGGATGTTTCTTCCATCGGCGAGTTTCGCCTCGCGCTTGCTGCGGGATGGCCGGCCTCGCGGCTCAGCTTTACCGGACCGGGAAAGCGTGATGCCGAATTGCGTGAAGCCATTGAGGGCGGCGTCGGAGAACTGGTCGTTGAATCGGTGCGCGAGGCCGTCAGCGCCAGCGCGATTGCGGTCGAGCTCGGGCGCCAGCAGCCAATCCTCGTGCGCCTGGCCCCGGCCGCGGTTCCCAAGGGTTTCGGAGACCAGATGGCGGGCCGCCCATCGCCCTTCGGCATCGACGTGGAGGACAGTCCAGAGGCGATCGACGCGATCCTCGCCTTGCCGGGTTTGTGCCTGCAGGGTCTGCACATCTACGCCGGCACCCAATGTTTGCGCGCCGAAGCCATCTGCGAGAACTACCGCAACTTCATCGAGATCTTCTCCGACGTCAGCGATCGGCACCGCCTTTTGCCAAGGACGTTGATCTTCGGCTCGGGCCTTGGCATTCCCTATCATGGCGGCGACGAGCCGCTCGATCTGGAGGCGGTTGGGCGCGATATTTGTCCGGATCTCGATGCGCTGGCCGCCAGGAGCTGCTTTCACGGGACACGGTTCGTCCTGGAGATCGGGCGCTACCTGACCGGTGAAGCGGGATATTTCGTGACGCGCGTGGTCTCGACGAAATTATCGCGCGGCACGAAGATTGCCATCTGCGATGGCGGGATGAACGCCCATCTTCCCGCCAGTGGTCATTTCGGAATGGTCATGCACCGCAACTATCCGATGCACAAGGTAAACGGCCAGGGACCGTTGGAACCCGTGACGCTCGTTGGCCCCTTGTGCACCTCGATTGACCGGCTGGCCAACGGCGTTCACCTGCCCCCTGTCGAGGCGGGCGACCTGATCGCAGTCCACAGCAGTGGGGCCTATGGCCCCAGCGCCAGCCCGATCGGCTTCATTGCTCATCCTGTGCCCCGCGAAATCATCATCGACGAGGCAGGCCTGCGCGACGTGACGCCATCGGGACGCGGCATCTAGCGGATCAATATGCCGCGCGAAGGTCGTGCAGCTGAAAGACGGTGCGCAGGATGATCTTGACATCCAGCCACAGCGACCAGTTGTTGATGTACCAAAGGTCGTGATGCACTCGCTCTTCCATCTTTTCGATGTCGGGCGTTTCGCCGCGGCACTTGTTGATCTGCGCCCAGCCGGTCAGTCCCGGTCGGACATGGCGGCGAAAGACATACTCGCCGATCTGCGTGTCGAAGTAGTCGTCGTGCGCCAAGGCGTGCGGCCTTGGGCCGACCACCGACATGTCACCCCTGAGCACGTTCCAGAACTGCGGCAGCTCATCGAGACTTGTTGAACGGATAAAGGCACCGACGCGGGTGATGCGGTCATCACCGCGGGTTGCCTGGCGCACCTCAGGCCCGTCCTCGAGCACCGTCATGCTGCGGAACTTGACGATGCGAAACGGCCGGCCCCCATAGCCCTTTCGGACCTGCCGGAACAACACAGGGCCGGGGCTGTCGAGCTTGATGGCCACGGCGACCGCGAGCATCATCGGCGATAAGGCCAGAAGACAGGTGGCGGAAAAACTGATGTCGAACAGTCGCTTGATAGCGCTTTCGCAGAGGCTGAGCGGCGGCCGCTGCGACTGGAAGGCGGTGAGGCCGCCAATCGCACGCGGATTTGCCGAGACGATGGTGCCGATGAAGCCATCAAAGGCAACGCTGACGGGAAGCGGGGAACGCCGCATCTGCCAGAGATAGCCCTGGAGGCCCGCCAGGTCGGGCTCACCCCAGACCATGATGATCTCGTCGACGCGCTTGCGGCTCGCGGTCAGGGTGAAATCCAGAGCCGACTGGCAAAGTTCCTCATCCTGAGGCAAGCGCAGCACCTCGACGACAATCATACCATGCGCGACGGCGCGTTCCTCGAACGCCGTCACATGCGCCGTTGCGCTGCAGATCAGCAGGATGCGCCGCCGCCCGAATGCACCACGTGCCATGGCATAGGGGAGGAAGGCTGGCCACAGGAGCCGCAGCCCGATCAGGCCGACAAACGACAAAAGCAGGCTGGCGCCGATGGAACCGCGTGAGAAGGTCGCTCCGAGCTTGAGAAAGAAGAGGACCGTCAGCAGGAACCCGAACACACCCGGTATGAGCAGGCTGATCAGCCGCATCTGGTGGCGGCGCCGCAGGATCGCGTCCGGCCGGTAGGCGTGGGCGCTATGCATGGCGAGCACAAAGCTCATCGCAACCAGCAGCCCGATGCCAATATAGCCAATCGGGTCGGCCGTCAGGCTGAAGCTGATTTGTTCGTAGAGCACGAAACCTGCAGCGTTTGCCGCAACCAGCATCACGAAATCGGCGGCCGCGACAAGCCAGGCGATGGCCCCGTGGCCAAGCCCGCCCCGACCAGCAAGCGGGCGCGGCCGGTAGACCGCGCTCGTCGTCGCAGATTGCACAGTTACCGTCATGTTCTCGTCCCCAGTACCCACTTCAGAATACACGGCCGGAGCGGGCGCGAACATTCACGCGGCCCTACGCCTTAGGGCGCATGTCCTTATGGCGAATTGTCGATAATGAGCGTCTTGGATAAGGATCGCGCGATTGCGGACGGGAACAAAACCACGCGTCGACCGGTGACAGGCCTGCCGAAGCCAGGCCTGTCACCGGGTTCGAACACGCCTGCCACATAACGCCTTGCAGCCATCCTCATGTCACAGCAAAACTCAAATCTTGAAGGCCAAGATGATGCAGTGGGACGTCGCGATCGTGGGCGCGGGAATGGGCGGGGCCGCCTTCGGATATGCCTTGGCACGGGCAGGCCACACCGTTGTGTTTGTCGAAAAGGGAATGATGACCTTCGCCGACGACGGTGCGGACAACCCAGACGTCCCTGACGAACAACTGAGGCTCCAGCATGGTCGCTGGCCCACGCCGATCCTTGCGCGTGTCGACGAAAGAGAGACGAACTTCTACCCACCCCTGGGATGCGGCGCAGGAGGATCGACCCTCCTCTACGCGGGAACTTTGGAGCGCCTGTCGACCGCCGACTTCGAAGACGCAGCTGGCAGGCCGGAATGGCCTTTCCCGTACCGCAACCTGGAGCCCTACTACCGTGAGGTCGAATCCCTGTTTCGCGTCCGAGGCAGCCCGGACCCCTTCTTCGAAGGCCCGCCCGCGGCACTGCGCAAACCGCCTTCGATGACCACCTCCGATGACGACCTTTTCAACCTCCTGAAGGACAAGGGGCTCAGGCCTTATCAACTGCACAACGCTTGCGAAGCAAAGCCGGGATGCCTGGCGTGTGGCGGTACCATCTGCCACCGCTCGTGCAAGCACGATGCCGGTCGTGTTCTGGTGGAGTCGGCGATGCGCACCGGTCGCGTGACCTTTCTCGACATGTGCACGGTGGAGACCATCGATGCGGATGCAACGGCGGTGAAAGGACTGATCTGCCGCCGCAACAGTGAACGGGTGGTGGTCCAGGCGAGGTTCTATGCGCTGGCGGCGGGAGCCCTGTCGACGCCGCTCCTGTTGCAACGCTCGGCAAATCGCTTCTGGCCGAACGGTGTGGCGAATTCTTCCGACATGGTCGGCAGGAACCTGATGTTTCACGTCTCCGACTTCGTGGCGGTTTGGCCGCGGGGCCGTTCGCGGACCGTCAATGCCGAGCGTTCCCTTGCCGTCCGCGACTTCTACAAATCCGGTGACGACGACTTCGGGATTATTCAATCGACCGGCATGGCCGCAACGATGGGCAACATCGTGCACGTGCTCAAGGGCATGATCGATACCGGTCCATTGGGATGGTTGCGACCGCTGCGGCGGATGCTCTATGCGCCCGCCTTCATAGCCGCCTGGCTGTTGGGACGGGCGACCATTCTGGCGACGGTGCTGGAAGACTACCCCTATCCGGACAACCGCGTCCGCCCCCACCCCGACCACCCCGACACGATCTACTTCGAATATGTGATCAGACCGGAACTGCGGCAGCGGGTACGCCGCTTTCGCCGCATCTATCGGGCTGCTTTTTGGCCCCGTCGGACCATGGTCCTGACCCCGAATATCAATCTCAACTTCGGTCATCCCTGCGGTACCTGCCGAGCCGGATCTGATCCGCGGTTATCGGTCGTTGATGGCGAAAACCGGAGCCATGACCTCGACAATCTGCTTGTGGTCGACGCTTCCTTCTTCCCCAGGAGCGGCGGTGTGAATCCGTCCCTGACGATCGCGGCAAACGGGCTGCGGGTCGCAGACATTCTCTCGGCGCGGCTTCATCAGATGAAGAAGAGTGCAGAGGAAGGGGCCAGGGCCACTTCATGATGGTCGTCCTGTCTTCGAGACGTTCAGACATCCCCTGCGCTTCGATCGGTTCGGATCCAGCTGGTGTGCTCACCGCGATAGAATGAAGGGTAAAGGGCCAGCCGCCTCGCCGCCCAGCCAGGCAGCGAAGACAGGAGCGACAGCGGTACAATCTCTTGCCCGTGTCGCCACCAGACAACCGAGATCGCAAGCGCGAAAGCGAGCCAGGAAATCAGGGCGCCGACCAAGAGCCAAAGGCCCGCGCCAGCCACAACCAGCGCCGCCGCCATCACAACCTGAAGGCTCAGCAATGCCGCCAAAAGCGTGAGGGGGGGAATCAACGTGTCGAGGATCAGAAGCAGCAGTGCAGGCCGCCGGTACGGAACCGGCGAGACAAGCAGACGAGCACAGGTGCGCAACAAGGCGATGCGTCCCGTTTCCCAGCGATAGCGCTGCGACGCTTGCCCATGGCTCGAAAGCGGAAAGCAGCTGGTGATCAGCGCCAAGTGACAATAGCCGGCACCGGGGCCCGCTTGAGCTAGGTCAAGTCCAAGCTTCATGTCCTCCACCAGATGGCCGTGGACAAGATCTGCACTGGCGATCGCCGCCCAAGGGAAAGCCATTCCCGAGCCTGTCAGGTGGCAGGGAAGACCCAATCGGCCCATGCCGCTCGGGCGAATGCTGTTCTTGATTAAGAAAGCAAAGGCCGCAAATGCGAATTGTTTCCGCGCTTGCTCGGGGGCAAGCATGAGATAGCGCGCCTGAATCGGTCGACGCTCTTGCTCCACGGCTCCTGCCAGATGTGCGATTGCCCCGGGAGCGACGATACAATCGGCGTCAATCACGATCACCGTTCGAGGCGCCACTGTGGCAAGATGGGTGATCCCTGCGGCCAGAGCATAAGCCTTGCCACGGCGTCCGGGATCGCATCGTATCAGAACCTCAGCACCGGCCCGACCCGCACGCTGCGCCGTATCATCTGTGCAGTTGTCTGCCACGACCAGGAGGCGGTCTCTTCGTCCCAGTTGCTGGCGTACGCTCTCCAAGACTGCGCTGATGGTGTCTTCCTCGTTGTGGGCGGGGATCAGCACGGCGAGTGGATCGGATCGACGCGCCGGCGGCGCCTTCGCCACGGGCTCTGGCAATCCCAATGCGCATTGCAGACAGAAAAACACGGTCGCTGCCGCGAGAGGGATCATCGCCACACCCGCGCCAGCCGTCAAAGCGTCCTGAACCACTGTCGTCTCCCTGCCCAATCTGCGCACAGCAAGACTAGTGGAAGACGCATCGATTGCGTCTCTACGGCTCTACGACCTTTGCATGAAATCGACGTCATCCTTTCGATCCCCACAAGTGCCAAGGACAAGACCCTCCTCCCATTTGCTGCTGTCTGGGTGAATTGAGCCCGCTGTCGCCGGGTGTAAAAATATTCGGGAAATCAGGGGGTTGGAAGCGCTGCGCAAAGCAGGACGTCAATCGACGCCTGTCGCGCCGGGCATGGAGGAAAAGGTCATGGTCGCGATTGAAATGTCGATCTCCGCTGCAAGCGTGGCGGTCAAACCTCGGCGCATGTTCCTGGGCGCGCCCTTCGACCTGAAGTCGCAATCGACAGTGCTCGCCATGCTACGCGACAGTGCGCCAGTGGCGTCCTTTCGCTATATCGTCACGCCAAACGTCGACTACGTCGTGAGACTGAAGAGCGACGAGGTCTTGCAGCAATGCGTGCGCGATGCCTGGCTCAGCGTCTGTGATAGCAGGCCCATATGCGCGCTTGCCCGTCTTCTTTCATTCAAGCTGCCGCTCGTCACCGGTTCCGACCTGACGCAGGCGTTGTTTCGCCAGGTGATCGGCAAGGGCGACAGGATCTGCATGATCGCCCCCAATCACGATGTCGTGGCGCGGCTGCGCGCATCCTACCCCGACGTGGATTTCCGTGCTCTCGTTCCACCGATGAGCGTGCTCGACGACGCGCAGGCCATGCAGGATTGTGTAGACTTCGTGGTGCAGGCACAGGCGCGCTTCGTGTTCCTGGCCATTGGCTCGCCGCAGTCCGACATCCTCGCCCACCGTCTGTTGCGTCATCCGCACGCCCGCGGCATCGGCTTGTGCGTTGGCGCATCCCTGGAGTTCCTGGTGGGGACAAAGCGGCGCGCACCACGATGGATGCGCAGCCTTGGGCTGGAATGGTTGCATCGAATGCTGAGCGATCCACGCCGGCTATGGCGACGGTACTGCTATGGTGTCGTGCCGCTGCTGGCATTGTTCTCGCGCGAAATCGCCCATCGTGCGCACCATGCTCGTTGAGCCGATCGCAGGCAGCGTCATTGCCGTGACGACATGTCCCTCCGCCAAGGCAATCTTGCCGCCGAGGTAGTCGCCGGCGCGAAACGGGGCGACGTTTTCGTTGAAGCGTCCCGCAAACCATCCGTCCTCAAGTGCGAGTGTGACGGTCAGGGCCTCAAAACCGAACATTCTGTGACTGATGGGAAACTGGCATTTGAAGATGCATTCCTTGGCACTGAAGAGCGCGGTGAGGACGGTCGTCCGCCTGGCCTGTGGCTGCAGCGACAGCCACAACTGTTCCTCTCTGTCCAGTATCTCCTGTGCCAGATCCGGACTGACGGCATCACTGCGCTCGATGTCGACGCCAATTGCGGCAACGGCGCCACTCCTGGCAGCTACGGCCGCAACGCATTTTTCCGGGCTGTGACTGATGCAGCCGATGTAGCCGTTCGGCCACAACGGGGTACGATCATCGCTTGCGGGTATGGCGACGGGCGGCTGCCCAAGCCTGGCAAGGGCGCGGCGGGCGCAGGTGCGACCGGCTGCAAACTCGCGCCACCGGCGCGCATATGCCCCCTTCAAGGAGGCCCGTTCTGCAGCAAACAATGGCTGCATCGGTGCTGAAAGTTCCACCTGTGCGATTGCCACCGAGCCCGGCAACAGGCCATGCAGCAGCATGCTCACACCAGGGCATCCGCGCGGGCCGTCCGCGCTTGGCGTTGCTGAAGTGCCTGCCGCCGCAACGCTGCTCGGTCGGCCGCTTTGTCGAGGCTTTCGTGTGCGGTGTCTTGCCCGCCGATGTGGGCAGCAAGTGTTGCCACGGTTGGAAAGCGGAACAGGTCGGTGATCGTCAAGCCGGGTGCAAACGAGGCCTTCAGCTCACGATGCATCTGGACGGCAAGCAGCGAATGGCCGCCAAGGGAGAAGAAGTTCTCCGTCCGCCCGACACGCTCGCATCCCAATGTGCGCGCGAAGACGGCACTCAAAACCTCCTCGATGTCGCCGACAGGACCAACGAAGGCCGGGCTCTTCGACGGACTTCGGCTTGGGTGAGGCGTCGGGAGACGGTTGCGATCGACCTTCGCGTTGGGGGTCAGCGGGAAAGCGGCAAGCTGGACGATGTCGGCCGGAACCATGGCATCAGGCAGCGATTGCTGAAGATGTTGCCGCAACGCGTCGTCACACACGGCCTTGCCATCGGTTCGGATGTAGGCAACCAGCCTCGCCTCCGCCGCGTGATCCTTTCGGGCAACGACCACAGCTTCCGCAACGCCGGGGAACTCCGCGATACAGGTTTCGATCTCACCAAGCTCAATCCGATGGCCGCGAATCTTGACCTGCTGGTCGTTGCGGCCGAGAAAGTGGAGCAGGCCGGTCTCGTCGAAGCGAACAAGATCTCCCGTACGGTAGATGCGACCTGGCGCGAACGGATTATCCAAAAAGCGGGCCTGGGTAAGATCCGGGCGGTTGAGGTAACCGCGCGCGACACCATCGCCGCCGATGAACAGTTCGCCGGCGTCGCCCGTTGGCACGGGCCGGAGCTTGCCGTCGAGAACGTATAGCTGAGTATTGGCGATCGGCCGTCCAATCGGCACAACGCCGGTTGTAGGAACGGCTTCGCATGAAGACGACCAGATGGTGGTCTCGGTCGGCCCATACATGTTTTCGATGGTTGCCGCCGTCGTCCGCTTCAATGCGGCCACCAGCGCACCAGGCAAGGCCTCCCCACCCAGCAGGATATGGCGGATCTGTCGAAGGGCAGTGCGGTCCTCCTCGGACATCATGAAGGCGCGCATCATCGAGGGGGTCGACTGGAGGTGCGTCACCTGGTGGCGGACCACCTCGTCGGCGAAACGGTCACCATGGCCGGAGCCTGCGAGGTCGTGGGTGCGTTTGACAACTGCGGCCAAGGGGACCAGCCCATCGAGAACCACGGCCTCAGGAAGGCCCCAATCAATCAGGCAGGCGATCTCGTCAACCCCTGCCGCCCTGACCTGTGTCAGCCGCTCGAGAGCGTCGGAGACAGTTCCAAACAGGCCGCTGTCGTCAAAATAGCGCTGGAAGGCAAAATCAAGAATGGCGTCCATCTCATCGGCTGCCAGTTTGCTCAGATCAAGGTCGACAGCCTCACCCGTCCCGACAGGCTTGCGGAAAGCGGGAAAGGCCCAGGCGTACTGCTTGATCAGGGCCGCGGCGCTCTGCAAATAGGCCTTCAGCGGGCCCCGCGCCTGTTCGCGCACCAGCTCGCGATCCTCACCGATCAGGGTATGCAGCATCAGCGTTACCTTGAACCTGGACGGATCTTTCCCGGTATTTTCCAGCTCCTGACGATAGATCTTGATCTTCTCGGCGAGCTCCTCGATTGACTGGCCGAGCAGATGGGTCAGCACGTGGGCGCCGGCGCTGGCCGCGTCACGGTAGCTTTGCGGGTTTCCCGCCGTTGTCAGCCACACCGGCAGGTCTTTTTGCACAGGCCGCGGCTGCGTGACCACGTCAACTGGCTTGCCGCCCCCCATATCGAAGGCGACGCTCTCGCCCCGCCACAATTGCCGGACCAGCTCCATGTCTCTGTGCAGGCTTTCCTTGTTGTTGGGCGGTGCGTTTTGCGGCCGCAGCACAAAATCCTCAGGCATCCAGCCGGATGCGAACGCAAGCCCCACTCTGCCATTGCTCAGATTGTCGACCATGGCCCATTCTTCGACGACCCGGATGGGATGATGGAGCGGCAGCACGCAGCTGCCAGCTCGGATCGAAATGTTCGTCGTGACAGCCGCCACGGCCGCACCACTGACCGACGGGTTCGGAAAAGGTCCGCCGAAGGCGTGAAAATGCCGTTCCGGCGTCCACACAGCATCAAAGCCGTTGGCGTCTGCGAACTTGGCGCCTTCGATGAGCAGCCGGTACTTGTTCGATCCGGCCGCGGCGTCGTTGCCCCAGTAGAAAAGGCCGAAGGACAGCGCCTGCTGGGGCTGGCTGGCGTCTGCTGCGCGCACGCTCGCCCTGGCCCGAGCGATCTCCGGCGTATGCAGGACCACCTTGAAGCCGCGCGAGAGTGTCCAAAACAGCTCAAGGACCGAGATATCGAAGGAGAGGCTCGTGACCGCCAGCCACACGTTCTGGCGATCCGGCAAAACCGCCACCCGCTCGTCCATTCCGGCAAAGAAATTCACGACATTGCGGTGCTCGACCATGACGCCCTTCGGCTTGCCGGTGGAGCCGGATGTGTAGATCACATAAGCTAGATTTTCGGGCGCCGCCCGCTTGCGCCCGGGGGGCACCGATGCAGTGCCTGATGCCACGTCGTCGAGAACAAGCACATCGGCACCCGACAAGACGGCAGAAGATGCCAGCTCCCGATTGCAGATGACCAGTCCGGCCTTGCTGTCGTCGATCATGAAGGCGAGGCGGTCCTGCGGGAAATCCGGGTCCAGCGGCAGGTAAGCTCCGCCGGCCTTCCAGACGGCCAGCGCCGCCACCACCAGATCCACCGACCGCTTAAGGTGGAGGCCGACAATGGTTTCGGCCCCCACGCCGCGTGCGATGAGTGCAGCGGCCAAGGCCTCTGCCCGCTCATCCAGCGCCCGGTAGGAGAGGCTTTCGCCGGCACTGTAGACGGCTTCTGCATCTGCAGTGGCAACGGCTTGGCGTTCAATCAGGTGATGGACGCAGACATCCGAGGGATAATCCTTGGCGGTCTTGTTCCATGTGTATAGCAGCGTGTTGCGTTCCTTGTCGCTCATCATCGGAAGATCGGCCAGGCTGCGCTGAGTGTCGGAAAAAGCCGCAGCGAAGTGCTCGAGGCGTCGCACGATGGCGCGGGCGCGATAATCCTCGAGCCGGTTTCGGTCGTAGACGAACTCGCAGTTGCTCGCGCCAATCCGGAAGGTTACGACACAGCCTGCAAGCGGTTGCGCCAGGGGCGGAATCCGGGCATCGACAATACCAAAGCTGAGAGGCGTCGAGGCAATTCCGGGATAACGATCTGGCACGTCTTCAAGATAGGTCAGGCGCCGGTCGAGCGTGCGCAATTGTCTTTCCGTGGCATCAATCACCTGCTGCGGGGTGGCAGCAGCGCTGAGACTAACGCGCAGCGGCACTGACGGCGAAAAATAGCCCGGCCAGACAGCCGAGAGATGGGAAAGTCTGTCATGGCTGAAGGCCAGATCAAACTCCTCCTGATCTGCCAGACGCCCGACAAAGGAACAGATCAGGCCGATCCGATGGCTGCGGGCCAAGCCATCGCAGGCAGTCAATGGCAAGATGCCCAGAACCGGCTCCTGGCCGGGATCGAACGCCACCGTCTCCGGCAGGCCGGCGTCGATTCTGTGCCGTAGCGCGGAAACGAAACCCGGTTCGTGCGGTGCGAGCGCCGCAACGGCATCGGTCAGTGCTTCGGATTGCGGTGCGGTCCAGAACGGCAGCCGTTCGCCGGTCTGGACGGCGGCGGCAAGCGGTACGAGGTCGCCGCCGACCCGCCGCTGCGCCGATACGGTCACGCTGCGGTCGATCGTCGCGATGGTGACGCGATCACCGAATACCGAAAGAACCGTCCCCGGCTCTGCCTCGGCCGGCTGGTCGGCGACGGTCAATGCGCTCACCTGATAGAGCCCTGAGGAATGGCGGATCTTTGGCGTCAGCAACGGGTTCATGTAGCCAGGGCCAAACTCGAGTCCGCGCACCAAGTGGTCCAGCGTCGCTGCGGACTGGCCGAAATCGAGCGTTGCTGCTGCCGGCGGCCGGCTGCTGCGCCGGTACATGCGCTTGGGCACTGCTGCCTCGGTCTCGGCGCTCAGATCGCCGCTCTCGATCCTGTCGAGAAGCTCGCCAAAGCTCTCGATCCCGGCAGCAAAGCATTTGCTGTTGAGGGTAAGAGCCGTTTCATCGGAGGCAATGTCGAAGGACCGGCGCAGAAAGATGGGTCCCTGGTCAACCTCGGCGGTCATCGCATGCCATGTGACGCCGTGGATGCGCCGTCCTTCGATGATGGCCCAGGCCGGCGTATTGAGGCCGGCCAGTTCGGGCAGCAGGGCATCGTGAAAGTTGATGGCACCCCTGCTTGCCCGCGCCAGAACCGTCGGGGGCAAGAGTCTGAGGTTTGCGATGCTGAACAGCCAGTCGAACGGCAGGTCCTTCAGCGCCGCCTCAAGCTCCTCGAAGGGCCGGGTCGGGAGGTCGCGAGATGCCGCCCAGGTTGCGATCTGCGGATTGTCTGTCGCCACAAGGCCGATGGCATGCCCTCGGCCCAGCAGTCGCTCACCACAGTCGGCCAGCAACAGCCCGTCTCCTACCAACACGGCGGAAAAATTGCCCATGGTGATCCCCTTTCGCCCCTTTTGCACCAAACAGATACAAGCCACGCGGGCAGCAAAGATCAACATGCACGCAGGTAGCCATGCGGTGGAGGCGGGCTCACCCGGGACGCATCAAGATGTGGCTTCGCCCCCTCCCTTCGGGTGATAGGCGCTCCGAAAGGCGTAATTGCGCCACCGTGGGCGCTGACGACAAATGAGCGGGGGTCACTGCGCGCCCATGGCGGCCTGCGCACAGATCATGTCACCCGCTGCCACCAAAGGCGGAGCGTGCAAATTTGGGGGAATGGAAATGCTGGATGGAAGACATTCTGTCGCCGCCAACGATATTGCCATCGTCGGCATGGCCGTCAGGGTCCCCGGTGCTGCCGATCTGGAGCAGTTCTGGAGCAATTTGAGACACGGAGTGGAGTCGATCCGCGACCTGTCACAGGAGGAACTGCTGGCGGCAGGCGAAGACCCTGATCGCCTGTCGCAACCAAACTACGTGGCGCGCGCTGCCGATCTTGCCGGCATGGACATGTTCGACGCCGAGTTCTTCGGGTTGAGCCCGAAGGAGGCGGCGATCATGGATCCGCAGCACCGGCAATTCCTCGAATGTGCGTGGGAGGCGCTGGAGAACGCCGGCAGGATCCCGAACGGAAAGCCGGAGCCGGTGGGCGTATTTGCCGGGTGCGGCATGGGCTCCTACTTCTACTTCAACATCTGCAGCAATCGCCAGCTGGTCGATCAGGTAGGCCTGTTTCTCCTGCGTCATACCGGCAATGACAAGGATTTCCTGGCCACACGGGCCTCCTACCTGTTCGATCTGCGCGGTCCGAGCATCAACATTCAGACGGCCTGCTCGACCTCGCTGGTCGCCGTTCACTCTGCGGCACAAAGTTTGCTCAGTGGCGAATGCGACTGGGCCCTGGCGGGCGGCAGCACGATCGAGTTCCCGCATCGACGCGGCTATCTCTACCAGGCAGGCGAGATCCTTTCGCCAGACGGGCGCTGCCGGCCGTTCGATCACCGCGCCGCCGGCACTGTGTTTGGAAGCGGAACCGGTGTGGTCGTCTTGCGCCGCCTGGCCGATGCGCTCAGCGACGGCAATATCATCCACGCCGTCATCAAGAGTACCGCCATCAACAACGACGGAAGCAGCAAAGCCGGCTATCTCGCCCCAAGCGTCAGCGGCCAGGCCGAAGCGATCGTCGAAGCGCAATCGGTTGGCGATATTGCAGCCGACACGATCCAGTACGTCGAGTGCCATGGCACCGGCACGCCCCTGGGTGATCCGATCGAAATCGAAGCCTTGACGCAAGCCTTCCGGAAAACCACAGCGCGGACCGGCTATTGCTATGTCGGTTCGGCAAAATCCAACATCGGCCATCTCGATACGGCCGCTGGCGTCGTCGGCTTGATCAAGGCGACGCTGGCAGTCAAGCACGGCGAAATCCCGCCGACGCTTGGTTTCGAGCGGCCCAATCCGTCGATCGACTTTGACAAGACACCCTTCAAGGTCTGCGCCCGCCTGACGCCGTGGCCGAAGACGCCGGGGCCGCGGCGCGCGGCGGTCAACTCGCTCGGGGTTGGCGGGACCAATGCGCACGTCATCCTCGAGGAGGCGCCGGTTCCCTATGTTGCCGATGCCCTTCAGATGGACCAGGCCGGCGCGCATGGCGATCCGCTTCTGCTGCTGCTGTCGGCGCGCAATCGAGCCGCCCTCGACGCTGGCGCGACACGGCTTAAGGACTGGCTTGAACGCCATGACGACCTGGCGCTTCAGGATGTCGCCAAAACCCTCTTTGACGGGCGCGGCCGGTTCGAGCAAAGCCTCGTCCTGACGGTGCGGCATCGACAGGAGGCACTGGAGGCCCTGGCCAAGCCGCAAGAGCGCGGCGCCGTGCAAACGCAGATCGCGCCGGCTCCGGGTGCCGTCTTCATGTTTCCCGGCGGCGGCGTCCAATATCCTGGTATGGCCGCGACACTCTTTGACGAGGACGAGGAATTTCGTCACTGCGTCGAAGAGGGCCTGTCTGCCCTGGATCCTCAGCTGGGCGAGGAGATACGCTCCATCTGGTTCAGCCCGAAGACACCGCACGCCCAGGAATGCTTCCTGCGGCCGGCGATCCAGCTGCCCGCCATCTTGATTGTGGAGGTTGCTCTGGCGCGCCTGTGGCAGCGCCTGGGCGTCGAGCCGGCGGCGCTGATCGGCCATTCGATGGGAGAATATGCGGCTGCGTGTCTGGCGGGGGTGATGGAATTCCGCGATGCCGTGCGGCTGGTGCGCCTGCGGGGCGAACTCTTTGAAACGGTGGAACCAAGCGGGATGCTCAGCGTGCCGCTCGACGAACAGGCCGTCAAGGCGATCCTTCCGCCAACCCTTGATCTGGCATGCGTCAATGCGCCGGGACTGTGTGTCGTCTCGGGTCACGATGCAGCGCTCGACACCTTCCGCCAGATGCTCAACGACCGGGATGTCGACGCAAGACCGGTCGCCATTCGCATTGCGGCTCACTCGCGTCTGCTCGACAAGCTCTTGCACCGGTTCGAGACATTCGTGGCAACGATTGCATTACGCGCACCTGCCATTCCGATCGTCTCCAATCTCACCGGCGTCACGCTCACCGATGACGAGGCGATGGATCCAGGTTACTGGAGCCGGCATCTGCGCCACACCGTGCGTTTTGCCGACGGCCTGACAACCCTGGCACAGGATCGCGCGCGTGTTTACATTGAGGTCGGTCCGGGCCGGGTGCTCTCGTCACTTGCCAAGGTCCATGGCGCGATTGGACCCCAGCAGATCATCAACAGCCTGCCACACGGGGAAGACAATGCCGATGATCACTGCCATCTGGTGATGGCGCTGGGGCGCGCCTATTGCGCTGGCCTGCCCGTGAACTTGAGAAAATGGGTCGCCCGGACGGGGGCCAGAATGGTGACGCTGCCGAGCTACGCATTCCAGCACAAGCGGTACTTCATCGAAGCCAGCAGGCCAGCGGCCGGCTCGGGCCAGGCACCTTCGATCAGCAAGGAAGCCGATATTGCCAGATGGGGATATCGTCCCGGCTTCCAGCGCAGCGTGGTCGGTTACGCCCTTGGCGCAGAGACTGACCCCAGGACCTGGCTGTTCTTTCTGGACGACGAGGGGCTTGGACAAACGCTGGTCGATCGCCTTCGCGCCAACGGCCACCGTGTTGTGACCGTAACGCGCGGCGACAGTTTCGTTCGTCGTGACGCGCAGACCTACCTGCTGTGCCCCGAGATGGGTGCATCCGGCTACCAGGCTTTGGTGGCCGACCTGCAAAACAACGGCCTCTTGCCCTCGTGCCTCGTCCACATGTGGCTGGCCGACCGCAGGCCGCGCCTGCGCGAGGGGTCAAGCAGCGTCCACCAGTTCCAGGAGTGGGGGTTCGAGAGCCTGGCATTGCTCGGCCAGAGCTGGGCGGAACTGGCACCTGACGAGGAGCTTGCGGCCACGGTGGTCAGCCGTGGCATCCTGCAGGTCGATGAGTCGGATCCGGTATGCCCGGACAAGGCGCTTGTCCTGGGCCCTGTTCGGGTGTTGCCGAAGGAACAGCCGCGGCTGTCGGTGCGGCTGGTGGATGTCGATCCGGCAGGCGCCGCTGACGTCGCCGCGCCGCGGCGATGGCGCGCCAGGGGCGGGACCAGCCACGCACAGCGGCAGGAACAGCACGCCCTGGCAAACGATCTTTGGGAGGAACTGCTTGCACCACCGGCCTGTGAAATCGTCGCGCTGCGACAGGGCCGGCGCTGGCTGCAGACCAGCCTGCCTCACCTGCTTCCCTCCGTTGTCGATCCCGCGAAGGGATTTCGCCGTCACGGCGTCTATCTCTTTGCCGGCGGCTTCAGCGAGGTCGGCCTGGCGCTTGCAGGCGAACTGGCCGCCAAATACGCTGCCCGTCTGGTGCTCGTCTCGCGCCTGACCCTCCCGCCGGCCCAGGAGTGGCAGAGGCTTGGTCAGGGGTGGGGCGAGGCGGCTGTCCGGCGCGCCATCGCCGCTATCGGCAGGCTGGAGGAGGCCGGCGCCGAGGTCCTTCACATCCGCGCCGATGTCACTGATTTCGAGCAGATGTCGGCTGCGGTCACCGCGGCCAGCCAGCACTTTGGGGGGCTGGACGGTGTGTTCCATTGCGCCGGTGCCCTGGACGACGGATTGCTGACATCGAAGACATTGGAGGGCATGCAGCGTGTCCTGGCGCCGAAGGTGACGGGTGCCCGCGTGCTCGGCGCCGTGCTGGCGAGCGTTCCGCTCGACTTTTTGATCCTGTTCTCCTCGACAAGCACCGACGTCCCCCGCGCAGGCCAGGTCGACTACGTAGCGGCCAATGCCTATCTCAATGCCTATGCCTGTAGCGCCGCCAGAGGCGAGCGACGCGTGATCGCCGTCCATTGGGGCGTTTGGAACGAGGTCGGGCTTGCCGCGCGTGCCGTCGGTGCGGGCCGCACGGTGGAACTATCCTCTCGCTCCGCGCATGGCCCTTTGCTGACGCGCTGGATGGATGACGGCGGCTTGCCGTTCCTGGAAGCGACGATTGCCACCAACACGCACTGGGTGCTTGATGAGCATCGCATTTCTTCAGGCGCCGCGGTCTTTCCCGGAACCGGCTACGTGGAGATGCTCGTGCAGGCTGCGATCGAATGCGGGCTGGGGCCACAGGTGCATCTGCGGGACCTGGCCTTCATCCGGCCCATGGCGGTGGAAGACGGCCAGCCACGGGTGGTCAGGCTACGCCTCGAGCAGCGGGGGGCGGGCGTCCAGGTCTCTGTCACCTCCAAACATCCGGAACATCGGGATGGCCAGGAAATCGTCCATGCACACGCCTTGCTCGAAACGTTGCAGCCGCGCCGACGGTCGGCTCTCGACTTGGACCTCATTCGCAGCCGTTGCGACAGACGCCGTACCGCACCCGATGGCGCAGGGCTTGCCTCGGTCCAGGATCGCCATCTGCGCTTTGGGCGGCGTTGGGACGTGTTGCGCGCCGTAGCCTTCGGATCAGACGAGGCGATCGCCGATCTTGTCCTCGCCGACGAGTTCCTGGAGGATCTGGGGCAGTATCGAATTCATCCGGCCTTGTTCGACATCGCCACTGGCTTTGCCCTCGAACTGAGTGCGCACTATGGTGAAAGCCGCGCGCTTTGGGTGCCCGTCGGCTATGGCGGAGTGGATTTGCACGCACCACTGCCGGCAAAGGTGGTGAGCTGGGTGCGGCCCAGCGCGCTTCAGGAGCTCGAGGAGGGGTTTTCGTCCTTCGACATCACGATCGCTGATCCTCAGGGAAACGTGCTGGTGGAGGTCAGCCGTCTGACGATGTGTCGCACGCGCGATGCCGTGCAGCAAATGGATGAAACCAGACCCGCAGCGACTGCTGCTGCAGCGCATCGCTCGCCGGCAATGCTGAGACTTGAGACGCAGGTCAAGAACGGGATCTCTCCCCGCGAGGGGCTGCAGGCACTGGAGCGGGTGCTTGCGCTTCCCTACAGTGAAATGATCGTCAGTTCGATAGAGCTTCAGGCACTCTCGCAGTTTGTCGACGAACCACCTGCCGGCGCCGTCTCTCAAGCAGGTGCGAGTTTCGAACGGCCCGACCTGGTCAGCGCCTATGTGGCGCCACGCTCTGCCGTCGAAGAGACCCTTGCGGGCTTTTGGCAATCACTGCTGGGGGTGGAACGTGTCGGCGTTGATGACAATTTCTTTGACCTTGGCGGCCATTCGCTGATCGCGGTGCGCTTGTTTCGGATGATAAGATCGCAGTGGGGAGTAGACCTGCCGATGTCGGTGTTGTTTGAAGCGCCGACGGTTGCTGAATGTGCCGAACGCATCGGTGTCACTGCAGGCGCGCCCGCCAAACCGGCTGCGCAGGCGGTTGGCAGCCAACCCACTGCCGCGCCCCCTGCCGCGCAGCCCATCCATCTGGTGGCGATGAGCCCAGGCCCATCGTCGCCGGCGCAACCCTTGTTCATCTGCGCGGGCATGTTCGGAAACGTCCTCAACCTTCGGCATCTGGCAATGGCAATCGGCAAGGATCGCCCCGTCTTCGGTCTGCAGGCGAGGGGGCTTTTCGGTGATCATGAGCCGCATAGACGGTTTGAGGACATGGCATTTGCCTGCATAGAGGAGATGCGCCGGATCCAGCCCGAAGGGCCCTATCTGCTGGCGGGCTATTCCGGTGGGGGGATCACCGCCATGGAGATTGCCCAGCAGTTGGTCGCCGCGGGCGAGACAGTCGCCCACCTGGCCTTGATCGATACCCCCTTGCCGCGGCAGCCGGGCTTGTCGCTGGCTGACAAGCTGGTGATGAAGAGCCAGGATCTGGGCCGCCATCGGGCCGGCTACCTGCGCAAATGGCATCGCGATCGGCACAACAGCAGGCAGGAGCGGCAAAGGAAGCGAATGGCGACTGCCGGTGGCGAGGCGTCAGAGGGATTTAACAATGTTCGTATCGAACTGGCGTTTCGCGCTGCCGCGCAAGCCTATGTGGTCAAACCCTACCATGGCGCGGTGACGTTGTATCGGCCACGGCCGGCCGTCTTCTATCGTCTGTCGGGGGGACGCTGCCTGGCGGAGAACCGCCACATCCTGCTTCATGACAACGGCTGGGGCTCTCATGTCGCCGATCTGGCGGTCGTGGAGGTCCCCGGTGATCACGACAGCATGCTCCTGGATCCGTTCGTGCGGGTCCTCGCCGAGCGGCTGCGACCGAAACTGCGTACCGACGCGCATGAACACACTGGCGACGACGCATCCCTGCTGCCGAAAACGACGGCACCACCGGAACAGCGAACCGAGCGGGCGCTGGAGACTCTTGCCTGACGGCGGGGATCTTATTGGCGGCGACGCGCTCATGCGCAATGCAGGCAGGACGGGAGGGGTGGGTCGTGGCATTGGAAGGGTATCTTCCCGGACGTGGAAGGATCATCGGCAAACGACCGCCGCAGCAAGCCGAAGGCGTTGCCACCGTGGGTGGCCAGACGCAGGGGGGCTCGGCGCGCCCCCAAGGCGGCAAGCATCGGCCGTTTCGGGCGCGGATTCTCCATGCCGCAAGCTGGTCGATGGGAGGGTACGTGCTGCTGCAGTTCCTTCGGATCGCCAGCAGCCTTGTTCTGACCCGTTTGTTGATCCCGGAGATGTTCGGCGTCATGGCGGTGGCAACGATGGTGCAGGTGGCCGTCGCCATGCTCTCGGACGTTGGCCTTCGTCCCGCCGCCATCCAAAGTCGAATGGGCGACGAGCCCGCTTATCTCAACACCGCCTGGACGTTACAGCTTGCCCATGGGGTTTTGATCTGGCTCGTCTGCACCGGTATCGCCTGGGGCATTGCCCAGGCGAACGGGTGGGGCTGGTTTCCCCCGGGGTCCGTCTATGCTGAACCCGCCTTGCCCACGGTGATTGCGGTTTTGTGTTTCGTAACGGTCATCAGTGGCCTGCAGTCCACCAAAGTCATCACCGCCTATCGTGAACTGGCCCTGGCACGGGTAACGGGGATCGAACTGGTGGCTCAGCTCGTCAGCCTCGCTGTCGCAGTTGTGCTGGCCTGGCAGACCCGGTCCATCTGGTCCTTTGTGGCCGCCGCCTGGTGTTCGGCGGTCGTTTCCACCGTCCTAAGCTACTGGTGGTTGCCGGGGCATAACAATCGTTTCGCCTTCGACAGGCAAGCGGTGAACGACCTGATCCGGTTTGGCAAATGGGTGCTCCTGTCATCGGCATTCACAGTTCTTGCCGCCAATGGCGACAAGATCCTGCTCGCCGGATGGGTCACGCCGACCATGCTTGGCCTCTACGCCCTCGGGTTCAATCTGGTGGCAATGCTGGAAGGGGCGGGCAACCGGCTGTTTTCCTCCGTGGCCATGCCGGCGCTGAGCAAAGTTTACCGCGAGGAGCCGCAGCGGTTGGCGACGGTCTTCCTGAAAATGCGCCTTCCCTTCGACATCACCTTCGTCTGTGCCGCCGGCGCCATGTTTGCAATGGGCACTGACTTGATCGATCTTCTCTATGACGAGCGCTACGCCGGCGCCGCGGTGGTCCTGAAGGCCTTGTCGTTCGGGCTTTTGATCGCGCGCTTTGGCGTCATCTCCAACGTCTATTTGGCCATCGGAGAGCCTCGCCACCTGACGCTTCTCAACCTGGTGCGCGGATTGTCTGTGTTTACGCTCGTTCCGCTGGGCTACACCCTCAATGGTTTTGAGGGCGCGCTCTGGGCCATTGCTCTCCACGGCCTGCCGGGCACTTTTCTGCTCTGGTCTCTCAACCGGCGACACCATCTCAACAGCCTTGGCCTGGAAGTCGCCACGCTCTGTCTCTGGCCCCTCGGCTACGCCGGTGGCTTGCTTGGATCGTGGGTCATCGCCCAAACCGTGTCGTGACGCCCGAGCCCTCGCGACAACCGAGAGTGGTAATCAGTTACACCCATAGAGGTATAGGAGTGCCCGTTTGTGATAGGTTGCCAGAAACCTGGCGCCCCCCCTAGGATGGTGACACCGACTGCAGGGGGCGTCTGTTCGGGCACGGAGGAGGGCGGAAATGAGGGCAGTAACGCCCCGCCCTCATCCAAAGGTGTAGGATCGCATCAACCGCTATTCAGGTGGAGCAGGGGGGTCATGATGACATACACAGCCAACCTCTGGCGCAGGCAGGAGCCGTCTGCGGCTCTGGCGCAGGTGCTGCGAGCCCGCCGGATCGAGGCCCAGCATCCGCGGCGATTGCGACCTCTCCTGATTGCTGAAGCTGCCAATCCGGAATGGAGCAGCGTGCCGCTGGTGGGCTGGAACCTGTCGCGGGCGATCGCACGGCAAACCAACGCCCTGGTCGTCACCCAGATCCGCAATCGCACGGCCTTTCTCCGCGCCGGCCTGGCCGAGGGCGAAGACTTCATCGCCATCGACAATGAGCGGGTCTCAGCGGCCTTGCATCGTTTCGGCGAGCACATTCGCGGGGGCAGCAACAAGGGCTGGACCATGGTGACCGCGACATCGTCGTTGGCCTACTACAGTTTCGAAAGAGAGTTGTGGCGAGCACTCGGACCCCGTTTGAGAGCGGGCGAGTTCGATCTCGTTCACCGCATAACACCGCTCAGTGCGACCAGCCAAAGCGGCATCGCCCATCACTTGAAGCGGATCAATGTCCCCTTCGTCATTGGGCCGTTGAACGGAGGTACGCCCTGGCCTGCAGCTTTCGACGCTGTGCGCCGGCGCGAGCTGGAGTGGCTGACGCCTTGGCGAGACCTTCACCGGCTGATGCCTGCCTATAGGGCAACCCGTTACAAGGCAGCAGCCGTCCTTGCCGGTTCCAATGCGGCGTTTCAGCAGCTTTCAAAACCGGTGCAGGCAAAAACCTTTTGGCTGCCGGAGAACGGTGTTGATCCGCAGCGTTTTCCCTTCACCCAAAGACGGATGCGCGACGGTGTGTTGCGGGTGGCCTTTGTCGGTCGGCTGGTACCCTACAAGGGCGCCGATATCCTCGTGGAGGCCGCCGCCAGGATTGCCTCCGACAGTGCGATAGAGCTTCTGATCATCGGCGAGGGGCCCGAGCGTGAGGCGTTAGACCGGGCTGTTGCTGCGCAGCGGTTGAACGGCAAGGTCCGCTTCCTCCCCTGGCAGGAACAGGCTGCCTTGGCATCGGCGCTTGCGGATGTGCATGTGCTCGCCCTTCCAAGCGTGCGGGAGTTCGGCGGCGGTGTCGTTGTCGAAGCACTGTCGCTTGGGCTGGTGCCGGTTGTCGCCAATCATGGCGGACCACCGGAGCTGATTGACGAAGCGACTGGTATTGCAGTAGATTTCACCGATCGAGAAAGTCTGATTGCGGGATTTGCAGCGTCACTGAGGCGCCTGGCAAGTGAGCCCGGCCTTGTGGAGCGCATGAGCGCCGCAGGCGGCGAAAGGGCGCGACGCCTGCTGACGTGGGACGCCAAGGCAGAACGGATTCTCGCCATCTATGACTGGGTGATGGGCAGGGGGACGAGACCGGAGTTTCTCAACCCGAAACTTGACGTTCATCATGAAATAGCGCGAACGAATTAGTCGTTACTTAATAAGATTGGACAACTTAAGTTTAAGGTTGTAGTATCCAGACGAAATAATCTTCCGCGAGCAATCGGACGCTTCGTGGTCGCACATGGCAGGGATCCAGCGTGAAACAGTAAACATACAGGGGGAAATCATGAACTCGGCAGCAGGTGGCTATAGGGCATCAATGGTGGAGAGGCGGCTGTCCACTCCTCCCGTTTTGGCAGCGGTCCTTGAGCAAAGGGGACGCGATGAAGCGGCTTTTCCGGGCGACGGTTGCCTCCTGGTCCTGGATGGGCGCGCGCTCGACCGCGAGTGTCTCGCAAAGGCCCTCATCAGCCGTGGGCTAGACAAGGAAGTCTTTGCCGTGGGCTCTGTGGACGAATGGAAGAGAGAAAAAGACTCTCATCCCCCGGTTGAGGCTATCCTGTTTAACATCGGTGGCCGCCGGGCCAACGAAGCAACCCTGGCAGCCGAGATGGCGCGCCTGTCATCGGAGTTCAGATCTGTCCCGATCGTCGTTCTGTCGGATTCAGACGATCTTCCCCATGTCCTGCAGATGCTGGAACACGGGGCACGCGGTTTCATCCCGTCGTCCGTCGGCGTTGCTGTTTGCATCGAAGCCCTCAGTCTGGCGATGGCCGGTGGCATTTTCGTACCTGCCAGCACCGTGCAGGCCATGCGGCACCTGGTCAGCGACCCGGCAGGTGGCGCCGGCCCGCGGCCGATGTCGGGAATGTTTACCCCGCGTCAGGAAGAGGTCGTTGAAGCCCTGCGCAAGGGCAAGGCAAACAAGATCATTGCCTATGAACTCAGCCTGAAAGAAAGTACGGTGAAGGTTCACATTCGCAACATCATGAAAAAGCTGAAGGCGACCAATCGCACCGAAGTCGCCTACAAGCTGAACGACCTGTTCAAGGGGACAGGAACGCAATCTCCTGCCTGACCGACGCCACGCCGCACCAGTTGCACCAAAAGCCCGTCAGTGACCGCTGAGGGGCTTTTTGCGTTTATGCCTAAGCCTTTCGACGCAGACGGGTATGCGCCTAACCCTTTGGTGGGTGCAGGTGGCGACCATCGCCTCCAAAAGAACGGTTAACGGATAATTTCCTTTTTATTACTATATGTTAGGTTGCATTTTAGTAATTTTATACCGGATCTGGGCAGCGGGGGCTGCCTGCTGAGGGGGCACACTTCGCCTGCTTCTGAAAGCTCGCACCGACACATCTAAATCTTCTGCAGCAGGTCTGCTGCGGGGGGGGGTAGACCTGTGACGCAATAGGGGGATTGAAATTGCATGCCAGTCTTTCTCATTTCATTTGATCTTGATCGCATCGGGAGCAATTACACGTCACTGCGCAAGAAGCTCGTCGGCCTCAATGCGCTCCAGGCGCAGGGCTCGGTCTGGTTTGCCAGACACGACGGAAGCGCAGATGATCTGCGAAACCACCTGCAGGAGTGCCTGGACCACAATGACCGGCTATTTGTCGGGATGATCAATGATGATTGGTCGGCCGTCAACATGGGTGCTCCCGGTCGCTGGCTCCGTGAGCAGGTGGTGGCGCCGGGCGACTGATCCGCGTCTACCTCTTAAGGCTACAGTGGCGCGAGCGTCGCGCCGACTTGCCGGTTTGATCACGCCTTATGGCGTGGCAGGCTGAACCAAGAGTGGAATGGCAGCCGGCCTCGACGCATGGCATCGTGATCCTGCAAAGGGACGCCTGCGGCGGGCAATCAGTCGAAGCTGCCGTCATGGGGGTGTCTGCTTCGGGGGGAGGTATGACGCGCCGTGGACGCAATTGGCTGTTGGCCATCGTTGTATCGTTGTCGATGTGGCTGCTGGTCGTAGCGGTCGTGGCCTTGATCCTTACGAGATAGCCACTGACCGCCGGCCACGTGCCCGACATCGGAGCCGGGTGCCTCAGCCCGCCAGCGCCGCTGCAGGCCGCGAGGAGGGAACGCGACCACCGGCCTGGCGATCAGGCACGTCACGCCCTCCGTCCAGAAGCCGCTGCAGATAGACGCCATAGCTGCTCTTTGCATGCCGGTCGGCACAGGCTTCTAAGTCAAACAAGTCGATGAAGCCCATCCGGTAGGCGACTTCTTCGGGGCAGGCGATCTTGAAACCCTGGCGGCGCTCGAGGGTGGCCACGAATTCCGCTGCCTCCAGAAGGCTATCGGGGGTTCCGGTGTCGAGCCAGGCAAACCCGCGGCCCAAACGCTCCACCGAAAGTCTGCCCTGTTCAAGATACAGGCGATTGAGGTCGGTGATCTCGAGCTCGCCGCGTGGCGAGGGCTGCAGGCTTGCTGCCAGATCGACGACCCTTTGGTCATAGAAGTAAAGGCCCGTCACCGCCCAGTTCGATCGCGGCTGCAGGGGCTTTTCCTCAATCGAGAGCGCCTGCATGTTGGCATCGAAGTCGACGACTCCATAGCGCTGGGGGTCATTGACGTGATAGGCGAAAACGGTGGCGCCGGTGTCCGGGCCCTCAGCGGCAGACCGCAGCAACTGCGGCAATCCGTGGCCGTAGAAGATGTTGTCTCCGAGGATGAGCGCCGAGCGTCCGCCTGCGATATGGTCGGCACCGATGACGAATGATTGTGCAAGGCCATCCGGAGACGGCTGTACCGCGTAGGAAAGATCGATCCCCCACTGGGCGCCGTCAAGGAGAAGCCGTTGAAAGGCGTCCAGATCATGCGGTGTGGTGATGATCAGGATCTCGCGGATTCCCGCCAGCATCAGTGTCGTCAGCGGATAATAGATCATCGGCTTGTCGTAGACCGGCATCAGTTGTTTGGAAACGGCCTGCGTGATCGGGTAGAGGCGCGAGCCTGTTCCACCGGCGAGGATAATGCCTTTCACGTCATGACCTCCTGCAACTCTCTCGCCAAAAGGTGGTTGACGATGCCTTGCGTCGACCACTGCCAGTGCGGCAGGCGGATGCCATGGATTTGCGCTATTCTTTGTGCATTCAGCCGCGAGTTCGCAGGCCGCTGCGCAGCCGTCGGATAATCGATCGTAGCGATCGGGATGATCGTTGTGTTGCGCCCCGTTTTGGCCCGGCGGCATTCCATAATGGCGGCTGCAAATTCCGCCCAACTGGCATCACCGGCCGGGGCAAGATGATAGGTGCCGCGCAGTTCGCGGCTGGTATCTTCGGTGAGTCTTCTGGCAAGCGTGATCACAACATTGGCAAGCTCGATCGCCGATGTCGGCCCGCCGCGCTGATCAGCCACAACGGTAATTTCGTTGCGGGTCTGTGCAAGGCGCAGCATGGTCTTGAGGAAATTTCCGCCATAGGGCGAATAGAGCCAGGCCGCGCGCAAGATCACGTGGTTGTCCGTGGCGGCCCGCACCTGCCGTTCACCCTCAAGTTTCGAGGCGCCGTAGACCGAAAGGGGCGCGGCCACATCCTCCTCGTCATAGGGTTCGCCCTTGAAGCCATCAAACACGTAGTCCGTCGACAGGTGGATGACCGGTACCCCAAGCTGTCCTGCAGCTGTGGCAACGGCGCCAGCGCCGGCACCGTTGACCCGAAAAGCCACCGCCGGCTCCGCTTCCGCCTTGTCCACCGCGGTATAGCCTGCAGCCGAAACGATAACATCCGGCGCCAGCCGGGCCACTGCCGGCAATACCGATTCGGGATCCTCAAGGTCGAGATAGGGTCTGCCGACGCTGACGAGTTCGACATCACGCCTGGCCGAAACCTCCTGGAGACACTGCGCCACCTGTCCGCTACGGCCTGTCACTAGGATGCGCATCACACCACCTCCTTAAGGAGGCCCGGGCGCTCGCCGCCGCAGGCCTGCTGTCGCAGCGGTTGCCACCACCATTCATTGTCGAGGTACCAACAGACCGTCTTTCGCAGTCCCGATGCGAAATTTTCCCGTGCCTGCCATCCCAGTTCGCATTCAATTCGGCCTGCATCGATCGCATACCGTTCATCATGGCCGGGACGATCGACAACAAAGCGTATCAACTGGCTATGCGGCATGCCGGCAGGATGGAGCTCGTCCATCAACGCGCAGATGCTGACCACGACATCGATATTGCGCTGCTCGTTGCGCCCACCGACGTTATATTTGCGCCCCGGCCGCCCCCTTGACGCAATCAGCACGAGCGCGCGGACATGATCATCGACATAGAGCCAGTCGCGGATGTTCTGGCCCTGGCCGTAAACGGGCAGGGCCTTGCCGCTCAGCGCGTTGAGCACCATCAGCGGGATCAGCTTTTCAGGAAATTGACAGGGGCCGTAGTTGTTGGAGCAATTGCTGACCACCACCGGCAGGCCATAGGTTCGATGCCAGGCCATCGCGAGATGATCGCTCGCCGCCTTGGATGCCGCGTAGGGCGACGAAGGATCATAGGCGGTCGTCTCATAGAACTGGTCAAAGTCCCCGAGGGACCCATAGACCTCGTCGGTCGACACATGAACGAAACGAAAGTTTGTCCTGGCCAGCAGCGACAGTCCCATCCAATAGGCCCGCGTCGCCTCCAGAATGGAAAACGTGCCGACGATATTGCTTTGGACGAAGGCAGACGCCTCGGCAATGGAACGGTCGACATGGCTTTCGGCGGCCAGGTGGATGACCTGATCTGGGCAGAAGGACGCCAGGGCGGCCGCCATTTGCGCGGTGTCGGTCACATCGGCGCGGAAGAAGTGGAAGTTCGGCTTGCCCGCGACCGAGGCAAGCGAATCCAGGTTTCCGGCGTAGGTGAGTTTGTCGATAACCAGGACCTCGGCCCCGGCCTCGCCGACGAGATGACGCACCAATGCGGATCCGATGAAGCCTGCCCCACCCGTCACGACAACGCGCATCACGCTGTCTCCTTCCTGGAGAAGGCCGGAGTGAAGAGGTCGCGCAGGCGCGGGAGGTCGGCATCCTTTGACGAGATATGGACCTCGCGGCCGGCCAGGGGCCAGTCTATTGCCAGGTCCGGGTCGTTCCAGATGACACCGTTTTCGGCGGTCGGATTGTAGGGTGCCGTGACCTTGTATTGAACGATGGTGCGGGGGCTCAGGCTCAGGAACCCATGTGCAAAGCCCTCCGGGATCCACAACTGTGCGTCATCTTCCTCGCTCAGCTCCACGGCGGTCCACTGCCCGAATGTCTCAGAGTATGGGCGTGCATCGACGGCAACATCAAATATCGCGCCGGCGACAACCCGTACAAGCTTCCCTTGAGCTGCAGGAGCGCGCTGGAAGTGTAGCCCCCGCAGTGTCCCTTCGCGCCAGGACAGGGACTGGTTGTCCTGCACGAAACGGACGTCGGCAATCTCTTTTCGAAACCATTCTTCCCGGTAGAGCTCGCAAAAATAGCCGCGGCTATCATTGAAGTGCCTCGGCGTGATTTTGATGACATCGCGAAGTGATGTTGCCTCGATACGCATGGGCTTGCTCCTCACGCTGATGGTCACAACTCGCACGTCATCGTGCGGACGGACGACATTCGCCAAGGAGGACAGTCAGCGTCGGCCTGCCAGCCAGCCGCAGTGACAGTCGTAGAGGTTCCCCCGAATGCGCCCTTCTGTGGCAAGAACTAGCAAAGAGGGGTGGTGCAGCACGACTTGACCGTTCGGCTAAGCCCGCACGCCTTTCGGATAGGGGCAGTGCAGGGTGCACGGAACCGGTGAGCTTACGGCGCTGCCTGGCCGCTATGGTCAGGCGCCATGCAGAACACGGTGAGCAAATCAGCATTCTGCTGTCCGTGTGCCATCAACGTGGCAAGGCGGCTCGGTGATGCCTTCAGCAATTACTTGGGAAAGCCGTAGCGATCGGTGATCTGCCAAAAGGTACGATTGATGGCGATCAGGGTCTTGATGCAGTCCTGGATACGAGCGAGCTCAACATCATCAAGCGCCTCCACCTTGCCGTATTTGACCGCGTCGCGACTTTCGAAGATGCGCATCGACTGCGTGAGACCGGTCTCGCCATCTGCGTCGAACGAATAAATGCAGTGATTGTACTTGTTTCTAAGCTTTACTTGCTCGCCAAGGCGTCGGGTGGCATCAAGAACGTCTGCGCGGCAAGCCTGCGGTGTCTTGCTCAGTTTTGCCAGGCGCTCTACCAGATCCATGCGCGCTCTTGGGGTGTTCAGAGTCAGAAAGATGACGATGGCCGTTTCCTTGTCGGTGCCCGCCAGGCCGGCGATCATATGGATCAGCAAGCTTTCGGTGTTCGTCCAGGTGTAGTTGAGCTGGCCCACCAGAAGCAGAACGTCCTTGAAGCGTGGCATTGGCCATCCTACCCCGCAACCGGGGGCGTGGGCGCTCGGGTATCTTCTCTTCGATCCGTCGCCCCGAGGTAGATTGCTGCTGCCTCCGTCCGGTTGTGGACACGGAGTTTGGCGATCACGTTATGGATGTGGATCTTCACGGTATGCTCTGACAGCCCCAACACTGCAGCGATGTTCTTGTTCTGGCTGCCGCGTGCCACATGGGCGAGAATTTCCCGCTCCCGTTCCGTGAGCCGCGACAGCATGCAAGGGCGTGCCAGATCCTGGTCAGCGTCTTCGACGCCCTTGAAATGATCCTGTCGTGCCCGCAGCATAAGGCGCTCGAAGTTCAAGCCGGAATAATGGGTGCCGCCGTTGAGCACGATTGCGAGGCTTGAAAGGAAGATGTCGAGTTTCACGTCAAGCGCCAGCACGCCACGCATCTGCCGTGGGTTGAAGCGCCGCAAAACAGTCGGATTGATGTCCGCATCGCCTTGTGACAAGAGAGCCACCCGCACCTCGGGAAAGTGCACAACGAGGGCAGCCCAGTGTTTTTGCAGCTGCTCCACGAGCGACAGGTCAACGAGGATAAGCTGGACCTGCTCGTACTCCTGCGCCAGCAGTCCCGCCACGGCCTCTTGAACATGGACATGAAGCCAGGGAAACTGGCGTTCAATGGCGGCGCAAAGGGGTGGAGAGACAATCCCTGGCGGGGCCACAATCGCGACTGCGCGGGGGTCGGGGCGAGATGCGGTCGCTGACCATGCAGCAAAAAGATCCTGTGCGGTGATGGTGGCCGGCGGCGACATGACCTGTTCCTCCCAGATAACCTCGGGCATTGATGCCCTGCTGAAGACGACGGTAAAACGCTAGCCCACGTGTATCGCATTGGGAATAGCTCTATCGGAGGAGGGCGGGTCTCGGGGTGACGGTGACAGCTGGGCCTGTTGCCGCCGCGAAGGATCGGCTTATCCCACTGTTCCTAAAGCCTAATATTCACCCTTTTGCGCGAGAGGATTTCGGAGCTTCAAGCCGAACAACACGCCTGCCCCAGACCTACGGTTGGGCCGACTAGACCAATGGCGTAGCCCGTTCGAGCAAAGGGAGCAGATGCTCTAGCTCGAAGTGTCATCTTACCCGATCGCGCCGATGGCCGCACAGTTGTCCCCATGGTTCGGCCAATCCTGAGGAGGCTGCCGTTCCATGTCTCAAACCTGCGCGGGAGGAGTGTGCAACCGATCAGGCAAGTGACGCCACGGCGGACGTACGATTACGCCGCCATCCAACGACACAATCGCGCAGCAAAGACCCCAGGGAGATGAATGGTGGCCACGCTGTTGCGACCATGGACAAAGGACGAGAGCTATGTCGACCAGACGAACCAATAACGACACCCTTGTTGCTCCCTACTTCTTCGACGACGATCAGGAGCAGCAGCAACAGCAACAGCAGCAGGAACAGCAGCAGCAGCAGCAGACGGAGAGCCAGGACCAGAGCCAGACGAGCGAGTCGCTCAACGGCAACGGCAACCTCAATCTCAACGGCAGCGCAAACCATAACGGCAATGCCAACATGAACGGCAACGCCAACTTCAATGCCAGCAAGAACCTCAACGAAAACGTCAATACCACCACCGTGGATGTTGGCGTCACCGTCGACATGGCCATGGATGGCTATCTTCCCGATGACGACGATTTTGCCGACATCGACGTAAGCTCAGGCAGTTCCGTCGACGGCGTCTTCAACATCAAGTTTGAGGACATTCTGGGCGGCGCCCTCGGCGGAGACGGCAATGATGTCGGCAACGTCTTCAATCAGGTGGCCAACATCCAGGACAACGATACGCTCGAAAACGCTGAAGTCAGCAACGATGGCGACTTTTCGCTCGACATGACTGCCCACGGCGGGCTGGCATTTGCAAGCGACGGCATCAGTGCCGGCGGCGCCGGTGGCAGCAGTAGCGGCGACGCCGATGCCGACGGCGGTGACGGCGAAGAAGGTGGCTCCGCCGATGGTGGTGGCGCCACAGCCGGTGACGGTAGCGGCGGTGAGGCCATCAGTGTGGCGGCCGGTGGCATCAGTGCCGGCGGCTTTGCAGCTGGTGGTAGCGGTACCAGCGGCGACACAGCCAGCGGCGAAGCCGATGGCGGACGCGGGGAAGGCGGACGCGGCGGCAGCGGCGGCGACGGGCTGGGCTTGGGCCTTGGCCTCGGCCTTGGCCTTGGTGCCGGCCTTGCCTTTGGTGGAAGTGGCGCCAGTGGCGGCGACAATACCGCAGGTGACGGCGGTAGCGCCGGCAGCGGCGGAACGGCCGATGGCGGCGATGCCGGCGATGGCGGCGACGGCGGCGCGGGCACCGGTGGAGATGCGACAACAAGCGTTGGCGACATCATGGGCTTGCTGAACCCGCTGTATATCGACAGCGATGGCGGCGGCGACAGTGACGGCGGTGCAGCAGGCGACAGCGATAGCGGCGCCGGCGGCGGTGGTGGCGCTGGCGGTGCCGGCGGCATGGGCGGCGGCGCTTCAGGTGCCGGCGCCGGTGGTGCCGGTGGTGCCGGGTCGGGTGCCGGAACTGGCACCGGTAGTGGCTCCGGCATGGGCTCGGGTGCCGGTGGTGCCGGTGGCGACGGAGCCGATGGCACCGGCGGTGAAGCAACCTCAGGCGATGCGATGAGCGGCGATGCTGCGGGCGGCTACGGCTGGGCCGGCGGCGGCGATGGCGGCGCGGCCTTGAGTGGTGCCTGGGCCGATGGCCTTGGTGGTGACGCCTTCGGCGGCTGGGCCATGGGTGGTGCTGGTGGTGCCGGCGGTGCCGGTGGCGTGGCCATGACCGGCGCGGGTGGCGCTGGCGGCAGCGGCGGTACCTGGGGCTCCGACAACGGTGACGACGGTTATGTCACCGGCACGAGTTCGGCGTCGGCGGATGCCGGTATCGACACCTCCGCGTTCAACCAGGACATCGTGCTGGGGGCCAACCTGCAGCAGAATGCAATCGACATGACGATTGTCGGCGGCAGCCTCACCAGCACGACGGTGGGTGAGGATGACGACGGCGTATAAGGTTTGGCCTTTGGCCAAACCTTGAGACAAAAGCGAAGGATCTGCGCGGGACATCTCGCGCAGGTCCCGCAAGCGGGCTTCATCCACCTGCGATGAAGTTGTCGAAGGAGTGTGTATCGTGGCAGTCTTGGACCAGATCACCGAAGAGATCTCCCATTTTGTAGGTTTCTTTCACCTCAGCCTGGAAGACGCGAGACAGCGCGAGAGCTACAGTGACTTCTCGTTCAAGACGACACTGCACGGTGTCGCGTCACGTCTGATCGAGGAGGCGCCATTTGCAGCGCCCCACGCCCTTGACGACTATGATCCCATTTTGAACTATCGACCCGTTGCACCGGTTTTCCCCGCGGCCCCCGCGTTCTATTTGCCGCCTGCGCTGCTGGACGCTGCGCCCGAGGACCTGCGCATCGAGGTGTTCGCCCGAGAGGCGTCTCTGCGCACGCAAATGCCATTTTCCACGGGAGGAAAGGCAACGGCGCCGGCACTTGAGCCGCCCGGTTCGCTCGTCACCTACGCGCAGCAACACGTCGTGCTGTCTGACAATGACGTCTTCTCGGTGGGTGGGCATGGCTTCAGCATCTCCGGCGATCCGATAGCCTTGGCGGACCTCCTCCCGATGGCGGAACCACTCCTGGCCGTTTCGCCGCTTGGCGAGTTCGAGGCGCCCGGTTCTGCAGCCGAAATGATCGACCTCGTCGAGACCGTCGCTGAGAGCCTGGAACACCTCGTCGATGGTGCCGGGTCACATCTGGTGGCACAGGCTCCCACCCTCTCGGGAACTTACGTCAACGGTGTTGCTGCCGAGCAGGCGCCGTCTCTCGACGACTATCATTCCTTCGACGAGGGCGACGGCGCCACTGTCGAGGCGGAGTGGGGCGGCGAGGGGAGCCAGCCGCCGCCGGCCTCAGTCACCATCACGATGGGCGACAACACGCTCGTCAACGACGTACTCGTCAAGAACTTGTGGACGGCCGCGAAGGTGACCGTCGTCCAAGGTGATCATGTGGAAGTCAATGCTGTCGTCCAGATCAACGCCATTTGGGATACCGACAGCATCGGATCGGCGGTCGCCGGCTGGGGAGCGTCGAACAGCGCCAATGATCTGTTCAATATCGCAAGCTTTGACCACGACGACAGTGCAGGATCACAACAGCTCGCTGGTGCCTCCAGCCCGGACCTTTATCCGTCCTTTTGGAACGTTACGACCGTCAATGGCGATCTTATGATCGTCAATTGGATTGAACAGCTGATCTTCATGAGCGACGCCGACATGGGGATCGTTTCGGCATCAGGTGCCTACAGCACGATCATCAGCGGCGACAATACCGCGGTCAACCACACCACGATTGCCGAACTCGGGTTCGGGTACGACCTGATCATCATCGGCGGCTCTGTCTATGACGCCAACATCATCCAGCAAGTCAACGTGCTTTTCGATACCGATGCGGTTACCACCACAGATGGCTTCGAAACCGCCGGAGCAGGAAGCGTGAGCGCCTCCGGCAACCTCCTGTGGAACCAAGCGAGCATCTACACGATTGGAGCAGCCGATCGTTTTGGCGAGTTGTCGGATGCTTACCGGGACGCCGTCGCCTCCCTCCAGAGCGGCAGCGCCAACCTGTCCGACGACATTCTTCACGATCCCGCATTCGCCGGTCTCGCCGGCTTGCGCGTCCTTCACGTCCAGGGCGACTACATCAACGTGCAATACATCAAGCAAACCAGCATCATCGGCGACGATGACCAGATCCTGCTGGCGATGGACGCCCTGACACCCGACAACGACGCATCCTGGACGGTGCAGACGGGCGGCAATACGCTCATCAACAACGCTGCCATCCTCGACCTGGACTCATTCGGCAAAACCTATGTCAGCGGTGAACAATACTCCCAAGAGACATTGATCCAGGCGAATTTCATCTCGTCGCAGCCGGAGCTTGCCGGCCACGACCCCGGCATGCTGGCAACCGAAGCCGTTCTGTTTCTTGACGACACCATGCTCGAGGCTGATCCGGCGCCGGAGGGAGGCAGCTATCTGCCTGCTGATTCCGCAGGAGGTCAAGATGATGGCCTGCAGACACTGCTGGCCTAACAGGAGAGTGCCACGTGAATATGCGTCCAACCAACGCCTCGGCCAGTCATGAAGCGGCAGTGCCCGGCCGGTTTGTGCTGACGCCTCCGGATCCGGAGATAGATCGGGCCTATCGCAGGGTCGAAAAGGCTGTCGAGGCCTGCCTTGAGGCGGCAGGACCCCATCCGCAAGACCTGCGGGAGAAGACAGGGCAGGCACAGGCAGGGACTGTTGCAGAAGACGAGGCGGATGGGACAGCCGAGTTGCTCCCCGTCGGGGCTGCAGATCGTCGCGCGTTCCTGCCAGAGCTGGAAAACGAATTGCAGCAGGCAGCAGAAGAGGAGCTTGCCGAGACAACTGCAAAGGCGCCTGAGCCAGAAGTCGCCAAGTCCGCAGAAGGGATCACGACCATAGACGGTGATTGTGGTCCCATCCTTGCCAAGGATAGTCGCGACAGCGGTGGCAAAGGGCAACCGGGCGGTGGCGGTCGGGGTTCCGGCAATGGCGCAAACCCATTTCACCGGCGCCTTGGCCCTGACGATTTCAATGCCAGCCTTAAGGCCGGAGTCAAGGCGGTACGGCACAATCTGGCGATTGTCATGCTGTTTACCGTCGCCAGCAATGTGCTGGTGCTGGCGATTCCTATCTATCTGTTTCAGATTTCCGACCGGGTCTTTACGAGCCGCTCCATCGAAACCCTGGTCATGCTGACCGTCATCATCGTCGGGGCTATCCTGTTGCAGGCGATGTTCGATGCCCTTCGGCGCTTCATCCTGATGCGAACCGCCGTCGAGGTCGCGGTGCAGCTGGGCGCGCCGATCCTCAGCGCTGCGGCGCGCGCATCGCTGCATGGCTCGGGGCGCGAATATCAGACGCTGGGGGACCTTCAGCAGGTGCGTTCATTTCTCGTGTCACGCACGTTGCTGTCTTTTCTGGACGCACCCATCGCGCCGCTATTCGTGCTTGCGGTTTTCCTGATCCATACAGATCTCGGCTTCATCGTCGTCGGCACAGCGATCCTGTTGCTGATCTTCACCCAGATCAATCAGCGCCTGACTGCGACACCGTTTTCCGAGGCCAACACGGCACAGGTGAAGGCAAACCTCCATCTGGAATCCATGTCGCGGAACTCTCAGATCATTAATGCGCTTGCGATGATCCCCGAAGCGGTGTGGATCTGGGGGCGCGATACCGCAACCTCACTTCGCTCGCAGGTGATTGCCCAGGATCGCAACATCGCCATTGCGGCACTCTCCAAGGCGACCAGGCTGTTGACCCAGGTTGCACTTCTGGGCTGGGGGGCGTTCCTGTCCTTGGAGGGAGAGCTTACGGGAGGGATGGTGATTGCCGCCTCGATCATCGCCGGACGCGCACTGGCGCCAATCGAAGGTGCTATCGAAGGCTGGAACCAGTATAGCCAGGCGCGTGCCGCTTACGGACGCATCAGTGCGCTCTTGCGGTCCTCCCCGCTTGCCTTCGAGCGGTTGACGCTGCCCAAGCCGCAGGGTCGGCTCGACGTGGAGCGGCTTCTCTACGTGCCCCAGGGAACGAAGCGTGTCGTGCTCAACGGCCTGTCGTTTGCGCTGCAGCCGGGCGATTCGCTTGCGATCATCGGCAATTCCGGGGCCGGCAAGACGACGCTGGGTAAGATGCTCGTCGGATCCATCCTCCCGACCTCCGGGAATGTGCGCCTTGACCTGATGGATCTGCGCAACTGGGATCCGCGGCAATTTGGCGAGAACATCGGCTACCTGCCGCAGGACGTGCAGCTCTTTCCCGGCACCATCAAGGCCAATATCGCCCGTATGCGCGAGGATGCCGATGACGAGGCCATCTATCGCGCCGCGGTCCTGGCCGACGTTCACGAGATGATCGCCAATCTGCCCCATGGCTATGAGACCATCGTGGCAGCCGACGGTGCACCGCTGTCTGGCGGCCAGAAGCAGCGGGTGGCGCTGGCGCGGGCTTTCTTTGGGGAACCGCGCTTCGTTGTTCTTGATGAACCCAATGCGAACCTGGACAGTGCCGGCGACGCCGCTCTGCTGCGTGCCCTCCGTCACGCCAAGGAGAGAGGCATCACTGTCGTGACGATCACGCAGCGCCCGTCCTTGCTCGCTTGCGTCGACAAGATTCTGCTTCTGGTCAACGGCACGGTGGCGCTGTTTGGCATGCGCACTGACGTAATCAAGGCGCTGGAGGGCCGCGGCATTGCTGTCGATTCCGGCTCCTTCGGCCACCAGCTACACTAGGGGAGGGTGTTCATGAACAGGACGGTCCCGTCAGAAAACATTGACTGGTTTGCCGAGGTCCCACGCGCGATCGGCAAGCAGACCGTGGTTGGACTCGTCCTAATCGCCGTCTGCTTTGGCGGATTCGGCACCTGGGCGGCAACAGCTCCGCTTGCCGCCGCCGTCATAGCGCAGGGAAGCTTTGTCGCGACGGGGCGCAACAAGATCATTCAACACCTGGAGGGCGGGGTCATCAGCGAGATCCTCGTCAAGGAAGGCGACCGCGTCGAGCAAGGTCAGGCACTGGTGCGCCTGGACGAGACCGCAGCAAGGGCAAAAAGCCGGGAATTGTTCTTACGGCAGATGCGGCTGGAGGCAATCGCCGCACGGCTGACGGCGCAATCGCAGGAGCTTGCTCGCTATCAAGCGCCACCGATCTTCGCGCAGGAGCGCGACGATGCCGATATCCAGTCTATCCTGTTGAGCCAGCAGCTCAATTTCAAGGCGCAGCAGATCAAGCTCTCAGGCGAGCTGTCTCTTCTGGGCCAGAACGTCGAAGCGCTCAACTTCCGTGCGAGGGGCTATGCGCGTCAGAGAGATGCCTATCAACAGCAGCTGGCTTTGCTGGCCACGGAATATGAAAGCAAGGTGCGCCTTCACAAGAAGGGTGTCATCCGGGCCAATGATCTCAAGGCATTGCAAAGAGCAATGGCAGACGCCGAAGGACAAATTGGACGTCTTGAGGCCGAGGTCGCCGAAACGCAGGCCCAGATCATCAAGGGCAAACAGGAGATCGAGCGTGCCCATCAGCTGTACCGGGAAGATGCGCTCGATCGTCTGCAGGAGATCCAAGGGGAGCGCGATCAGGTGCGCCAACAGCTTCGCCAGGCACAAAATGTTCTTGAACGGGCAATCATCCATGCTCCTGTGGCTGGAGTGGTCGTGCGCACGCATTATCACACCACCGGTGGGGTCATCGAAAGCGGCAAAGGGATCCTCGAAATCCTTCCCTCTGGCGTGCCGTTGATCATTGAAGCACAGATTCCCCGCACTGCCATCGATCGGGTAAAGGTCGGGCAGGCTGCTACCGTGCGGCTGATCTCGCTCAACCAGCGCACGACACCGGTTCTGCGTGGCAATGTCATCTATGTTTCAGCGGATGCGCTGCAGGATGCAGACAAGCAGTTGCGGCAGGACGTCTATGTCGCGCGCATCGACGTCACGTCTGACGAGCTCGCTCGATTGAACGGGTTCAAACCCACACCTGGAATGCCGGCAGAGGTCATGGTCCAAACGGAATCTCGGACATTCCTGAGCTATCTCGCCAAGCCCATCACCGACAGCATGTCGCGTGCCTTCACGGAGCGATGAGCCAGACCGAGACGGGCGTTAAGCCGACATAACGTCAGTGGACGGTTGGAGCAGACGAGTGCCACCGGTCGACATTTGTCGAGCCGTTGTTCTTTGTCCATTCAGCGATGATGTCGGCTGCGTTGAGGAGATAGATCTGGATCAGATCGCGTGGGAGTGACGCGACAGTTTGTGGCGAGGTCAGGAGTGTGATCAGCTCGGAGCGGGTTGCATCGGCGGTCGAAGCGTCAAAGGGATGGATGTCTTGGATGAACCCGATGGCGCGCGTCAACAAAGCCGTCAGTTTTCTTTCGGAGACGCCATCCAAAGCCAAGGCTGTGCGCACCAGTTCCCAAATGAAATCGCTGGCGCCCGTCATCGCGATGCCCCCTGTTCTGATGGGATTGGCGCAGTTCTACGGTCGAGAGTCAAGAGAGGGTAGCCGATGCTACTTCGAGAACGAGGCACAGAGGTCACTCGTCGCGCCAACCGTGTGCGCCATGTAAACCTGGTCGCAGACGCGACAGCCTCTCGTCCGCATACCATGTCGTGTGCCGTTACGCAGTAGTAGCCACTGAGATCTCGGACGATCTTATCTACGAACATGTTGCGCTTGATCTCACGAAAGATCGTCGAACGGTGTCGTCCGACCTTCCGGGCAATGATCTCGATACTGAGGCCCGCCATTCGCCAACGGGCGATCTTATGTCGTACGCCCAATCGATATGGGAGTAGGTGCGTTTCATTGCAGCTTCCTGCGATTGACAACCCATTGGTATCATTCGCAAGTCGCACTTCATCCTTGAACCCACCCCGGCTACACACAAAGATCGCATAAGGTAAGTTATGGAACTCAACCGTCGAGACGAATGGCTGGGGCGCCAGGATTCGAACCTGGGAATGCCGGTACCAAAAACCGGTGCCTTACCGCTTGGCGACGCCCCACCATGACCTGTCACCAGCCGAGCAAAGCGCGTCGCTGAACAAGTGCGGTTGCTCTAGCAAAGCTTCGATGCGGCGGCAATCGGTGGCGGTAGGATTTTGTCAGTTTGTTGTGCGCAGCGCGTTTCTGGAATCAATGCTCTGCACAGAAACTGGAGCAAAGGCCCATAGGAAACCATTGAACGCCGTGCCTGGATACTTCAGCACGATCACAACGAGGCGATTACCAACCCTGAAATCAGCCCTGCGGCGAACACCAGACCACCGTATCCCAAGATCCGCGCCGGGAAGACCATTGTTTTCGCCGGCCGGTCTTGAGCCGAACCTGCCGCGGAAGAAGGGCCAGGTGTCTCATCCCGCTCCTGATCGGCCTTTGCACCTGCCTCATCGAGCGCTTCTGGAATCTGCCTTGCGGGCGGGTCCAGAACCACCCGCGTGATGCTGTCCTGGTCAACCGTCACGGAAAACGTGATCCTCCTTGCATGCTGGAGGGCAAGCAACGTTTCTTCGGCTGCGGCTCTTTCGTTGTCCGCCTCGATCAGCGACGTGTGGCTCACCAGGAAATAGGGCATCGGCAAATCAATCTCGTGTCAAGAAAGGGTCTGATCAACTGTGTTGAGCCAATCGTCAAGCGGCTTGGGGTATGAACAAGAACCGGCCGGGCTGACATCTCAGTTCAGCGGGCCTGTTCCTATTTCCCATAGCCGCGGCCAAGATGCCGCCGCGGCGTCCGGCCAGGCGCCCGTGGCACCGACACACACCGCGCCCGCTGGAGCAATCGGGCCGCGAAAAGTGCGGTGACCCCGACCCGTCAACTGAAGGAATGGTGATACAAGGCCCCTTTGGGTGATCCCGATGCTGACCTGGCCGGCGCCGTTGTGGTCAACCTGTTTCACCAGCGAAACAATCGCGTTCCATTGTTGCGCAAGGCGGCTTTGCCCACAAGGGCCTTGGCACTCCGTTTCGGGCGAGCCATGAGTAAGGCCGGCGCGCCTCCGGTGGAATGCCGCCCCCCCAGGGCCATTCATGGCCCCCGAGTGCGCGACCGTCCCTCGCCTGTTTGGCCAGCGGACGGTGAGCCGGTGCAGAGTGCCGCGCGAAAGAATTCCTTCGCGAACCGCTAGGTCACGTCAAACCGCACGAGCATTTGCCGAAGCTGGCGGTTTTGCTGCAGCAACCGCTGGGACAGCAGTGACCTCAGGCGCCGGTTCTCTTCTTCGAGACCGGCCAGATCATCGATAGATCCCTTGGCCAAATCCGGCCCAGGGACCTCTGGTAGCGCGGTTTTCGCCGCACCAGCATCGGAGGTTTTCGGCGCACGATCGTCGCGCTTAGAACGAACGCGACGCCTGCTGGTAGCCTTTGGATGAAACGCAGGATCGACAGGCGGTACGATCGCGATATCTGCCGGTCCGGGCGGCAATCTCTCAGCCTGGGTTTTTTCCACCGGCGGCGCATCGGCGCGGTCGGTGCTTTCGAGAATTCGCGAGGTCAAATCAGTCGTGTGCTGCCGTTCCGCTGGATCATTGTCAGCGCCCCGGCCCTGGGAAGGATCGAACAGATGAGGTGCGTCCCTTTCTGCCTTGCGAACCAGGGCTTTCAGATCTGTGTTACCCCAGATGGAGGTTGGCTGCGGACTTGACCGTCGGCGTCCGGATTTGAACTCGACGACAAAGTTTCGTTGTGGCGTCTTCATAGGTTTCCGCTCATGTCGCTTGTTCTGTCAGCTTGGACGGTTGAACCGTTCCAGCATTTTCTTAAGCTGTTCGTTCTGCATGCGCAGCTTGTCCGCCAGATCCAACCGCAGCTGCTGAACTTCCTCGTCAAGGCTCGCCATCTGCTCGAGGAACGGGCTGTCGGCAAGCACCGTCGGCTCTGCCGCGGTTGGACGCTCTACGGCAGCGGGACCGGGATCGACTGCAGCTGCGCTTTTGCCGCCACCGACGTTCTTGGGGCGACCTGGCCCTCTTGTTCTTCGCACCTGGGGAGACGCCGCACCTGCCTCGACAGCCGCATCTTTTACGTCAACCCCGGCCGATTGCGAAGGTTCGTTTTGACCAGCGAACGCAGAGGCCTGCTTTACCTCATCTGTCGGTGGCGCAAGTGCCGCACCAGCAGCATCCTCTACGACAGGATCCGGCGAATTCGCTGCCGTCAAGGTGGGCTCCGGGAGATCATCCTGGTGGACTGCCGAGGGTGCCGTTGAGCCGTGGCGTGCCGCAGCCAAGTCTGTCTTGAGGGCTGAAGATACGTCCGTGTCGGATTTGGAGGCGGACGCCGCGTCCTCAGAGTCGCTCTCTCTTCGCCGAGTAGCCAACCCGACGAGGAATTTCCATGGTGACTTTTTCATGTACATCGTCCTTGGCGGCTGGCCCAATCTTACCGCAGATTGCGCTCGCCGGCTGCATTCAGCCAGGCGAGCGTTAACGTGTAAGAAAGTAGCAATCAACGCCGCTTCTAAACCGGCTTACGCCGCTTTTCTAGCACTTAATCGAGATTAAGGCGTTTGCGCAGATCTGCGTTCTCCTGACGCAGCTTGTCGGCAAGTGTCTTGCGCAGTCGCTTGTTTTCTTCTTCCAGCTGGATGAGGTCAGCCATGTCATCCAAGGCCCGATCCGGCGCTGTCGCTGTCGGTTCAACCTGCTTCGGCGTCTTGCCTCTGCCGCGGCCGGGCGCTGCCTTTGCGGAGACCGCTGCCGTTGCACCGCTTTCTGCTGTCTGGGCCGGCGAGCTGTCGTCCTGATTGCGACGTTTTCTGCGTTTCACCGGCGCCGCCTTGGATGCTTCTACAGCGGCTTTCTGTCGCCGTGGTGCTCTTTGCTTCTTTGCGGGCACTTCAGTAGCAACAGCGGGTTGTGCGATATCACCGGTGGCGCCAGCATTGGTTTCGTCAGCCATCAAATCTTCTCCATGTGTGGGTAAATCCTTTTCGACCGAGGGCTGGATGCAAGTCAACATGCAGGCTCGCCCGTACTTGGAAGGAGCCTGTCTAGCACAAGTTCCAGATCGGCGGAAAGTGCTGTGCTTACGTCTTTGTCTTTGTCGCTCCCAATAACAAACCCGTGTCTTCACCACAGTTCCAATTGGCGACACTTGCTACTCTGTACAAACACCTGCGGGTTGGCTGCACTGCTCCAGGATGTAACGATACACAATCAGGAACAGGAGCGCCCTCGCCCGCTACCTCTCCCGATCATCATGAGAGGTCTTGCGCCTTAAACTCTGCAAAGAGCGCGCCAGCCCGCGTCCCTGAAGTGTCTTCGCCAACTCGCTGTCACGATGACCGAATTGCTCCGAAGATAAGCTGCGGTCTTGATGGGGTCGCGCTCCTGTGTCCTGATTCACATGCGCTTGTTCCGCCTGCTTCACGCCGGGTGCTGATTGAACATTCGATTCCTGCGGAGGCCGAAACGGGCTTGAATCAACAGTCTCCTCACCTTGCCCTCGGGCATCGCGTCCATTGGCCATTCGTCGCCGATGCGCCAGAAGGCTGATGAGTTGACGTCGCAGTTCAAGATGTTCGCGTGCCGCGTCGGCAGCCGATTGAAAATAGGTTTGGTGTTGCGGCCGAATGGCCCGCTGCGCAAGGAGGGGCGGTGCCCCGCCCTTGTTGATGGGGGCGCCGATCGTGTCCTCCCGGGTGCGCGAAATGTCCATGCAAGACTGTTGTGGCCGGGAACGCCGGTTGATCGACCCTCGCGTCACCGGATGCGCAATCTGGTCCGCAGCCCATCTTCTGCTGTCCCTTCCGGACAGCGGCTCAAGGTGCTGCCCGGTTTGCAGTGTCACGAAACGAGTGGCTTTGCTTGCGTATGCAGACAGCGAATCGACTACGTTGAGAGGTTTGTCCTGGTACCCTGGCTCCGCGACTGCACTGGTTCCAGGGGGATGCGTCCCACGGATAGGGTTCATGGGGCGAAGACTTGTTCTGGAATAGACCGGTGCATTGGCGCGATCCCTCTGCGTCATTTCCATATCGATGCCGTAGCTGCGCGCCTCGTTTGCCATCGCTATACGCCATTGCCTGAAAATCGACGTCGTCGTTGCAAGCCTGTCTCCGCTGTCCGATCGCAACGAAACGATCGCATGCAGATGAACATGCGGCCGCCGGCCGCCATAGGCCTCCTCCTTGGGGTCGCTGCTTGGATCGTGAAGCGAAAAGGCATATCGGTGTCCCGCAAACTGCGCCGCGAGAAATGCACGGCCGGCTTTCAGGAAGGCACTTGAATCCGTGCCGGCGCGCGCCGACAGGACAAGATGCATGACATCGCGCGACTTGCGGCTGTGCAGTTGTCCGCGCCACTCCCGCTGCACCAACTGCCCGGCTGACGTGACGCCCGCGATCAGGCGCCCGTCTTCATTCCAAACCTTGCCATCGCACAGTCGCACCAAGTTGCGAAGGTGGCGGCTGCCAAAACCGGTTCCATTGCCGTAGCCTGTAAAGCGGAATGTGATCTCTTCAGCTGGCCAGTCCTGAACCATCCGCCGTTGAATGCTGTCGGTCGCTTTCTGGTCACCAGCGAGCCGTTCACCGGATCGGCTCCGAAGCACCATCACGCCTTGTACTGTTACCTCGCCAGTCGCTCCTTCTGTGAGCCCAAAGCCATATGACCGTTGGCCCAGCGCCTGCTTCACGAGGCTTCGCACCCACTCCTCCTTATCCCGGCGCGGCGGGTTCTGGATGTTGAATTCAAAGGTGCCGATGTCGCGGGTGGCCGACCTGTGTCTCAAGACGGGACCCCACTCACCGGCGATTGCAGCAAGCTGAGAGGGACCACGCAAGGCCTGGCCCCGCTCGTTCTCGACAACGATGGCGCCATGACGAGAAACATACTCGAGCATTGCTCTCAAACGCCCGCCACCGCCAAACGACGCCACCTTCACCACCGCCGCCTGCCTGCCCGAGGCAGGGCTAGAGAAGCGCATCGCCATCGGTCGCTCCGACACCGAAGCCCTGGGCGGCAGCACGCGTCCTGCGCGCCCCTCCCCCGCGTGCCGGCGCAACGGCTGGCGCCTTCCCGCAATCGCGTGTGCAGTTGTGGCGGCAGACCGGCGGCGGCGCTCTTCCTCATCCGCTGTCCGGTGTTGCCGGAGCGACAGCTCATGCAACAGCGCAGCCCTTCGTTGCTCCCAGTCGGCCGTGAATACCCCGTAGAACACCTCCATCAGAGGACCTCGCGACGGCGTTGAACAGCACGGTGTTCGAAGAAGCTGATCTCGACGCAAAGCGCGGCAACAACGCGCTGCGCGTCCTCCATCACGGCCTGCTCATGGGCCGGGCGCGCAGCATCACCCCTTGGTTCAGACCGCAGAAGCAACTGAAGGCCGGCACGAACAGACTTGAGATCGGTCAGAAGTTCGCGCAAAAGCAGATGGTCCACTTCAGCAAAGAAGGGACAGACGCCCGCCCCCTCTAACGTCAGCGAACGCATGAACGCGGACAGGGTCATGCCCGCATCGCGGGCAGCTGTCTCGACACGGGCCAGCTCGGCAGGATCCAGCCGCACATGGACGACCTTGCTCTTCGGCATCCGAGGCCGACGGCTCATCATCAGCTTCTGCACGGGATCTGACATTGCCCTCGCCTTTCAATGCCGCAGGCGGTTCAACGGCTGGTCGGTTGAGCACAGCAAAGCTGCATCACAATTTTGCGTATCCTGCCACATCATCAACATTACCATTTCGGTAACAAAAGTTCAACCGGCCATCACGACTGTCAGTGCATCTGGGCGATCGCGAGGGATCGGCTTGCGGGTTTCCCGACTTCGGGACCCGACACCCTACGATGCACCCGCAGCCAGCTCAGAGAGCTGTTTGTCGTTATCCATGCCAGTAATGATGTGTCCAAAAGATTGCACCAAAGGTGGGTTGTGAATGATCGTTCGACCGCTCTGACGACACTGTTGCTCGCAAGCCTACATCCAAGCAATGTGAATATACAATGTTCATTTTTGGCTTGCATTTTCTCCCGTGTCCGAGGCAGGATAGCGCCGTGATCATTGCGTTGGAGAGCGGCTATGACACGTACCTATGCAGCCGTGAGCAACAAGGGCGGCGCGGGAAAGACCACCCTGGTGACCTTGCTGGCCGGCGAATATGCCTTGCTGGGCGAGCGGGTTCTGCTGATCGACGCTGACGCGCGACGAAACCTCTCCGGGTGGTGGCGGTTGTGCGGTGATAAAGACAACAGGCCCGAGCGGATCGAGCTCGCGTTCGCCGCAACGCAGAGCGCCATCGAGGAGGCGATCACCATCTCTGGACACAGCTTTGACCGCATCATCATCGATGCGCCGGGGGTCGATAGCGTGCTGCAGACGACCATCATCCGCTCAGCGGAACTGGTGCTGTCCCCCGTGCAACCGGCAATCAAGGAACTTGAGGCGGCAGGGCAGGCGGCGGCTCTGGTCAGCGAGATCAATGACCGCTACGATCTTCAGATCAGGCATCTCAGTGTTCGTACACGCATCACCGTGCCCGGCCGCAATCTGGAGGCCTACCGTTACATCAGGCCCTTTGTTGCCGGGCTTGTGGCGGCCGACTATCATACCCGCCTGCTCGATACGGAGCTTTTCGAGCGCAACATCTACCGTGAGATCCAAAACGGCCTCGGCACCTTGCAGATGCAGGATCTCACGGAGCCCGTGCGAAAGGCACGCCTTGAGGTTCAGGCCCTGACCCTGGAGATCGAGCGCGCTGCAGATCGACGTGTGCGGGAGTGGTAGCGATGGACCAGCGCCAGCTTGACCTGCAGGATTTTGCTATTGCCACTCGCAAGGCCACACAGGAGGCCCCGCTCAGCCCTGCCAAGGCGCCGCCTGGAGAGGCGATAGGCCAGCCAAATCCGGTGCTGGCGCGACGGACGGAGCAGGAGCAGCGGCAGCGCGCCGAAGGCCGCGCTGCCGCGCAGCAAGAGGTTGGCAATAGTCTCAAGAGACTGAAGCGCGCCAATCAGCGCAGCATCAAGTTCTTCGTCAATATCGCGCTCGACTACGACCTGAAGGCGCGCCTTCGGCGGGCTGCCGTCGAAAACGACGTGAAGATGACCTCGGTGGTGAAGGCTGCCCTGGACTACTACCTCGCCGAGAACGGCTACTGAGGCACGGCAGCGGCTGGCGCGGCTTGAACGCGGCGCTCCTGGCCGCCTGGCCGCCTGTACGTCGACCGGTGGGTCCGAATGGAGAGCTCCGTGATGCGGCGCTTGCAGATTGAAGCAGACATTGTTGCGGAGGATGACGGCCGTTTCGTCGGCCGGTTGGCTGATGCCTATGCCCTGCGGCGGCGCCCTTTGTGTCTTTGCCGCCCCATGGGAGTACCCATGTATGTGGCCCGCATCGGCAAAGGCCTGATCGTCAAACGTATGCCCCTGACGGGCAAGGATCATCATCCCAGCTGTCCCTCGTTCGAGCCGGCGGACACCCTCTCCAGGCCTGGCACAGGTCCGCGGTTGCCGGTCGGTTCAAAGACATCCGGCCGACCCACGGCCATCGATGTGAACGTGCGGCTTTCCAGAGGCTCCATCCCTCCGTCGGCGGGTGCCATCGCAAGCAGGGGGGACTGCAGGAGGGAGCCCAGGCTGCGGCTTTCCTTGCTGGCGCTGTTGCACCTCCTTTGGCATGCCAGCGGTCTGGTGGAATGGACGGGCTATTGGATCGGCAAGCGCCGCTGGTGGCATGTTCATCGCTATCTGGTGGAGGCGACGCGGCGCGTCTCCATCGAGGGCGAGATGCTGTCGGAGCGAGTGCTGGTTCCCGAACCGTTCAAAGTCGCAGACAAAAGAGCCATAAAAGCACGCCGGTCCCGAAGGATCGCGCGGCTCTTGCGCGATGGGTGGAAGCAAAGGATGCTGCTGATGGCGAGGTAAAGGCGTTCCGCGGTGTTGCGGAGGGTCAAGAGATCGTTGTCAGGCACATGCCTGACGTCCGCCTGCTTCTTGACAACGATCAGCTGCGTCGTCTGCATCGCCGCTTCTGTGCACCGCTCACCCTTTGGCGCAGCGAGAGAGGCCTGCATCTCATCGCGATCGCGACGGTCGAAGCAGCCGCTGCAGGCGCGCTCCGGGCCACCGAAATCGCCGTGATGACCGTCACGGAGCATTGGCTGCCAGTGGCAGACCTCCATGAGCTTCAGCTTGTCGCCAGGCTGGCGCGCAACCGCGGCAAGATGATCAAGGTGCTCAGCCTCGACGGTCCAGGGACACAACCGATGGCGACGGTGACCCTGCCCGATGCCAGGCCCCTGCCCTGGGCGCTTTATCTTGTGCCTGCCGATGCCGACACGGACTTTGAGTCGGCGCTTGCGCAAAGCATCCTGTCCCACCGCGATACGCGAGCCTGGATCTGGCGCCCCGCAGACGGCGATATGCCGCCGCTGCCCTACGATGGTATCAGGCGAGCTTCGGCCGATGGCGAAGACGGTTGATGATCCAGCCGACGATTGCACCCGTTGCCGCGCCAGCCGCCTTGACCAAGGCATCTTCCATGTGGGGGTGCCGGGTCGGCGACAGGAATTGCAGAAGCTCGATGAAACCGGCGCCCGCAACCAGCAAAACCGCGCAGACCAGAAAATGGCGCGGATAGCTGAGGACGAACAACATCACCACGACCATGAATGCCAAAGCGCGGTCAAGGTCGACCGAGAAGATGTCGTCAGGGCGCAGGCCGATCGGAGACATCGTCACGGCAACGATGGCGGCGAGCACGCTCCAGGCAGCGCATGTGATCAGTCGGTCTGTCATCTCGCTGTCATATTCAACGGGTGCTGCAGCGACAAGCCCTTCCAACCCTTTCTCCCGATGGTTTCAAGGACGACGGCGCCGATTCCGTCAGCACGAGCCATCCGGCACAAGTGCCTCCGCGAAGACCGGCGCGGTCGGTGCAACCACTCCAGCCAAGGCGAGGCGACCATAGCCAAGGGAGTGACGACAGGCCTGCTGGCGCGGGCAAAGAGGAACCAGCCGCATCCGTGACCGGCCGGTCGAAAGCTGTGCAGGGCGGCGACAGAAGGCGTTCATTCGTGGCACCAGGATAGCAGCCGAGAACAGCCTGCCGAAGCAAACGGGGCCACGTCCTTGCCGAAGCCCGCAGCGCCCCTGTCCGCAGGGCCGCCGTCTCCGGCACGGAAACCTCGATTTCCGGTTTCGGCAAGGTCTAGATCAAGGTTATGCGGCAGCGTACGCGCGCAAACCGTCAACGGGAGCGACCGCCAGGGTCGCCGCGTCCGGAACGCGCACCTTTGCGCCGGCCCGGGCGTTGCAGGAGAGGCTGGACAAGGGAAATCGACTGCCCCGCTCCCGGGAGCGGGGCAGTCTGTTCACCGGCCTTGGCGGCGCAAGGTGCGCGACCAGATGAGCTGCAGCTCATCATCGCCCTGCGTCGGCGCAAGCGTCGCGTAGATGGGTGCCTGAAAACTTGGATCGTCGAGCTTGACCGAAATATAGGCGTGCTCGCGATCAAGGGCCTGTCTTTGCCAGCCGACGCCGATTTCGACGTCGCCGGTAAGCACCCGGAAGTCGGGAGCACCTTTGGACGTCCGCTGCGAGCGGACGATCTTTGCCTTGACGTAGAGATTGAGTGTCTTGATGGTGCCGGTGAAGCCATTGTCGGTTGCTGTGAAGGAGCCGATCGTTGCCATTTTCCTGTTCCTTTCTGCCTCCTCGAGCTGCGCTCATCGCGGCTCGATGGCTGTCTCAGGACCGCAAACGATCGACGCGCACCCGAAGGGCCGCAACGCAGTGGAGGACGGCTTGGGACAGGCTTTGTTGCGCGCGAGGAACGGCCGCGATGCGGGCGGGGGAAGAAAGCCGCCCTGCCATTGCGCCAGGAAGATCGAGCCGCCCAATGCGGCGTTTTGCGGTCAGATATAGCCTCGAGATCGGTGACGCACGGTCGAACCGGGCAGCAACAGGAAATGGCGGCGGCTCCGACGCTGCTGGGTATCACCGCCGCATCATGGATGTCTGACACCTGCGGCAATGCACCGACGTGACAACGGGCCATTGCGGCCATCGGGGCTGTGGTCGTTTCAGCTCCCGTCTCCAGTCGGGCGCCAGGCTGGCGATCCACAGCCATGGCCGCTATAGTTCACCAGCGTCGTCCCGGGCTCCCATCTTGAGGGCCGTGGCCCGAGCAGGCGCAGTCCGGCAAACCCGTAGAAGCAAAGGCAGCGAAAAATCCTTGCAAACCGAGCGTCCACGCCTTACCCGGAACCGGAACTTTCCCGCCTATGCCTACCTGCCGGGCCGCCAGCCTCATCCGGTGCGCGATCCGGCCGGGCACAGTTATGGAATACCTGCCGGCGCGGCCGTCGCCTCCCTTGAAGCGGAGGAGCTGCTATGGGGGCACGATCTCTTCAATCATGGCTATTACTGGGAAGCGCATGAGGCCTGGGAGGGGCTTTGGCAAAGTGCCGACAAGGGCAGCCCTTTGCGCAACCTGCTGAAGGGCCTGATCTTGATTGCCGCAGCCGGGGTCAAGATTCGCGAGGGCAAGAGTGCTCCGGCCGTGCGCCACGCGGGACGGGCCGCCGGTCTCTTTCGCCAGTTGATGCTTGCTCCCGAGGGCAGCCACGGCCAGGCGCTGGGCATGTCACCGGCGACGCTTGCCGACCAGGTTCTTTCCACCGCCAGCGCCCCGCCATGCTTGACCGCCACCGCGCCAGGGAGGCCTCATGTGGTGTTCCCATTTATACTCGGCGACTTTTCCTGTCACACGCCGCCGCTCGCAAATGCTGCTGAAGACAGTCCGGTGATCTTGCCCGGGACAGGCTCGTGACCACTTGAGACCCGGCACTCGAACCACACGGCCGCTCGACCCGGCGACCACCGCCACGGCGTGTTTTCGCGTTCGGTGACCTCAGCCACCAGCCCCTGAAGCGGTGAGCCTGTCGATCTCCAGCGCCAGCTGATCCTGCGTATAGGGCTTGGGCAGGCGCGCCACGTCCAGTGTCGTGCCAGCCGGCAGTTCGGCGTAGCCGGATGCGATCAGGATCGGGAGTTTGGGATGGCGCGCGCGGGCAATGGCGGCGAGTTCTCCGCCGGTCATTCCGGGCATCGAGTAATCCGTAATCAGGAGGTCGAAGGGGGGGGCATCGGCCAAGCAGCTCAGGGCCTGCTGTCCTGAATGCGCCTCAACCACATCGTGTCCCAGATCAAGCAGCATATCGACTGAGCTCATGGCGATCAGGACGTCATCATCGACCAGCAGGATGCGTTTGGGACCGGACCGCAAGCCACCTTCTCCAGCCACGGCGGTCTCGATGCCCGCTTCGGCCGCGATCGCCGTGGAAACCGGAATCAGCAGCTCTGCGGTGGTCCCTTTGCCCGGCGTGCTCTTCAACCTCAAATCCCCTTTCAGCTGCAGCGCCAAGCCATGGATCATCGACAGGCCAAGGCCGGTCCCCTTTCCAAGCTCCTTTGTCGAGAAAAAGGGCTCGACCGCTTTTTGCAGCGTCGCCTCGTCCATCCCATGACCCTCGTCGGCAACAGAAAGAACCAGGTAGCGGCCGCAAGCGAGGTGGCCGGCAGCATCCCGAAGCTCCACCTCATGCAGCCGAATGCGGATCCGGCCGCCATCGGGCATGGCGTCGCGCGCGTTGACAGCAAGATTGAGAAGCGCCAGCTCGACCTGATTGGCATCCGCCGACACCAGCGGCAGGTGATCGGGCACCGCCGTGTCGATCACCACCGAGGACCCTACTGACCGCTGGAGAAGCTCCTCCATTCCGATCACCAGCCGACCCAGGTCAACCGGCCCCACCTGCAGCTCCTGACGGCGGGCAAATGCCAGAAGCCTTTGGGTCAAGGAGGCGCCCCGCCTGGCGCCCTGCAGCGCGCCATCGATCAGGCGGCGCGCCTTGACGTCATCGCTGACGTGCTTGCGCAACAGTTCGAGATTGGCGAGAACGGCCATCAGCAGATTGTTAAAATCGTGGGCGACACCGCCGGTCAGCTGGCCGATCGCTTCCATCTTCTGCGACTGGCGCAGCTGTTCTTCCGCCCGTTCCCGCTGGGCCACCTCCGCCATCACGGTCCGATGGGCTTCTTCCAGTTCGCGGGTGCGTTCGGCGACGCGTGCCTCAAGGATTTCGTTGAGCAGTCGCTGGTGTTCTTCGGCCTCGAGCCTGGCGGTGATATCGGCAGACACCCCGACCATCTTCAGCGGCTTGCCCGTCCGGTCGCGTGACACCTGCGCACGCGCTTCGACCCAATGCACTGAACCGTCCTTCCAGATCGTGCGGTATTCAATGGCATAATCCACCCCTGTCTCAAGCGTGGCAGCAGTCGCCGCCTGAACGCGCTCAAGGTCGTCTGGATGGATGCAGCCGATAAGCTCGGCATAGGAGAAAGCATCTTCTGGTGACCGGCCAAAAATCGCCTTGCAGGTCGGTGACAGGGTCAAAGTGCCAGTGGCGAGATCCCGTTCCCAGGCCCCAAGCCGCCCCGCCTCCATGGCCGTCTGCAGTCGCCGCTCCCCGTCATTGAGTTCCTGGATGCGCAGGCGGGCTTCATACTGGCGCCGCCGCCCACGCAGAGCGGAACGGGCGATACTGACGAATGTGGTGGCATGGAAGGGACGTTCCAGAAAGCTGACATTGCCCAGCACCTCCAAAAGCCTGGCTGCGGCTGGATTGCGCTCTGGTCCTCCGCCTCGGTTTGTCAGGACGAGGAAGGGCAGATCCGACCAGCTGGGCTGCGCTTCGATCCACGCCGACAGGGGCTTCAGATCGGCAAACCGCAGGGCGTCCTCTGTCACCACCGCAAAACCGATGCTGTCATCGAGGCTGGCGACGAAGTCGGAGAGGCTGTCCGCCGTGAGCGAGCGCATGCCGGCTTCCCGCAGCAGGGATGAAGCGATCTGCGCGTCGCGTCCGAGCGGTGCATAGATCAGCCCGATGGCGCTACGGTCAGGAATGGCCGTCTTCTCCCTCTGGCACGCTCATCAGCGATTGCGTATCGCTCACCAGCGTTGGCACCCCGCGCAGCACTCCCTGGAAGCCCGAGATCGGCTCTCCCAGGATCAGTCCGCTCTGGTCGATGCGATACTCGCGGATCGTCTCTTCATGGGCTCCGGTGCGCTTTTTGATGACGGAGATGGCCCGTCGCACCTTGCCGTAGGCCTCGAAGTAGCGCAGCAGGATCACCGTATCGGCGATATAGGTGATATCGACGGGCGACCGCATGTCGCCGACGAGCCCATGCTGTGCAACCGTCAGAAACGTGTTGGTGCCCTGCCGGTTGAGAAACTGCAGCAACTCGTGCACGTGCAGGATCAAGGCGTTTTCTTCCGGCATGGAGGCCTGATAGCCGTTGATGCTGTCGATCACCACGACGCTGGCATCGAAATCGGCAACCCGTTGTCTCACCCGCTGGGCAAATTCGCCTGGCGACAGCTCGGCCGCATCCAGCTGCTCGATATGCAGCATTCCCCGGTCCCGCATCGCCTCCAGGTCGAGGCCAATCGCCTTGGTCCTTGCAAAAAGCAGCCCGAGCTCTTCGTCAAACACGAAGATGGCTGCCTTGCCGCCGCGCGCGATGGACGCCGCCACGAATTGAAGCGCAAAGAGGCTCTTGCCGGTGCCGGCCGGCCCGATCAGCAGCGTTCCCGACCCGCGCTCGACGCCGCCGCCAAGCAGAGCATCCAGCTCCACGATACCACTGCCGATCGTCGTCCGCTCGAACGCGGTCTTGTGCTCGATTGCCCGCAGTCGCGGAAACACGGTCACGCCACCTGTGCGGATCACGAAGTCATGGTAACCACCGCGAAATGCCTGTCCGCGATATTTCACGACCCGCAGTCTTCGTCGCTCCGCGCCGTAGTCGGGGGCGAGATGCTCCAGGTGGATGACGCCATGGACAACGCTATGGACCGTCTTGTCCAAAGTGTCTGACGTCATGTCATCGAGAAGCAGAACGGTCGCTTCCGAGCGCGAGAAATAATGCTTCAATGCCAGGATCTGCCGTCGATAGCGCAATGAGCTCTGGGCCAGCAGACGAATTTCCGACAGGCTATCGATAACCACCCGATGCGGCTTGACGCGCTCGAAGCTCTCGAAGATCAGCTTGGTCGTCTCGCCCAGTTCCAGGTCGGATGAATAGAGAAGGCTCTGCTGCTGGTCGGCATCCAGCAGGCTCTCGGGTGGCACCAGCTCGAAGATCTCGATGGCCTCGTTGATCTCGATTCCATGGGAGCGCGCACTGTCTCGCAGCTCTTGCTCGCTCTCAGATAGGCTGATGTAGAGACAGCGCTCGCCCTGCTCTGCCCCTTGCGTCAGAAACTGCAAGGCAATCGTTGTTTTTCCAGCCCCCGGAGAGCCTTCGAGCAGAAAGACGTGCCCGCGAGACAGTCCTCCAGCCAGGATATCGTCCAATCCAACCACGCCGGTCAGAGCTTTATCATCTAGGTGTTTCGTCATCTGATCCTCAAACTGCAGGAATGACATAGCGCGTCGACGCCGTAAAGCGAGTACGAGACAACGTCTTAATGGGTCTTTTGTTCTGGTCTCGGCCGCCTGCCCACGTTGCGTCGGGGCAGCAGCACCTGGAACTTGCCGCGTGCAGATGGCGTCGCCGGGACGGCGTGCCGGAGCGGCGCATTTTAACAATTCGCGCAACCTTTTGTTGGTGCGTGCCATGCAAATCTTCGGCGAAAACCGCGAGGACATGATGGCCTTGGTCGATATGCAGACGATGCTGTCCATGGTGCAGCTGATGGAAGAGACCGATATCCTCGTTGGTGTCTTCGACGAAACGGATCGGCTTCGCTTTGCCAATCGGGCGTTTCGTGCGGCCTGGTCTGTCGCTCCCCAGGAGATGCCGCTCTGGTCGGATATGATGCGCCGGAACTATGTGGCCGGCCGCGGGACGATCATCAGCAGTGGCGATTTCGAAACCTGGCTGCGCTCCACATTGGGCCGGCGGGGCAAGACCGGCTTTCGCGCCTTCGAGACGGATCTGCACGACGGTCGGTGGCTGTGGATGACGGAAACGACGCAAGAGAACGGCTGGATGCTTTGCGTCGCCAGCGACATCACCAGCGTGCGGGTCGACGAGCGTGCCCTTCGTCAGGACCGGGACAATGCCATCAAGGCGGCCCAGACAGACGAGCTGACCGGGATTTCCAGCAGGCGCTTCGTGATGGCGCGGCTTCGCGCTTTGACGGCCACTGCCGGCGAGGCCTGGTCCGACGTGGGCTACGTCGCCGTCCTCGATATCGACAACTTCAAGTACATCAACGATCGTTTCGGGCACGCCACTGGCGACGCGGTTCTCAGGGACTTTGCCGAGACCCTTCAGCGCCTGGTGCGTAAGACGGATATCCTCGGCCGCGTTGGCGGTGAAGAGTTCATTCTCATCTTGCCACGCACCAGCCTGGCGGAAGCTGAAGCGATAATTGACCAGATGCTGGCGGCGGTGCGTCGATCGCGACCGCTGCCGCAGGAGGTGAGCTTCCGCTATACCTTCTCGGCAGGACTTGCCGGGGCTCGACAGGGCCACGACCCGGACGAGGTGTATCGGCGCGCCGATTTGACCCTTTACGCCGCCAATGAGGGGCCGCGATCAGATCGCCATCACCTGAAATACGAGGGTTGGTCGCGGGCGGGTGACACAATGGGGTGCGCATCCGACCAAAAATATCCTTGAAGCTGCGCATGGCTGCCATAGCTTGCTAGTCAGCATACCCTTCGACACGATTCTGGAACGCGGCAACAGCATGGGCGGTAGAAGTGGAACTTCGATGGCAACGCGGCTGGTCTCCGGCCAGGCGCCGCTCATTGCCGTCCTCTTGGTCTCCAGCCTTGTCGGCGCCTACAGCGACGAGGGTGGCGACGCCGGTCGTATGCTCGGTTTCTATGCCTGGAGTGCCCACTCCCTTTGCGCCATTTATGCTCTGACCCACTGGGGTGGCCTGTGGAAGGTCTATGCGGTCGCCTCGCTTGTCGCCGTCGTGGGTCTTGACGCGGGAACGCCGCTCAGCGCCCTGGTCAAACTGGTCAGGATCCTGGTCGCGGATCACGCCTTCGGCTGACCTCTACCACCCCCGGCCCAGCAGCCTGATCGCGCCGCCACCGCGTCTGCCGGAATGCCAGCGACAGGCGGCGCATTATGGATGAAAGCCCTTCTGGAAGAAATGAAGAGTATCGGAGACATCAGCATAGCGTCGCCCGATTTCGGGCAGGATGGCGGGAATTCTCGTCACGGTCCGCGCGGTTAAAGGGATGCCGCAGGAGCCTCAGCATAGCGACCCGAAGGGAGAGGCGGGACCGACTTCCCCCGCTCGGGGCGTTCCGCATCGCCGTTGCGAGAAACTGGCACGGTTGAGGTCGCCGATGGTCTGTCGTACCTCGCGATGCCAGTGACAGACATGCCCCTTTCGCGCAGAGCACGCGCCGGTCGATGGAGCCGGTCCAGCGCCGGTAACCGGCAACGACAAAACCCACTTCGACCACTCGCCAAGCGGCCCCCTGGACAGCCGAGAGCCGGGAGAGGACGAGCTTGTGCTGGGTCCCGTTCCCGAATCAGCGTATGAGCGGAACGCCAGTTGCAGTGGAGCCGGCCCCGATGACAATTGAAGTACGTCGCAAAGTGTATGAGAAGGTCTCTGCTCGACTCAAGGCAAGCGGCACACCATTCGACGATGACCCGCGGTTTCTTTCTGCCGTTGAGGAATGGATCAATGGTGCCATCGACATCGGTGAACTGCGCAAGCGATACTTCGACATCCAACGCACACGGACGCGGCTATCGTCCGATCACGGTGGCGACTAGCAATTCGAGATCAAGGACGCATCAGCACTCGGCATCATTCCCCTGCCAACGACGCGCATCCAACCACCGCTTGTGCGGTTGCGGACAGAAAGCTCGGCCCGTTCAAAGTTACGACGCCGACGGCGACACCGAAGTGCCCTCGCGCCGCAGCGGACACAAGGTATTGCGAGCCGTAAATCATCGCCGGTGTCGCGGACGCAACTTGATATCGACGCAGTGATGCTGTTGCGATATTGGATATGTTACGATGGCAACCGGAGAGCTGGCAACAATACCAGTCAGGCGCTCCAGGATGCCGGCGGCGCCAGTGCCCGAGCGTGGAGATGGAATATGCAGCAGATCGATGCGGTGGATGCAACGAGATCTTCCTGGGAAACGGTGGCCGCCTACGTCCTGACGGTATGTCAGGAGCGAGACAAGGCATCCCTGTACAGCTATCTGCAGGTTGCTGCCGACCTGGTCGAACCAACAAAGCGGCTGGTTGCCGACATGAACGGCGACGACTCCTTCACGATCGTGGAGGAGGGCGACGATTTCCCCGGCTCCTCACCGGCCCCGCGGCCCCTTTCCCCCGACCATCCGCCAGGAGCCCTGTCGGTAGCGAGGGGCGCAATCCTGAAGGCACTGGGCGTTGGAGGATAGTGTTTGTGAATCTGCAGGCTCGAGAGGATAGCCGGGCTTCTCCGCTGGCCTCCACCCGGGCCTCGATCTGCCGCTTTATCGAGGTGCGCTCCCGCTCAGTGCGAGCGGGACAAAGCGGTTCATGCCAGGACCCTGTCACAAGCCATCAACAGAGAAGCGCTCGGTCGACAACAGCGAACCGGTCTGCCATCCTTTCGTTCAGCTCAGGTGCTTTTCAATCTCCGGCACCGGCAGGTTCCCAAGGTCCTTATCGTGCTCCGCAATGATCCGATCGTGCAGGGGCACTTATTTCTGCTGCCGAACCGGTCAACGAACACGAGAAGGTCCGCGGGCATTCGCCAGAAGTTCTGCCGCCGTCGCCGATGCCCCAAACAACTGCAAGAGCCTGTTGACCTCCGATCGGGATAGATCGTGGCGCCGTCCAAAATCCTGGACACAGAGAAAATCCTTCTTCGGATGATCCAAGCCTATCCGGTGTGGTACTTTGCCACTCCTTCGTGCCCATCGGGCACGGTCGTTGACGAAATTGTATCTCCCAATGCTCATCGGTCATCTCCTTCGCTTGCGCGATCGTCCCAGACTGACCCCTGTTCAGAATAGCAGGGTCACGGAGTCAGCGATGTGATCCACATCAATCTGATCGCCTTGCACTGCGGCGGCGCATCAGATCGGAACCGCCCGCCTTGACCCGGTCCTCTCATGTCGCTCGTTGGAGTTCGGCTTCTCGTGCCCGGGGTCCGTGCAGGTTCTCACCACCGCCGGCAGTTTTCCGCAATTGTTTGTAGCAACAGCCACCAACCCCACAGGCCCTGACCGATGCGGACTTCTCAACGGACTGCGACCCCCAAGGCGTCTTGGTGCGCGCGCTTGGCCAGGCATGGGCTTCCATTGCTCAGGGGTACTCGGGGAGCATTCGTGCGGCCCATTCCCCATATTCCGCAGCCATTCCAACGCTCTGTCAGCATCTCCTCGGGTCTTGGCTCAAGACCCACACGGAACGTCATCCTTCTGGTCGAGAAGCGGTGCCAGGCTCTGGCGTGGGATTCGCGCAGACGGACGATAGTCCGTTCGGACATGGAGCTCGCACCCCCTGTCCCGTCCTTTTCTCACGCCGGGCATCCATTCGCCTCAAGCTCGCGAAGGTCAGCCTCTCCCAGTGTTTCGACCTCCAGAAGCTTGGACGCCGAGCGTTCCAGAATTTCGCGCCGTTCATTCAGGATGCTGACGGCCCGGTCGAAGGCGCGATCGATGATCATGTGGATCTCGGCGTCTATTGCATCTGCTGTTTGCTCGCCGTAGTCGTGCTGGCGTGCGCCGCCCACCAGGAAGTCTGGCCTGAGATAGGACGGCTGCTCGGTTTCCAAAGCCATGTGACCCAGCTTCTCCGACATGCCGTATCGGGTCACCATGGCGCGCGCAATGTCAGTGACCTTGGCCAGATCGTCTGCGGCACCGGTGGACCAATGCTGGAAGACGATGAACTCCGCCGCCCGTCCGCCCAGCAGCACCGCCATTTTGTTCTCCAGTTCCTCCTTGGTCATCAGGAAGCGGTCTTCCGTCGGCCTTTGTATGGTATAGCCCAGTGCGCCGACGCCACGGGGAATGATTGAAACCTTGTGCACCGGGTCGACGCCTGGCAGCGACAGCGCAACGAGCGCATGCCCCATTTCGTGATAGGCGACGATCTTCCTTTCCTTCGGGTTGAGCAGCCTGTTGCGTTTTTCCAGGCCGGCAACGATCCGTTCGATCGCATTGGTGAAATCCTCCATCGTCACGGCGTCAGCATGCCGGCGCGTCGCCAGGAGTGCGGCCTCATTGACCAGGTTGGCGAGATCGGCCCCGGTAAAACCCGGCGTCAGTGCCGCGACCTGTTCCGGATCGACGTCGGAGCCAAGCTTTGCCCTCGTCATATGCAGCTTCAGGATGTCGATACGCCCTCCCTTGTCAGGCCGGTCGACCAGGACTTGCCGGTCAAAGCGGCCGGCCCGAAGCAATGCGGGGTCGAGGATCTCGGGCCGGTTCGTCGCCGCCAGCAGCACGACGCCCAGCGAGGAATCAAAGCCATCGAGCTCGACCAGGAGCTGGTTGAGAGTCTGCTCCTTCTCGTCGTTTCCACCCATCATCGGGCCGGCGCCACGGGCCCGCCCCAGGGCATCCAGCTCGTCTATGAAGATGATGGCGGGCGCCTTTGCCCGTGCCTGCTCGAACAGATCCCGCACACGTGCTGCGCCGACGCCGACAAACATCTCGACGAATTCCGACCCTGATATCGAAAAGAACGGCACCCTCGCCTCACCCGCCACAGCGCGTGCAATCAGCGTCTTGCCTGTCCCGGGTGGCCCGACGAGCAAGACACCTTTCGGCATTCGACCGCCGAGGCGGCCGTAGTCCTGCGGATTGCGCAAGAACTCGACGATTTCACGCAGTTCGTCCTCGGCCTCATCGACGCCAGCAATGTCATCAAACGTCACCTTGATGTCGGTTTCCACATAGACCTTGGCGCGGCTCTTGCCGATCTGCATCAAGCCGCCGACCCCACCGCCGGCGCCCATCCGCTTCATCATCAGGTACCAGATGCCGAAGAACAGCAGGATGGGCAGCGTCCACGACAGGATGTTGCCGAGAAAATTGCTCTCGATCCGACCGGTGTAGACGACACCGCTCTGTTCCAGTCGCGCAATCAACGCCGGATCGACGCGGGTGGTGACGAACATCGTCTCGCCGCTCGCCAGGGGTTGCTTGAAGGTGCCCTGGATGAAGTTTTCGGAGATCGCCACGTCGGCAATCCTGTTTTCGCGCAGATCGGTCTCGAACTGGCTGTAGGGTATCTCGGTGACCTGCTGGCTGTAGGCGAACAGGTACTGGATGATCACAACCCCGAAGACCGCCAGGATCCCATACCAGATGTTGAACTTCGTGTTGTTGTTCATTGCGGTGAGCGTCCTTGGGGGCGGCGCCCGGGACGCCCGTAGCAAAAGACAATCCCATTCGGCAGCAACGCGCAAGGGATAGTTTGTGCCAATCCTTCAGCCATCGGCAGGACCGGATGGGCGCAGATAACTTCGATTGCGGACCGATGCGGCTCCTTTACCCTTGACCCTGTCAAAGGCACGCCGCCGGAAACTGGCGCCTGCCGATGCCATTGCTTCTAAGAGTGGCCGCGGCCAGAGCCTGGACGCACGCCTGGCGTCCGGTCTGAGTTGAACCGGCCATTGAAGCCGAGGGACCGCGGGCCTGTGCAAAGGAGTTCTGCTGCCGTTGCCTTCGTCCCAAAGATCAGCACGCGCCTTTTGACGCCCCTTTCATTCATCGACTTGAATAGGCGTTATTGCTATTGTGATGGCACCTTACTGGAAGAAGGCTCGATAAGTGATATCATGGTGGCATTCTATTTGTTGTCTCCGGCGGAGATTGTTGTTGGTCTCGCGGAACGAATGAAGCGCCGTCGGATTGATTTTGGCCTGACGCAACGGGAATTGGCGGCAAGAGCCAATGTCTCATACGCATCGCTGAGACTGTTTGAAACGCGTGGGAAAATCTCCCTCGAGAGCCTCGTGAAGATCGCCTTTGCCCTCGAGGCCGAGGCCGAGTTCGAGCAATTGTTCCCAAGTCGGCCACCGAAGACAATCGATGACGTCGTTGATCGTCCTGTTAGGCAGCGGGTGCGCCGGAAATGAAATTTAGACCCGTCCAGCGGATGAGCGTTGTTTTGGACCTCGAAGGGAACGAGAAGAAGCTCGGCACCCTCGCTTGGAGCGGCAAGGAACGTAGAGCCTACTTCGAGTACACCGCAGAGTTCCTCGCCGCGCCCCTGTTGGTTTCCCCATTTCACATGATGGCCGCTCCAGGACTTTTTGCGGCAGCCCGCGATCCTTTCGACGGGCTCCATGGACTGTTCAATGACAGCTTGCCCGATGGTTGGGGGCGTCTATTGCTGGACCGCCGCCTCCAGCGCGCGGGCATCGATTACAACCAGCTCACCCCCATCGACCGCCTCTCTGCGGTTGGCAGAACGGGAATGGGCGCGCTGACATATATTCCTGATCTACCAGACAACCAGAAGCAACCAAACGAGGCTGATCTCGACTGGTTCGCCGATCAGGTGAAGTTGGTGCAAACGGAAACGGATGTTGCAGACATCGATAGTTTGCAGGGTGCTCAAGGTGGATCCGCGGGTGCGCGTCCAAAGATCATGATCGGTTTCAACCAGGCTGACAACGTCTGTGTCCTGGACTACGGCCAGCCATTGCACGCGGGATTTGAAAGATGGATGGTCAAAGGTCCCAGTCCTGAAGATCCGCCTGAGATCGGTGCCGAGGAGAAGGCCTATGCACTCATGGCGGTGGCTGCAGGGTTGCAGATGGCTGACACACAGCTATTCCACACTCGGAAGGGACGGCGGCTTTTTGCAACGAAACGGTTTGACAGGACGCCTGCCGGTAGGCTTCACATGCACACCGCAAGCGGCCTGTTGAATGCCAGCCACCGTGAGCCCTCTCTGGACTACGAGAAACTGCACAAGCTTACGCACATGATGACGCGCGACGCTACGGAAGTCCTCAAGATGTTCCGAAACATGGTGTTCAATGTCTACGCAAAGAACCGGGACGATCATGCAAAGAACCATGCTTTCCTTATGGACGGGGACGGCCGTTGGTTCCTGGCGCCCGCCTACGATCTTACCTTTTCGTCTGGACCCGGCGGGGAGCACAGCACGGCTATAGGTGGTGAAGGCAAGGCGCCCGGCATGCCTCACCTCCTAAGCGTCTCCAGAGGAGCTTCGATCTCTGATAACGATGCAAAGGACGTGATAGAGCAGGTCCGGACAGCAATCGGTCGCTGGCCCGAGTTCGCTGAAAAGGTTGGCTTGTCCAGATCCCGTGCGGCCGAACTCCACGCGTTCTTGAACACGTGAATGGCCGGGTCAGACACTGCGTCGGCACGATGCAACCCGCCGATGAAGGCGGCACCGGGAGAAGCGCCTTTGGCGATGTTCCAAGCCAGGCCGAACACACCGCGGCCGATCGTCCGAAGAGACAATCTTGCCGGACGACTGCAGACGTTGCCTTGTCCGATGGCAAGGAGCCGGCGTCGTCATCTCCGGTGTTGCGCCGATCGGCGTGCAGCCAGTTCCACTGCATGAGAGGGGACCTTTTCTAGAACTCAGATCTGGTGCGGATAGTGGATTGCGGCAAGCCTTTGCACTGCGCCAACCGGCCTGCAGATGACATGTCGAGCAGCCGGCTTCAGGCGTACCGTCTGCCGCGGCATGCATCTCAGGTTCTTGACATCGTGACGTCGAGGCTTTCTATTGGTAGGATGTCAGACCAATTTTGGATGTCGTCTTGAAGATCTCTCCGCTGCCCTCCACCAGTCGAGTCAGGCAGGTCACGGACGCCCTCGTCGACCACATCACGAGTGCGCAGCTGAAGTCGGGGGATCGTCTTCCGGCTGAGCGCGAGTTGATGGAAGCCCTTGCGGTGGGCCGCTCAACGATCCGCGAGGTCCTGCGCCACTTCCAGGCGCTCGGCGTCATCGAGACCCGCAAGGGCAGCGGCAACTATCTGCTCAAGTCGGTGTCGCGCGCCACCATCCACATGCCGTTGTCGCTTGAGAGCACGAACCTTCGCGACGGTCTGCTGCAGACGCTTCAGGTCCGGCGCGGGCTGGAATGTGAAGCGGGCATGGTTGCCGCACGCGTCCGCACCGCAGACGATCTGGCCGACATCGAGGCGAAGCTGACCGAGATGGAGCGCGTTCATCTCGAAAAGGGCGCCTCGGGGCCCGAGGACCTCGCCTTCCACCTGGCGATCTATGACGCCACCCATAACCCGCTGTTCCGTCAGCTGCTCGAACAGATGCGCGAAACCTTCGAGCGCTTCTGGAGCCATCCGTTCGAACGCTTTGATTTTGCGCGCCGATCCTTCCCGTTTCACCGAACCCTGTTTCAGGCCATTGCCGCGCAGGATGCCGAAGCAGCAAGAGCTGAGACCCTGAAGATTCTCGAGATCGTCGAGGAAGACATCAAGGAAATGTCGAAATGAATGCCGCAGGCCTCCCCGCTGATCTTGCCTCCCTGATCGTCGCCCATGACCAGGGCAATGCCTATGATGCCGTCGTTCCCCCGATTGCCCAGACATCGCTGTTCACCTTCAGCGACTACGACCAGATGGTCTCGGCCTATCGCGGAGACATCGTCAGGCCGATCTATACGCGCGGCCTCAATCCGACGGTGCGCGCCTTCGAGGAGATGCTGGCAAAGCTGGAATGCGCCGAGGACGCCCTGGGCTTTGCCAGCGGCATGGCCGCCATTTCCGCCACGGTCTTGAGTGTCGTCTCCCCCGGAGACCGCATCGTCGCCGTGCGCCATGTCTATCCCGACGCCTTTCGTCTGTTCGGGACAATCCTCAAGCGGATGCAGATCGACGTGACCTATGTCGATGGCCGCGACGAGATGGCGGTCGATGAGGCGCTGGCGGGCGCCAGGCTGTTCTACATGGAAAGCCCGACGAGCTGGGTCATGGAGGCGCACGACGTCGGTGCCCTGGCCCAGCTTGCCAGGCGCCATGGCGTCGTCTCGGTGATCGACAACAGCTGGGCAAGTCCTGTCTTCCAGCAACCGCTCACGCTCGGCGTCGACCTCGTCGTCCATTCCGCCTCCAAGTATCTTGGCGGCCACAGTGACGTTGTTGCCGGCGTCGTTGCCGGACCGAAGGCGTTGATCGATCGCATCCGCGCGGAGACCTACCCCTACCTGGGCGGCAAGCTGTCGCCCTTCGACGCCTGGCTGCTCATCCGTGGACTGCGCACCTTGCCGATCCGGATGAAAGCGCATGAGGCCTCGGCGCTCGACATCGCACGACGGTTGCAGGCGCACCCGGCAGTCGAGCAGGTCTGCCATCCGGGCCTGTTGAATGAGCTGCCGCCGGGGCTGCACGGGACCTCGGGCCTTTTCTCGTTCGTGTTTGCCGACGGCATCGATATCCGCGCCTTTGCCAATCGGCTGAAGCTTTTCAAGCTGGGCGTCAGCTGGGGTGGGCACGAGAGCCTGATCGTCCCGGGCGAGGTCGTCCTGCAGCAAAAGGCGCAGCCCAATTTTGCGCATGCCTTCGGCATCAGCGCGAGATCCGTTCGTCTCCATGTCGGCCTCGAGGGAACCGAGGCGCTGTGGAGCGATCTTCAGGAGGCCATCGAAGCCGCCTCCTGAAGACAGTCAACACCAACTGGGAGAAAGATCATGATCAAGACGCTGATGAGTGCGGCCCTGTTTACATCGCTGCTCGGTGGCACCGCGTTTGCCGAGACACTGAAACTCGTTGAAGTCATCACCAGCCCGGAGCGGACCGAAACCTTGAAGTCGATCGTGTCGACATTCGAGGCGGAAAACCCTGGCACCACCGTGGAGATCATCTCGCTGCCATGGAACGAGGCGTTTCAGAAGTTCGCGACCATGGTCTCGGCGGGAGACACGCCGGACGTGATGGAAATGCCCGATACCTGGCTGTCGCTTTATGCCAACAACGGCATGCTCGAGAGCCTTGAGCCCTACCTGGAGACCTGGGAAAACACCAAGGAACTGACGCCGCGCGCGCTGGAGCTGGGACGCACCGTCGATAACACGGCCTATATGCTGCCCTACGGCTTTTACCTGCGGGCGATGTTCTACAACAGGACGCTTCTCGAAGAGGCGGGCATTTCAGAGCCGCCGAAGACCATGGACGAGTTCATGGCCGCGTCCGAGGCTGTTTCGAAACTGCCGGGAAAATACGGCTACTGCATGCGCGGCGGCGCCGGCGGCCTGAACGGCTGGATGATCTTCGGCGCCTCGATGGCCGGCAACAACAGCTATTTTACCGAAGACGGCACCTCGACCCTCAACACGCAAGGGTGGATGCAGGGACTGCAATGGATGGTCGACCTCTACCAGAAGGGTTACGCGCCCAAGGACAGTGTCAACTGGGGCTTCAACGAGGTTGTCGCCGGCTTCTACTCCGGAACATGCGCTTTTCTCGACCAGGATCCCGATGCTTTGATCGCCATTGCCGAGCGCATGAAGGCGGAGGATTTTGCCGTCGCGCCGCTTCCCAAGGGCCCCGACGGCAAGTCCTTCCCGACCATTGGCTATGCCGGCTGGTCGATGTTTGCCGACAGCGACAACAAGGATCTGTCCTGGAAGCTGATCTCCACACTGCAAAGCCGGGACGGCAATCTGGAATGGAACAAGCGCATCGGTGCCCTGCCGGCCTACACCTCGGCGGAAGAGGATCCTTTCTTTGCCGGTGACCAGTTCAAGGGATGGTTTGAGGAGCTTGCCGATCCCGACACGGTCCCCACCGTGATGCCGACCTACCTGGAGGAGTTTGCCTTCTTCAAGGACTCGCTGGCGATCAGCACCTCGCAGGAGGCACTGCTTGGCGACCTGACGGTCGAGGAGCTCGCCAATCAGTGGGCGGACTACCTGACCAAGGCGCAAAAGAAGCATCTTGCCAAGCAATAGAAGCCCCTGGGCGACAGACGTCACCGGCGGCCAGTGCCGCCGGTGACGTCCAGCAGCAACACGACAGCGTAAACGGGGACGACCGCATGAGTCTGGCTGGCACAATGGGAGGGCACAAGCGCAAGCCGTGGCTGAAGCGGTTGGCCGACACCTCCGAACCCTATCTGTACAGCGCGCCGTCCCTGATCCTGATCGTGACCGTGATGCTGGTCCCCCTGGCGCTGGGTATTTCCTATGCATTCCGGGACATCCAGCTTCTCAACCCCTTCTCCGGTGGCTTCATCGGTCTGGATCACTTCCGGGCTCTGGGCGAGGACACCGCCTTCTACCGGGCCCTGAAAAACACGCTGTGGTGGACGGGCGCCTCGGTGTTCTTGCAGTTCACCTTCGGGCTGATCCTCGCCCTTCTCCTCGACAAGCCGTTCTGGGGCCGCGGGGTGGTTCAGGCGCTGGTCTTCCTGCCCTGGGCGGTTCCCTCTTTCCTTGCCGGTCTGAACTGGGCATGGTTGTTCAATCCGGTGATTGGCCCGCTGCCACACTGGTTCTTCGCCCTTGGCCTCATCGATCAGCCGACCAATCTCCTTTCCGATCCGCATTATGCGATGTGGGGGCCGATCCTTGCCAACGTCTGGTGGGGGATCCCGTTCTTTGCCATCACGCTGCTGGCGGCCCTGCAGGCCATTCCGCGTGACCTCTACGAGGCGGCATCGATCGATGGCGCCACCGGCTTGCAGCGCTTCACGTCGATCACGCTGCCATTCCTTGCCCCGACCATTGCCATCACCGTTCTGTTGCGCACGGTATGGATTTCCAACTTTGCCGATCTCATCGTGGTGATGACGGGCGGCGGTCCGGCAGACCGCACCCAGATCGTCGCCAGCTATATCTTCACCCAGGCGTTCAGGCGGCTGGACTTCGGCTATGCCTCGGCGATCGCGCTCGTGTTGCTCGCCCTGCTGATGGCCTATTCGATGCTGATCATCCTGTTGCGCCAGTCGCTGCTGAGCAAGGACTAGACCATGCAATCAGGCCTCCTCCCGACAATCGCCCACCGGCTTGCGGTTCTTGCCTATGTCGTCTTTGCGCTGTTCCCCTTGTTCTGGCTCCTGAAGGTGTCGGTCACGCCCAACGACCTTCTGTACTCGGAAGGGGTCAGGATGTGGCCGTCGGCCACGACCTTCGAGCATTATGCGCATGTGCTGCGCCACAGCGCCTTTCCGACCTTTTTCAAGAACAGTGTGATCGTCTCCGGCTCGACGGCCGTCATCGTCACCCTTCTTGCCTCGCTGTCGGGTTATGCGCTGTCGCGCTTCAGCTTCCGCAGCAAATACTGGATCGTCGCCTTGATGCTGCTCACCCAGATGTTCCCGCTGGTCATGCTGGTGGCGCCGATCTTCAAGATCCTGTCACCGCTGGGGCTGACCAACAGTCTGACGGGACTGGTGATCGTCTACAGCGCCTTCAACGTGCCGTTTGCGACCTTCCTGATGCAGTCCTTCTTCGACGGCATCCCCAAGGATCTCGAGGAGGCGGCCATGATCGATGGCGCGACGCGCTTCACGGCCTTTCGCCAGATCATCCTGCCGCTGACACTGCCGGGCATTGCCGCAACCCTGGGATTTGTCTTCACCGCCGCCTGGAGCGAGCTCCTGTTTGCGCTGATGCTGATCAACGGCAATGACGCGGCGACCTTCCCGGTCGGACTCTTGACCTTCGTCTCGAAGTTCTCGGTAGATTTCGGGCAGATGATGGCGGCCGGCATCCTCGCACTCATTCCCGCCGGTTTCTTCTTCCTTCTCATTCAACGCTATCTGGTGCAGGGCCTGACGGCCGGTGCAGTCAAAGGTTGATCTCATGGCCTCTATCTCGATCAAGAACCTGAAGAAGGCCTATGGCACCTTCTCCGTCCTGCATGGCGTCGACCTCGACATTGCCGACGGCGAATTCGTTGTGCTGGTCGGGCCGTCGGGGTGCGGCAAGTCCACGCTGCTGCGGATGATTGCCGGTCTGGAGGGCGTCACCGAGGGGGAAATCCAGATTGACGGGGCGCGCGTCAATGACCGCCATCCCAAGGACCGCGACATCGCGATGGTGTTCCAGTCCTATGCGCTTTACCCGCATATGACGGTGGCGGAGAACATGAGCTACAGCCTGAGGCTGCGCAAGGTGGCCAAGGATGTCGCCGCAAGAGCGGTCACGGCAGCCTCCCAGAAGCTTGGCCTGGAGCCGTTTCTTGCCCGGCGCCCCAAGGCGCTCTCGGGGGGGCAGCGCCAGCGCGTGGCCATGGGACGCGCCATCGTCCGCCAGCCGAAGGCCTTTCTCTTCGATGAGCCGTTGTCGAACCTCGACGCCAGGCTGCGCGAGCAGATGCGCGCCGAAATCAAGAAGATGCATGCCGATCTCAAGGCGACGTCGATCTATGTCACCCATGACCAGATCGAGGCGATGACCCTTGCGGATCGCATCGTTGCCATGCATGGCGGTGTGGTCCAGCAGGTCGGCAGCCCGCTCGATCTCTATGACCGTCCCGCCAACCTGTTTGTCGCCGGCTTCATTGGATCGCCGGGGATGAACTTCCTGGAGGGGCGGGCCGAGAAGGACGGAATCCGGCTCAGGGACGAAAGCTTCATGGCCATGGGCGACGTGCCCGAACATCTGCTCGGCCAACAGGTGACGCTCGGGATCCGGCCGGAGCACGTGGTGCTTGATGCGCACGGCCAGGGGATGCCGGCGCATCTGGATCTGGTTGAGCCGACCGGCTTCGGGATCATCCTGCATCTGACGCTGAACGGCCTGCCGTTGAAGGTCTTTACGCTCGATCGCGCCGTGCTGCAGGCCGGTCCGATGGTCGCGGTCACCCTCGCGCAGGAGCATCTGCATCTGTTCGGGCCCGATGGATCAAGGATTGGCGGCACATCAGACCCAGCAGCGGCGGCGTGAGGCGCTGGTGAATGATGTCCAGTGTGCGACGCCGGTAAAGGGGGCAACGCGAATTCCGGCAGACGCTACAGGCGAGATGCCAGATCCACCGCCTCCGTCTGCGGTCGAATGTCGGACCAGACCATCGCTCAAACCTGTCGCTCGCGGATTCTCCTTTGCATACTGGCGAGGCAAGCGGCCCCTGGCCCGTTCGAACGCGGTGCTGAAGGCTTGTGGTGCCGAGCCGTTGACGCTGATAGGCGGACATGGTCGCGCTCGATAGGGACCGCGGTGAGGAGGCAGACCCCAACCGCGACATCTGGGCAATCAGGTAGCAACTGCCACCAGACGTAGGATTGCGCCGTCCGATGTTGAACGAGCGTCGGCGACGAAATCTCATGCAGCCACGCAAAGTGGAAGCATGAGATTTGGCCGACCAGATTGAGCAGGAATTAAGTAACAATCAGCGCGATGCCGCAGAGGCGTTCGTGCGGAGCCTTCTGCAGCGGCGGTTTCACGGCCAACGTCACCGAGAAAGAAAATGCGGGCGCGTCAGGATTTCTCCGCCCGGCCACCCACTCGATCAGGTCTGGGGTCTGACGCCTCCCATCCTCCGCCTGAAGTTGACCAGACCTTCTTTCCCATCCCCCATGCCGTGGCGCCTTCGATCGGTGCCCGTCATCTTCTCGGCGTAGCATACGGCATCTTCGAGAAGGCCGAAGTCGCTATCCTGAAGGCGGAGAGAGCCAATCGCGAGATGCTTCCTCCATTTGGGGCCTCGCCTCCAGGCTTCCATCCATGCCGCGCCCAGTTCGAAGTCTTGTTTAGCCTCCGCCAGCCCACGGATCAGAGACGCAGACTGCGCGAGGTCCTTTGACACCTTGCTCGCCGCCTCCATCCCGCCTTGTCGTCGTGTCGAGAGGATGAGCTTGTGCACGGCGAAACGCTGAGGCGCAGGCACCACCACCCCTACCCCGGCACCATGAAGGACGACTGATCTGACCGGTTCGTAGATCAGGAAGTCGAGAAATGGCAGGGCTTGTGCGCCGATATCGCCGAGCGCAGGCAACTTCGACAGGCCCCTTCCATAGTCCGCATCGCCCCTGTTCGGGGTCAGAATCTCGATCTTTAGACCAGCCTTGTTCCGATATCCCGCCACCAGATTGGGGGAGAAGGCATTGAAGATCGGCTTGAACGTGCTGTCGACCTCTTCGAGAATGTTGCCGATGTCGGTCATTGAGTCGTCCACGAGGACTGAGATGCTATAGAACTGGGCGATATCGATGTCGTCGGTCCGGTAGGTGGCCCGATCGAGCTTGATCCCCAGCAGCCCGCCGTAGGCCTGGAAGGCATGCGATCCCACGAGGATCGCGCGAAGGCGGAACAGGCCGTTGGCAGCCAGTTTCTCGATCGCCTCGCCTTCAGTAGCAGACGGAGACGGAAGTCCAGACCGCCTGAGCTGGCTCGCCAGCTTGCGACGTGCGGTGTAGTCGGCTTTAAGTGCGCTTGCGTTCTCGACGCGCCTGGTAACCTCGACATCGTCGACAGGCCCTACATATTTCGACCGAAGCTTTGGAGGTGCCGAGCCGTCACCTCTCTCGAGCGTACGGTGATACCAGTATTCACGGTTGTGCCTGCGTAGTTTGATGAAGGAACCTGTCGTGGGAAACTGGTCGCTAAACTGGACATCATGAGCCCGCTCAACGAGCTCGGAAAACGCGGTTTGATCGAGACTGGAAAGCGATCTCATGGCTTCACCTTGCTACAAGTCTGCCGAACTTGTAGCAAGATTACACCAGTCGAGATCTTGCTACAAGTCTGCCAAACTTGTAGCAAGACTGGGTTTCGGGATCCAGCGCAGAAGGACGGTATGGCTCCCGGATACTGCTGCCGCCAGCCGGGCCTCGCGCCTTCCCTGACAGCGGGACTTGAAATCCATCCGTCAACTGTCACATATGAAACGACAGATGACGCGGGAGAGGTGTGATGGTGGTTGCGATGGAAGGTTTTCAGGACGCCACGAGTGGAGATCTGCAAAAGATCGCGGCTTTGCTGGGTGGAGCGAACGCCCTGTCGCGCCGCCTGACAAGCGCGCTTGATGCCCATGAGCTCTTGCTGCACGGTCTGCCCGTCTCAGCAGTTGATCACCTGATTGGCACATTGGTCCTCATAGGCAAGGGTGACACGCTGGAAAAAGCCGTTGGCATGAGTCTGCGGACCTGGCAGCGGCGCAAGGATGCACCATCGAAACCACTGAGCCAGGAACAGAGCGGACGGGCATGGAAATTCGCCGAGATCCTGGCGAAGGCAACGGATGTCCTGGGAAGCCAGGCAGAAGCCGAGCGGTGGCTCGAGCTTCCCGCGATTGGCCTCGATCAACGCTGCCCCATCGACCTTTTGGGAACTCCTGCCGGCGTCGAACTGGTTGAGGATTATCTCCAGCGACTAGAATACGGCGTCTATGCATGATGCCTTTACCGATTGCGCTTGGTGGCTCCGAGTTACTTGCGTGGCGGATCGATCAGGCCAGATTTGCCCCGACCTGGGACAGTGGCGAGGGCGCGTATCGTGTAGGTGGCCGCTGGAACAGCAAAGGTGTGCGTGCAGTCTACTGCTCTCTTGACCCCTCAACCGCGATTCTGGAGGTTGCGGTTCACAAGGGGTTTCGAGCCCTCGATACCGTCCCGCATGTTCTCACGGCGGCCGTCGTCACAGATCACTCCGCGGTGCATGTCGTCCATCCTGCCGATGTTCCCAATCCGAACTGGCTGCGCCCTGGCATCCCTGGAGCCGGCCAACAAAGATTTGGTGTCGATCTGCTGCGGCGCTACCGCATCATCGCCATTCCGAGCGCAGTGTCGTCGCACAGCTGGAACCTGGTTTTCCTGGCCAGCATGGCCATGGGCGCCTATATGGTGAAGCTTCAGGAAACCTTCGCGCTCGACACTCGGCTCCGCCCGCCGTCTGTATGACGCCCCCCAACCGGTGCGCGCCAGACGAGGTGGCAGCAGGTATGGGAGGTCGATGTTGGTCGACCTTTGAGGCTGCAATGGAAATCATCTGGCGTAAGGGCTTAGGAATGAAGATCGCCATTGCTCCGCGATCGGTGATCGTAATCGCTAGCCTAGTGGCCGCTTTGCAAGCGCCTGTGTATCTTCCTCAATGGTTCACGATCTTTCGTGCGGCACTGGCGGGTTCTTTTTGAAGCAAAAAGAAAGCCCGATCGATATAGCAGTCAAGAATCAGCAAAGCTTGCCACGGCTTGACGCACGGAGTGCAAGTTGGTGCGGCCGAGCATGTTGATGTTGCTCAGGCGGCTCCTCACGCAGTCCAAAGGATGCATGAGCGTGATCGACACATTCTCGGGATTTGCGGCGTCGGCGAAGGTGATGGAATTGGCACGGAGGGATTTAGCCTCGACGCCTTTGATGTGCGCGAGAAAATCGCCCACGATATCCCGCTCGCCGAGTTTGCCCGTGACCACAGCTGCATTTGGCGTGTGGTTATCACCGTCGGGAAGCTTGAGTTCACCACCCACAAGACTGTTCGCAAGCGCTTCTTCGGCTGCTCTGTTGTGATAGAAGTCGAGGTCCTTGCTGGTCAGTGCCCCAAGCCTATCCAGCTCGGCATCGACACCATGGAAGAGCTCAGCCCAAAGGTTGATCGCCTGACCACCAACGATTATAGGTTGGTGCTTCTGGACAAAGCCAAGGAGGGTCTGGACTTCTTCCACGGTAAGGTGTGGTTCGAATTCGTGTCGATTAATCGGCATGCTGGTCCCTTATGAGGGGGCCAGAGCTTTACCGCCAATAGCGACCATCTTGTACCGATGAAGAGGAAGCGCGGAAAACACCGAGTTCTCTCGACGAAGTTCGGATGGCTCCACCGAGCCAGCGTTCAGGCGCGCCTGATCACGATCGCGGCTCTCTTGCTTTTCGAGAGCGCGTTTGCGTGAATCCAGATGGGCGACCCTGTAGCTCATGGCATTCTTCCCAACCAAAAAATTGTTTACATCAACTCAACTCAACGCAAAGTTCAGTGTTCCCGACATTAGTCTCGCGGCGTTCCCGACATTAGTCTCGCGGCGGCTCAGGCTTCGGTACGCTTAAAAACTACGACAGCCGCTCGGCGGTTTCAACCGGCCGGCCGACCCGCGCACTTTCCAATGTCAGCCACCCGGGCTAGCCTCGCGTACTTCGAGACGATTCACGGCGCGGATGGCAACGAAGGCCACCATTGCGGACCTGTTTCCGACGACAAAGGGCAGGCATGCATCTGCGCACGCCCCCCTGAGGCGCCGGCTCTGGGGCCCCTCCAGCACATCGAGCCCGCAACACTCTGACCCGGTTTTAGACGGACGCGGCCCTCTCAGAGCGTGATGCCCCTGCGGCGCCATCGCGCTCTCCGCCAACCAGCGTCACCGGCCACAACTCCCGCAGTTGGCTCTCCTTTGCGTACTGACGAGGTGAGCGGCCGGTAGTTCGTTTGAACGCGGTGCTGAAGGCTTGGTCGGAGGCGTAACCAAGCGATACCGAAATGTCAGAGATCGTTTCCACGCCCCGAATCAGGTGCGCCGCGGCAGACATCATCCGCAACTGGGTAAGGTAAGAGATCGGGGACAGGCCAACGCGCATGCGGAAATGTTGGGCGAAGCTCGTTCGCGACATCCCTGAAATGCGTGCAAGCTCCTGGACCGTCCAGGGATGAGCTGGAGCCGCATGCATTGCCGTCAGGCCGGCCGCCAGGCGGGGATCCGCCAGCGCCGCAAGCCATCCGACCTCCCCTTGCGGGAGGCGCTCGATGTAAAGGCGAAGCGTTTGCGCGAGCATCATATGGGAGAGATTTTGCGCCACTTGACCGGCGCCGGGCCTGCCTTCGCGAAGTTCATCCATCATGAGCTCGATGTAAAGTCGAAGCTTGGCCTGGTCGGCTGAGGCTTCGACCCGGATCAATGGTGGCAAGGTCTGCAACATCACCTCCGCATGTCGACCTTCGACCTCGAACCGGCTGCCGACAAGAAAGACATCGCCGCCACCGTTGTAGGTGATCACCTGGCCGCTGCGGCTTGGCTCGAGTGTTTGGCTGGCAAGCCGAGACTTTGCATCCAGATCTCCGGCGATGGCAGCTCGCCGCCCTGTCGGCAGGACGAAGCAGTCCCCCGCCTGAAGCCACACCGGCTCCATATCGTCAATCGACAGCCAGCATTCTCCCTTCATCACCGCGTAACATTTGATCCGACCGGCGAGATCGTCCAGCACCAGAGACCAGGACCCGCCGGCATCGAAACCGGCCGTGATGTAACTCCGAGGCTGAAGAAGAGCCAGCAAATGCGACAGAGGGTCCATGGGCTTTTGAACGATCACGAACAGAAATAGGAGTTTCCAATATAGTCCGTCCGGATGCGACTGTCTATTTTGGGTGTCAGCCAATGACGCAGGAGCAGATGAAATGAAGGCCGCAGTTGTAGAATCGTTTGATCTTCCGCCCGTGGACGGGGACTATCGCGAGCCGGAGGCGGCAGACGGCGAGACCGTCGTCACGATCGAGGCGGCAGCGCTCAGCCCCATCGTAAAAAGACTGGCGTCGGGACGACACTATTCAAGCACAGCCACCGCCGGCTTCGTCCCTGGAGTGGACGGAGTGGGTATCGACGACCAAGGCCAGCGGGTCTATTTTCTGTTCCCCAAGGCACCTTTCGGTTCGATGGCCGAGAGGTCGCTTGCCGCGATCAACATGACGGTGCCGGTTCCTGGCGCCCTTGCCAGTGATCGCGCAGCAGCAATCGTGACGGCGGCTCTCGCCTCCTGGGTAGCGCTCACGAGACGGGCCCAGATTCGCGCAGGCGAAACGGTTCTGGTCCTTGGTGCGACCGGGGCATCGGGAAGCATGGCTCTCCAAACGGCACGCCACCTTGGCGCCCGCAAGGTCGTGGCGGTGGGCCGCAATGCGGAAAAACTGCAGCGCCTCGACGCAGACGTGAGGATCTCGCTTGCCAGCAGTGAAGCCGATGCGTCGCTTCGCCATCAGTTCGACGAAGGAATAGACATCGTTCTCGACTTCGTGTGGGGCGAGCCGGCCGCTCGTGTCATCAGAGCAGCGACGGGCCATCGGGGTTCGGCCGCTGGCGAGCCACCACTTCGCTACGTCCAGCTCGGAACGATGGCGGGCGAAGACATCTCGATCCGGGGGGACGCGCTGCGCAGTTCCGGATTGCTCTTGATGGGTAGCGGCATTGGCAGCGTTGCCGTCGCCGACCTGCTCGCCGGGGCGGGAGAACTGCTGGCTGCAGCACCTGAGGCGAAGTTTCATACCGACTTTGAAAGCCTGCCGCTGCGGATGGTCAAGGAGGCTTGGAGTGGCGACGCTGACACGCGCTACATTCTGCGACCGGGCGGCTAATGTTTCTTCGGCCGTGCCCTTGCCGCAGCGGACGCAAGCCCGATGCTCTTGGCCGCGGCGGGCGCAGGCCGGCCTGCTCACCCGGCCAAAGCCCGCCTTTCCGACGGCCGAGCCCGCGACAGTGACGCTGGTGGAGATCGGCATGGGGCCGGAAATTAGCGCTGCTGAAGTGAGGCGGCGATGCGCCGGTTTGCGATCAGAAGGACCAGGCCGGTCAACGCACTGGCAACCGGAATGACCAACAGTCCAAACGCCAATCCGTTGGGGAGTTGCGCCGCCGTTGCTGCATCGCTGAGCAACCCGACGAGCAGCGGCCCCAGGGCCGGCCCAACCAGGCCGGAGCCGATCATCACCAGGCTCGTGGCCATGGCCTCCCTGCCCTTGCCCGCGACCAGATGCGCCGCCCCGAATCCCCACGGCAGCATGAAAGCAAACGAGAACATGCTGGGAACCAGAAGCAGTAGCGAGATCCACCCCGCGGGGGCAAACAGGCCGGCTGCTGTCGTCACGCTGGCGATCAAGAAAAGCACCCCGGGCGGCCCGAGCAGCCGACCACGTCCCGAACGTGCGGCACGGTCGAACAAGCGGCCGCCGACCAGGGTCCCGGCGATGCCCATCATCCCCTGCAGAAGCCCAAAGGCCAGTCCGGCCTCGCTTGCGGTGTATCCATGGGTGCGGATCAGAAATGTTGTTGTGAATGCGTAAAATGGCGCAGCGGCGAAACTGCCAGCCATCGCGCCAAAGAACAGCCAGCGGAACGCCGGGGAGGACAGCAGACGTAGGCTCGACAGCAAGAAGGGCTCGCCCCGGAGATCCGTGTCATCGAGCGGCGGCGTCGGACCCACCACGGCGAATGTCAACAGGGCGACGAGCATGCCGATCATTCCCGCGCCGATCAAGGCAGCGCGCCAACCCATCATGTCGCTGATCGCGCCTCCGACGGCAAAACCGATCATCGTGCCGAGGGGGATCCCCATTGCAAACAGACCAATGGCAAGTCCGCGGCGCTCGGGCCTGATTTTACGCGTGATGATTGCGTGGCTGGCCGGGGTTGCGCCAGCCTCGCCGAACGCGACGCCAAATCGCGAGAAAGCCAGAACCAGGAAGTTTGCAGCCAGACCGCCCAGGGCAGTCATGGCGCTCCAGCCAAGAATGCATAAAACCAGCACAAGCCGGGGCGATCCTCGATCAGCGGCCCGCGCCAGCGGCAGCGACAGGAGCGCATAGCAGACTGAAAAGGCGATCCCGGTGAGCAGACCGATCTGCGTGTCGCTAAGGTCAAGTTCGACCCTGATCGCCTCCGCGATGACATAGGGAAGCATTCGATCAATCTGAGAAAGCAGACTGACAAGAAACAAGACTGTGAGCGTGACAGTAAGGCGCCAGTTGTTCACGCAGTCGTCTCGACAATATTCAATTCTGATACTATCGTTACATGGCGTAGTACATGCCTCGTCATGAAAATGACTGATTGCAGCAACATCGTATTCCTATATACAAGACTCGGGCTTTCGCGGCACCTGGATGCTAAAGGATCAGCTATATGACAAGAATGTCGAATACGCCAATAAACTTGCCTATTCCTGCAGGCGCCGATAGTCTTCCTGAAGGCCGTTGCGTGGTGCCCTGGCCTGCGAACAGATCGGGGGGGCAGGTGTCGTCAACGCTTCTTGCGGAAGTCACAGCCTATCTTGATAGCCAGGGCGGCGGCGAAGGTCTCTTTCCGACACAACTCGGTGGCGTTCACATCATCCGGTCTTTCCAGGAGCGGATGCCAATGCGGCAGATCTACCGCCCCTCGCTCTGCGTCGTCTTGAAGGGCGCGAAGGAAATTCTCTTTGGCGAGGACCGGCTTTACTACGGCGCGATGCAGTGCCTGGTGGTGAGCATGGAGATGCCGGCCAGCGGACGGGTCGTCGAAGCGAGTGCGGAGGCGCCCTACATCGGCATCACGATAGACCTCGACGTTGCCATGCTGCGCGAGGTCCTGGAGCAGTTGGACTCGCCGCCGGTGGTGCCGGCGGGGCCAGGACCGTGCGTCTTTGTGGCGCCGATCGACGACCCGCTGGCTGATTGCGTCCAGCGGCTGATCCGGATGTGCCAGACGCCGAAGGCGATCCCGATCCTCTATCCCTCGGTCATGCGCGAAATTTGTTATTGGCTGCTCACTGGTCCGAACGGGGCTGAACTTTGCCATTTGGCTCTGCCGGAATCCAACATCATGCGGGTCGGCAGAGCCATCTATTTCCTGCGCGACAACTATTCGCAGACCCTGCGTGTGGAGCAGATGGCCGAGGTCGCGGGCATGAGCGCGTCATCTTTCCACCAGCATTTCAAGGCGATCACCTCGGTGACACCGCTCCAGTTCCAGAAGCAGTTGCGGCTCCTCGAGGCGCGGCGGCTGATGGTGGCCGAAGCCGCAAGCGTCGAGCAGGCTGCCTATCAGGTCGGGTATGAGAGCGCCTCGCAGTTCAGTCGCGAGTACTCGCGGATGTTTGGAGTGGCACCGAAGCAGGACGCGCTGAACCACCAGCGCATGTATAGCCAGTACGCCAGCCGCAAGGCCCGAAGCGCCTGAAGGCCTTGGGGCAACGCTGGCCCTCGGCGACACCTCTCGACGGGTGTCAGCCCATAGGCTGCCGGCGCCCTGCAATCTTGCTTCCTATTCCGGCTCCTGTCTGGCAGCCCGGCGCATCTGTGCAAGACCGACGGATTGAAGCTGTGCCAGGATAGATGCAAGCGTCTGTCGTATCAGGTGGCATGGCGTCACCGGTGCGCGGCTTCACGCATCACCGGCCGATCGTGAAGCCGTCCGATGCGAGCAGCCACTGCCGCTCTTGTGGTGTTCGCAAACCAGGCGCGCAGTCCTCATCCGCACGCGGGGGAACAATGGTCCTGCGCCGCATGCTCCGGTCACAAGGGGGCAAAACACGACGGGAAGACACTGCCGTGTGCTCTCAATGGTGCGGCGTTGCAGGATTGGGCAGGTTTCTTGCGCGTTCAGGCATGGCGATCTGCCTCTCCATAGGCATGCTGGCGACAGCAACAACAGGAGGCTGTCTCTGGTTCGACAAGGACCAGAAGGCTGCCGCGCGCTTGAAGACGAGGAACGCCAATGACCAAGTGGACCCATAGAGACATTCCACCACAACAAGGACGTTCGGCCGTCGTCACCGGTACCGGGGGCCTGGGTTTTGAGACAGCACTCGCCCTTGCCCGGGCCGGCGCAAGCGTCGTGATTGCCGGCCGCAATCTGTTGAAAGGGGCCGCCGCTGTTTCTGAGATCCTGGAAGCCGTTCCCGGAGCTCAGATACGGTTCAGGCAGCTTGATCTGGCCAGTCTTGCCTCGATTGCCGATTTCGGAACGCGGCTTGCGCAGGAGCGGGGCAGCCTCGACGTCCTGGTCAACAATGCCGGCGTCATGACGCCACCGCAGCGTCTTGAAACCCGCGACGGCTTCGAACTTCAGTTTGGGACAAACTATCTTGGACATTTTGCTCTGACGGCGCATCTGATGCCGCTCTTGAGGAGGGGCACAACCCCCCGTGTCGTCACTCTTGGCAGTGTTGCGGCCCGGAGTGGCACGATTGACTTCGAAAACCTGAACGCGCAACGCCAGTACAAGCCGTTTCCGATCTATGCGCAGTCAAAGCTTGCCTGCATCATGTTTGCCTTCGAGCTGAACCGGAAAAGCAAGGCAGCCGGATGGGGCGTCGACAGCATAGCCGCGCATCCGGGCATCTCCCGCACCGATTTGATCCCCAACGGAGCAGGTCGAACAAGCCTGGCCGGGATGACGCGCCACTACCTCTGGTTTCTCTACCAGCCCGCTTGGATGGGCGCTTTGCCGACTCTTTTTGCCGCCACCGACCCGACAGCCAGGAACGGCGCCTACTACGGCCCGGACCGGCTTGCGGGCATGCGTGGCTACCCGAAGGAGGAGAAGGCTCCCACACGAGCGCTGGACACAGCCGCGGCAGGCCGCCTGTGGGACAGATCCCTGGAGCTGACGGACGTGACATTTTCCGACGCCATCGACGCAGCCGCTGATGATGAAGGCGAAAGTCCTGCGGTGCGGGCGGGGAAATGATGATGTCGTCGATGGAGAGGTCAGAGTAGATGGCGTGGTCAAACGGGTATTTCACGGACCTCAATTACACCCACGGTTACTATTCTGAGATGAACCCGGGGATGCTGCGCCTCGCCTGCCTATGCAATGCGTTTGAGCCGCAACTGCCCGACAATCCAAGCTACCTGGAGCTCGGTTTCGGCCAGGGTGTTTCGCTCAACTTCCATGCTGCCGCGTCCTCCGGTTGCTATTGGGGAACAGACTTCAATCCGGCGCAGACGGTAGAGGCCCGCAAACTCGCCGAAGCGTCCGGTGCAGACATCCGCCTGTTCGACGACTCCTTCGAAGAGCTTGCCAACCGCAGCGACCTGCCTGACTTCGATGTCATTGCCCTGCACGGCATCTGGAGCTGGATATCGGACAAGAACCGAAAGGTGATAACCGAGATCATCAGGCGCAAGCTGCGTCCCGGCGGCATCGCCTATATCAGCTACAACTGCCTGCCCGGCTGGGCACCAATCATTCCCATACGGCAATTGATGTCCCTCTACCAGAACAACGGCGGGGGCAGGATGTCCAGACCGATCGACATGATCGAGGGTGCATTTTCCGTCGTCGAGGAGATCGCCAAGGCCGGCTCGCTCTATTTTCGCGAAAACCCCTTTGCCCGGCAGCACCTGAAGGAAATGACCCGACAGGGCCGCAACTATATTGCGCATGAATACCTGAACGCCGATTGGTACCTGGAGCATTTTTCCGACATGGTCCGGAGCCTGGACGATGCCAAGCTCGCCTATGTGGGATCGGCCCGGCTGCTGGACGGCATCGACGCCTTCCAGCTCGACGAGGCTGGGGTGACGCTCCTATCGCAGATCGGCCATCCGACCATGCGCGAGACGGTGCGCGACTACATGGTCAACAGGCGTTTTCGCACGGACGTCTTCATCAAGGGCCCGCGCCATTATTCCGGCCCCGAACATCGTGACGCCTGGCACGCGCAGGCATTTGTTCTCTCGGCGTCGTTGATTGACATTCCCAAGAAGATCCCCTGCGGCAGGGGCGAAGTGGAACTGCCGGCCGGCTCCTATGACCTGATCCTAGAGGCCCTGTCTGAGGAGAGCTACAGGCCGAAAACCGTCGGTGAGCTCCAGCATCATCCCAGGCTCCAGGTGCTCAAACCCCGAGACGTCATCGATATCCTCACGGTACTCACAGGCGCGGGCTTCGTGGCTCCGGCGCAGACCCCCTCAGACATCGTGAGGGCGCAGTGCCGGGCCCTCAATGCCCACATTCTGCAACGGGCACGCGCCAGCTCTGACCTGCGGCACATGGTTTCCCCGATAACCGGCGGCGGGATCGCGCTGCCGCAACTGGTTCAACACTTCATTCTTGCGTTGACGCAAGGCAAGGATACTGCCGAGGCTCTGGCCGAAGAGGTGTGGAATTTTCTGGAGGGGCTCGGCGAGCACCTGGCAAGAGACGGCAAACGGCTCGAGACGAAGCAGGACAACCTGGATGTCATCAAGGCCGCGGCGACCAAGTTTCTCGCCTATGACAGACCCCTCCTGGAAGCCCTGCAGATCATAGATCCGCCCATCCCGAAGACCCCGCCGATCAGGAACGACGCCGGTGATCCGCGCGACCATCCCGAGCGGCTGGGCGAATCGATGGGCGAAGAGGCCACGCCGCCTGACCCGTAGGATCAGGCAGGTTTTCTGAACCTATGGGCATGGTGGTTTCCGGTCAAGCAGACGTACGATGCGGGTGAACAAGCAGCGTCGGTTCGGTCCTCGATGACACCGTCAGCTCGAATTGCAGCAGGAGATCTGCATGGTATCCCTCACGATCAACGGCACCCCCTTCGAGATAGAAGCCGAAGATGAAAAGCCGCTCCTGTGGGTGCTGCGAGAGGATCTCGGGCTGCTCGGGCCGAAATACGGCTGCGGCATTGCGCAATGCGGCGCCTGCCGCGTGCTGATCAACGGTGAATCGAGTCCCGCCTGTGCCGTGTCACTCGGCAGCCTTGCCGGATCCTCGATCGTCACCGTGGAAGGACTTTCGGGTCCGGACGGAACGCTGTCGCTATTGCAGCAGGCATGGCTCGACGAACAGGTCCCGCAGTGTGGCTTTTGCCAGCCCGGTTTCCTGATTGCAGCCACCGCCTTGCTGGCGCAAGTGCCGCGCCCGAGCGATGCGCAGATCGACGAGGCGATCACCAACATCTGTCGCTGCGGCACCTATCCCCGCATTCGTAAAGCGATCCACCGCGCCGCTGCTGCGCTCTCCCAGGTCTGAGGAACTCCCATGCCAGGCTTTCTTTCACGACGCGCCTTTCTTCTGACCGGTGCAGCCGTCGCCGGGACCGCGCTCGTCGCAGCTGTCGGCGGTGTCGGCTACCTTGCCACCGTCGATGTGGACGGGCTTGACGGCCATGTCGACGGTGACAGCGGCGTGCTTAACGCCTTTGTCGTCATCCATGCCGATGGCAGGGTGGTGGTCAACGTGCCGAAGACCGAAATGGGCCAGGGAATTCACACGGGCCTTGCCATGGTCGTGGCCGAAGAGCTGGACATTCCCTTCGACGAACGGATCAGCGTTGCCTTTCCCGTCGAGCCCCTGCCCGCCTATTCCGTCTGGTTCAACATGCTCCAGGTGCGGCCGGAAGAGGCATCTGGCCCGGTCGTCTGGCTTGGGCGGCGGGTGATTGGACAGCTCGGGTTCATCGCCACCGGGGCGTCCGGATCAACCATGGGAATGTGGCATCCCATGCGCGTGGCTGGCGCTTCGGCGCGTCAGATGCTGCTTGCCGCAGCGGCTTCACGTCTGGGCGCACCCGTGTCGCAGCTCACCACTGCAAACGGCTTTGTCCTCCACGAGGCATCCGGCCGCAGCCTGTCCTATGGCGAGCTGGCGAGTGATGCAGCGGTGTTGCCACCGCCGGATGAACCGGTGCTGAAACCGGCCGCCGAGTGGCGGCTGATCGGCAGATCGCAGCCGCGTGTCGACCTGCCCGCCAAGGTTCGGGGCGAACCGATCTTCGGCGCAGATGTCGTTCAGCCCGACATGCTTCATGCCACGGTTCGCCATCCGCCTGTCTTCGGCGCGCAGGTCGCCAATATTGCAAACGAAGCCGAGGTTCGCGCTGCGCCCGGCGTGGTGGATCTGGTTGTCATCGACAGCCGTCAGGTCGCCATCGTCGCCGATTCCTGGTGGCGGGCCGAACAGGCCGCCTGGCTGCTGGACATCACATGGACACGGACGGAAGCGGACACCGTCACAAGCGCGCAAATGTCGGCGAGATTGCAATCCGCACTCGAAAGTAAAACTCCCTACGGCCATATCGACGACGGCGACGTGGAGTCGGTCCTCACGGACGCATCCGCATCGGTGATCGAGGCCCGCTATACTGTCCCCTTCGTCACCCATGCCTGCATGGAGCCTATGAATGCGACGGTGATTGTCCGACAGGACGGATCCGCGGAGGCCTGGGTGCCGTCCCAATCTCCGTTCGCGATACGCCAGGGGGTGTTCAAGGGCGCCGGGTGGGCGGGTGTGGAACCCGAGACGGTCACCTGCAACGTGACGATGAACGGCGGCGCCTTCGGCCGCCGCAGCGATCAGGACGTGGTCGTCCAGGCGGCTTTCCTGGCGGCCCGGCATCGGGGGCGTCCGGTCAAGGTCATGTGGTCGCGCGAGGAGGACATGGCGCGCGGGCTCTATCGCAGTCATGCTGCGGCGCAGTTGCGGGCGGCTCTGGGACCCGATGGACTGCCCCTCGCCTATGACGCAGTGGTCGCGTCGCAGTCCGTAATCGATTCGATCGCCAGTCGAAACCTGCCGATCAATCCGGGCCCGGAAGGGGACGCCCTGACGGTCGAGGGATTGGACAAGCTGCACTATGCTATCCCCAGCCGGCGCACGCGAAGCCAGAACGTTCCGAGCCACATGCCGATCGGCTTTTGGCGCTCGAACGGCTTTTCGTTCAATACCTTTTTCACCGAGAGCTTTATCGACGAATGTGCACTTGCCGCAGCAACGGATCCGCTGGACTACCGCCGGGCACTGCTCAGAGACAATCCTCGCCATCTGGCCGTCCTGAACCGGGTTGCCGAGATGTCCAACTGGGGAGCGCCCTTGCCGGAGGGGCGGGGACGGGGCATCGCGATCGAGGAATGCTACCGCAGCATCGTGGCCCAGGTGGCGCAAGTGACTGTGGCTGCGGACGGAGAGGTCACGGTGGATCGCGTGTTCTGCGCGGTCGATGTCGGCATGGTGGTCAATCCTGATGCCGTCGTTGCCCAGATGGAGGGCGGCATCATCTTCGGCGTGACCACCACCTTGATGAGCAGCATCACGCTCGAGGATGGCGCCGTGGTGGAATCCAACTTTCACGACTTCCCGATGATGCGAATTGCCGACGCACCGGACGTGACGGTCGAGATCATTGCAAGCGACCTGCCACCGGGCGGCGCAGGCGAGCCGGGGATCGTGCCGGTTGCTGCGGCACTGGCCAACGCCATTCACGCTGCCAGTGGGCGGCGTCTGCGATCTTTGCCGCTGGCGACGACCGAGACGATCGGGAAACGCCGCTCGCGCCGCATTCTCAGAGCATGACAATCGCAAACCGTGAGACGAGCGGTCGTCGTCATTACCGGCGCACCGGCGCAAGCGAGCGGCCGGGAGCCTGGCAGACCCGCAACGTGAAACAACCTCAGAGGATAGCGCATGCCAGTAGGTCCGCAGATGAACACCGCATGTCCCTCGTCCGACCGGGTCCGGTTTCTGAGAGCATGGCTCCAGAACCCGTGGGGTGTCGCCTCGGTCACGCCTTCAAGCCGATCACTCGCCCAACTGATCACGAGTGGAATTGGCGCCGACACCGGACGCGTGCTCGAGCTTGGCCCCGGCACCGGCGTCTTCACGGACATGCTCCTGGAACGGGGCGTGTCGGAACCGGATCTGACACTGGTCGAAATGCAGGGCGGATTTGCCGCGATGCTGAAGGGCCGCTATCCGGCCGCCAGCGTTCTAATGGTGGATGCCGCTCGGCTGGGTCGGCATCTGGAGGGCGTCGGCAAATATGGCGCCACCGTCAGCGGCTTGCCGCTTCTGTCCATGTCGCCACGACAGGTCATGGGCATCTTGCGGAGCTGTTTTCAGCTCATGGATGCACATGCCAGCTTTTATCAATTCACCTATGGTCCGCGCTGCCCGGTGCCGCCCCGAATTCTCGATCGGCTGGGTCTCACTGCGGTCCGCATTGGCTGGACGCCCAACAACCTACCGCCTGCAGCAGTTTATCGCCTCTCCAGGCGACCCGCCGGAAGGGTGCGCCGCAGTCCTTCCGTATGAGGCTGATGGCGCCCGCATGGGGTCTGGAGCTGATCGACAAGGCGCGACAGACGCGCCGCCACCCGACGTAGACACGCTCGCGGGCCAAGCTGGAGGCCGTGGCCTGGGGGTTTCTCCCGTCCATGCGACTGGGGTGCTGCGCCTGCATGTCGAGGGTCAACGCAACAACCCCGGACGAACGAAAAGACATCTCGGATTTGCAAGCATAGCTCGTTTCTGCGGGCCGACCTATCGTTGTGGCTGACCACGGAGGCGATACAGTGATGCATACCATGAGCCACGCCATAGCTGCGCCTGCAGGCCATCGTCGCAAAGGCCGGATCGGCGCTATGCTTGCCACCCTTTTGCCAGTTGCGGGGCTGTTCTGCGCGTCTGCCGTCGCCGCTCAGGAGGCAGATGGCGAACGTCTATTCCGGCAACGTTGCGCCGCTTGCCATGCCATGGAAGCAGGACAAGACAAGATCGGGCCCCGGCTCCTAGGGGTTTTCGGCCGGGCTGCCGGCAGCCTCGAGGGCGTGAACTATTCCAACGCAATGCAATCTTCAGGCATCACCTGGGATCGCCGGTCGCTCGACACCTTCCTTGCCGCCCCGCGCCAGGTGATACGCGGGACCCGGATGACCGTCAGCGTCCCCGATCCGGCGCAACGGGCCGCAATCATCGATTACCTCCAGGACCAGTCAACAGATTGAGGAGAAGCCTTCATGACAGCCTTCACGATCAACGGGCAGACGGTTGAGGTCACCGCCGAACCCGATACACCGCTCCTTTGGGTCATCCGCGAGCATCTGAAGCTCACCGGCACCAAATTCGGCTGCGGGATAGCGCAATGCGGCGTGTGCACCGTCCATATCGACGGAGAACCGGCTCGCTCGTGCCAGACGTTCCTGGAGGACGTGGCGGGCACAGAGGTCACCACCATCGAAGGTCTGTCGCCGGACGCCAGCCACCCATTGCAGAAGGCCTGGATTGTTGAGCAGGTGCCGCAATGCGGCTACTGTCAGTCCGGCCAGATCATGCAGGCGGCTGCCCTTCTTAACCGCACTCCAGACCCCACGCGCGCGCAGATCATTGCCCATATGGACGGTAACATCTGCCGTTGCGGAACCTATGTTCGCATCATCAGCGCCATCGAGCGCGCCGCGCGGGAGGGCTGAGCCATGACGGGAACATGCAAACCCCAATTGCGGGCGCTGTCACGGCGCAGCTTCCTGATATCGGCGGGCAGCCTCGGCATCGCGGTCACTCTCGGATCGCATGCCGACCTTGTCCACGGCGCAGCCATGGCCCCCGCCGCCGAGGGCAACTTGCGCCCCAACGCCTGGGTGACGATCGCAGCCGCGGGAACGGTCAGCATCATCGCACCTGCCGTCGAGATGGGCCAGGGCATCACGACCACACTGCCCCTTCTTGTCGCCGAGGAGTTGGATGCCGATTGGAACCGTGTGCGGGTCGTGCAGGCACCCTCCGATGCCGAGACCTATGGTAATCCGGGATTTTACGGGATTCAGCTCACCGGCGGCAGCGAGTCGACGCGCGGCTACAACGCGCTGCTTCGGCTCGTCGGCGCCCAGACACGGATGATCCTGCTGGCGGGCGCAGCCGGCATGCTGGGCGTGCCAGCAAGTGCGCTCGAGACAGAGCCCCACAGGGTTGTACATCGACCCTCAGGCCGCTCGCTCGACTACGGTGAAATAGCCACCCATGCGGTGTTTCCCGATCCGCTGCCGCAGGCGACAGAGGCTGATCTGAAGTCAAGCGACCGGTGGCGCTATATCGGAAGCCGAACCATCGGACGCATCGACGTGCCCGCGAAGGTCAATGGCGCCGCCATCTTCGGGATCGATGTACAGCTTCCCGACATGCTCTACGGAGCGGTCCTGCGGGCGCCGGTCCAGGACGAAAGACCCGAGAGCATCGACGACGCCGAAGCACGCGCCGTGCCGGGCATCACCCATATCGTTGCGATGTCCTACGGCGTCGGCATCATCGGCGAGACGGTCGAAGCGACCACGCGTGCAAAAGATCTTCTGAACGTCACCTGGAGCACCACATCACGGGTGCGCGACTATACGAGCCAGCGACTGCTTGACGGCTATCGCGTCCTCGGTCGCGACCTCGCGCAACCCGGCGTTGTTGCCTACAGCGGTGGTGACACCGAGGCGGCGATCGCGAGCGCCGCGACAGTGATTGAGGTCGATTACATGAGTGACCATGTCGCCCATGCGACCATGGAGCCGATGAATGCCACTGCACTCGTCGCTGGCGACCGGGTGGAGATATGGGCGCCCACGCAGGGTCCGACCGGCACCCAGGGCTTTGCCGCAGACGTGGTGGGGACCACTCCTGACAAGGTCAAGGTGAACACAACCCTCGTCGGCGGCGGCTTCGGACGCAAGGCGGAGGCCGATTTCATCATCGACGCCGTGTCGCTTGCCAAGGTCGTGGAGGGCCGACCGGTCAAGGTCATCTGGAGCCGTGAGGATGACATCCGGCACGACACGTTCCGCCCACTGGAAGCACAACATCTCAGGGTCGGGCTTGATGCCGAGGGCAACATTGTCGGCTGGCGGCATCGCATCGTTGCGGACTCAATCTTCGCCCGAACATTGCCACCCGTGTTTGCGCAAGCCGGCGGTCACGATGACGTCGTGACCGAGGGCGCCAAGTTTAACTACGCGGTGCCGGCCCACCAGATCGAATACCTGCGGCAGGACATGGGTCTCGCCATCGGCTTCTGGTTTGCAGTGGGCGTCGGGTACACGCGCTTTGCGATCGAGTGTACCGTCGACGAAATCGCTGCCGCCAGAGGCATTGATCCCCTCGCCTTGCGCCTGGAGCTTCTCAAGGACCAGCCGCGCGGGCGCGCGGTGATCGAAACTGTTGCCCGCATGGCTGAGTGGGATCGTGCGCGGGACGGTCGGGGTCTCGGGGTGGCCTATTCCGATGCCTTTGGCTCGCATTGCGCCCAGGTCGCCGAGGTCTCGCTCGACCGCGACACCGGCGAGATCCGCGTGCACAAGGTCTGGTGTGCCATAGATCCGGGCGTGGCGATCCAGCCTCTCCATATCGAGGCGATGATGATGACCGGCATCACCAACGGGACCGGGCATGCGCTTTTTGAGCAAATCAACGTGGTCGATGGACAGGTGCAGGAAGGAAATTTCGATACCTACCGGGTGATCCGGATGTCCGAGGCGCCTGAAATCGAGGTCGCGGTGGTGCCGACCCCTGGGAGTCCGTTTGGTGGCATTGGCCAGGCGGGCCTGCCACCAACTGGTCCGGCAATCGCCAACGCTGTCGCGCAACTCACGGGAGGTTTGCGGCTTCGCCATTATCCGTTCACCCCAGAGCGAGTGAAGGCGGCGCTTGACGCCTGAACTCCTGGGCCCGCAATCGGCTGCCCAATGCACTCTCGACCAGGTCTGCCGCAAGCCGGCGGACCTTTCAGGTCGTGCTCGCGGCACCAGCAAGCAGCCGCCGGCATCGGCATTCTCGCCGGCGATGAGGCGCGCGCACCCGAAGCGCCACGTCCACTGCAATTGCGCGGCAACCTGCAGCCGCCCTGGAGCAGCCGTCGACGACTTCCAGGCCGGGGACCGGCGCCCGAGCTTGCGTGGAGGGGGCCGCACGCACCCGGCCTGAGGGCATGCATTACCGGTTCAAAGGTCTGGAGACACCGTGTGCGCCTCATCATCGCGCGTGGAACCTGTCTCCGGCTCAATCGTGCGGACGCGTCCGTATTGGCGAGGCGAACAGCCCATGACACGCTTGAAGGCGGTGCTGAATGCGCTTTCCGACTCATAGCCGAGCGAAGCGGCAACCGTGGCGACGGAATCACTTGACGTCTCCAGCCTGCTGCAGGCAAGCAGCATACGCCAGCGCGTCACGTACTGCATCGGTGGTTCCCCGACCCGCTCCTTGAACCTGAGAGCAAATGTCGAGCGCGACATGCCGGCAATCTCACCGAGCTCCTGAAGGGTCCATTGATGCGCGGGTTGGGCATGAATCGCCTTGATCGCGGCGCCGAGCTGCTTGTCGGCAAGGCAGAAAAACCAGCCAACACGCTCGCCATTGTCCATGTCGAGATCCACGCGCAGTGCCTGCACCAGCATCATATGGGCCAAATGCTGCGCCAGGAGGGCGTTGCCAGGCTGCTCTTCACGCAGTTCCTTCATCATTTGCTCGACAGACCAACGCAGGGCTGCCCGCTCGGTGTGGCCGTGGATGTGCACGATCGGCGGAAGCAGGCCCAGCAGCATATCGACGTGGTTGCCCTTGACGCCGAACCGGCTTCCGACGAGGAATAATCCGCCGCCGCCGTTGAGCGTGACGACGCCACCGCGTCGCGCGGCCGGAAACACCTGTGCGGCCGCAACCGCGGTCCCGTGGATGTTGCTGCCAAGCCGGAATGGACGGCCGGTCGGCAGCACGAAGCAATCTCCGGCCACCAGATGCACCGGGTCGGCGACACCGTCGACGGTGAGCCAACAGTCACCGGATACCACTGCATAGCATTTGATGAGTTTGTGCTGGTCGCCGAATTGAACCGCCCAGTCGCCGCCGGCGTCGAAGCCGGACGAGACATAGGCGTGCGGTCTAAGCAGAGAGAGAACGTCTGACAGCGGATCCATAGCATTCCGGACGATTGCGAAGATAAACGAGAATATGGAGCATAGTTCGTCCGAAGGCAACGGCATAATCTCCCTCCAGATCGAACGAGCGCCGGCACAATTGCCGGGTCGCCCGGTGCAACCCGCAGCCCACCCTGGCGCCTCGACACCCTGGAGTAGAGATGATCGTTGTGACCGCCCCTACAAGCGATATCGGCCGTCGCGTCATCCGCAACCTTCTCCAGTCGGGCACGCCGCTCCGGGTAATCGCCCGCGACCCATCACGTCTCACCGAAGAAACGCGCGACAGTGCTGAGATCGTGCAAGGTTCACACGGCGACACCGCCGCCGTAAACCGGGCCTTTGATGGCGCTGACGCGGTCTTCTGGCTCGCGCCCGCCGACCCCAAGGCAGCTTCCGTCATCGCGGCCTATGTCGATTTCACCCGTCCTGCAGCGGCGGCCCTGAAGGCGCAGGGCATCAAGCGCGTCGTGTCGATCACCGCGCTCGGGAGGGGGTCGCCTCTTGCCGACAAGGCAGGCTACGTGACCGGATCGCTTGCCATGGACGACTTGATTGCCGCCACAGGGGTCGCTTGCCGCAGTCTGGCCTGCCCGTCCTTCATGGACAACATCGCCCGGCAAGCGACCGCGATCACAAAAATGGGCAAGTTTTTCCTGCCAATCTCTGGGGACCTCAGGCTTCCGAGCGTTGCGACGAGCGACATCGCGACAGTTGCGGCGCGCTGGCTGCTGGACAACAGTTGGTCAGGCCAGAGCGAGGTGGCGGTTCTCGGGCCCGAGGATATCTCGTTCAACGACATGAGCGCGATCATATCTGATGTTCTCGGCAAGGCCGTCACCTATCAGCAGATCGGCTTTGACGCCTACAAGGCGCGCTTTGTGGAGATCGGCCTGTCCGACGCCATGGCGCAAGGCATGACAGACATGGCCCGGGCCAAGGATCAGGGCCTTGATCTGGCAGTGTCGAGAAACCCGGAAAACACGACGCCGACCGACTTCCGAACGTGGTGCGAGGATGCGTTTGCAGCCACGACCCTCGGCGGGCGTGGCAGATAGAACAGCAACAGGAGGTATCAGACCATGGATTTGACGGATCGCACCATTCTCATCACCGGCGGGACCAGCGGCATTGGGCGCGGACTGGCCGAAGCGTTCCACCGGCGCGGCAACCAGGTTATCATCTCGGGTCGGCGCCAGGCGCTTATCGATGAGGTCACCGCAGCGCATCCGGGGATGCAGGGCCTCCAGGTCGACTTGAACAACCCGAGTTCGATTGCGCGCCTGGTAAAAGACGTTCAATCCCGTTTTCCCGACCTCGACGTCCTCGTGAACAATGCCGGCATTTCACGCACTGAGGCCTGGGATCGCGATATGATCGACATCGATACCTCGTTGTCCATCATCGAAACCAATCTCGTCGCCGTCTTGCGGCTGACGTCGGCCCTTTTGCCGACGCTTGTCGGGCAGTCGCGCGCAACCATCATCACCACGACATCCGGTCTCGGCTTCGTACCACGATCCAGCTACCCAACCTATTGTGCGAGCAAGGCGTTCCTTCATTCCTGGTTGCAATCGCTGCGCCATCAGTTGCGCCACAAACCGGTTGAGGTCATCGAACTTGCGCCGCCCTATGTTCAGACGCACCTTGGCGGCCCGCAGCAGGCGATGGATCCGGCCGCAATGGTGCTCGGCGACTACATCGGCGAAGTTCTCACGCTTCTTGCAGACCCCACACCCGCCGATGGCGAAATCCTGGTGGAACGGGTCAGGGGTTTGCGCTTGGCCGAACGGCTCGGCACCTATCGCGAAATCTACGCCGACCTCAACCCGGGGTAGCGGGTCGACCGGTCGCGACAAGTGCCTGTAACAGGCAAAGCGGTCGGTCCGACGGCACGGAAATCCTTGCCGGTGGCTGGCGAAGGCCGAACAGCCGTTCGCCGTCCCGATCCGGGGCGGTAGCGCCGCGACGGCCGGCGCGATCACCTGAAGCGGCTGCGTCAGGAGTTCGGTACGAGGTTGACGGCGTCAGGGACGAAAAGGTGGGCGTTGCCCCTGAAGAGGAGCGGGTTTGATGGGTTGGGATGGCGGTGGGGCGCCTCCCGCTAGAAGTAGACCGCTTGCCGGAGATCCGGGACGGTGACGCCCTGCACTTTTGCCTGCGCGCGGCTGTGAGGGGAGCGACGAAACCACTCTCGGCCATTCTCCGCGCGTAGACGGCACCGATTTGCTCCTTCACGCTGCTGCCGGGCGTCGTCAAAACGAGCGTGGCACACGACCTGGCGTCATCGAAATCGGGGCGCTGGTACGGGCCTGCTTGGAAAGCTTGTCGCGACGGGTCGGAGACGCCGCTGATGATCCTCGGGCCCCAACTGCGGGCGGTGAAGCTTCCGGTTGCGATGATGATGAAGACGCTGGCAGCCAAGAACACCGTTGCTACTCCGGCGCTGGCAATCACGCCAGTATCGCGGCGCCGTCCCCGGATGAAGATCTCGGCAACGATGAGTTTGGGGGCATAGAAAAAGAACATCATGACTGTATCGAACCAGCCGGTAAAACCGGGCCCCATTCCGACGCCGCCGCTGACCAGGACCCCGCCGGCATATTCCATCCTGCAAAGCGAGGAGCCGCCGGCCAGCGCAAACAGCCTGACGGTCCAAGCACGATGTTGATCGTATCGATCAGACCGGGCGTGAGCGTATGACATGACCGCACAAAGCAGTATCAACACACCGTAGGTGCCAAACCCGGCATCCATGAGAGGGCCGCCGGTCATGCCCCTTCCCCAAAATAGCCGGCCCCGGCCAGCCCAGCCATGCCGGCCGGACCGACGTAGAGGCGGCCCGGCCAGCGATGAAGGGCGGGAGCATTTTGACGCACGCGTCCGCTCAACTGGACAGGTCCGAGCAGCAGGAGTGTGGCTCCAGCCATGAAGTGCGCACCAATGGCTGTCGTAGAGATCAGGGCACCCCGATCAACAGACCGGGCAGGGCCTCGTTCCAGCGCTCACCGTTTCCCCCGAAGGGCAAGCCGCCGAAAAATGCGATGACGTAGGTGGCGAAGAGGGCGCCGCTGATCCAGGTTGCAATGACGAGCAGCCCGGTACTCCAGCCGCATTATAACACCTGGGTAGCCGACGCCCGGCGCGGCGCGTCGCCGACCAACGGCGGAGGAACGGCCGACTATGGCGCGTGTATCGCCTTGCTCCTGCATGACGGATACTCTTTCGTCTGCAGGCCGGTTGGTCGACGCGGCTCTTCGGGCTTCATTGCGCGCGCTGAAGCACCATGGTCCGACCAAACAGGGCGGTGCCCATGTAGGCGCGAAGTTCCAGCCTCCCGCCCACCAGCGTTGCCTGAGCGGAATGGGTCCGACCGGTCGCCCCGCTATAGAAGTTTCCGCCTTCCCAACGACCGTCAGCGTCATCCCACTTGAGATCGGTGACTAAAACTGCGCGCTCCAGGGTCCGGCCTCTGAGGCTCGGATCCGGATTGAGGGTGTCCTTCTTGAACGTCTTGCCGTCGGCCTCGACGAGAAGCTTGCCGTAAAGGACCCGGGCCGCGTAGGTTTCGCCGGCGTCAAACATCTCCAGTTTCAGGTTGCCATCCTCGGATTCCCATATGCCGACGATCTGATCCGGCGAAGAGGCCTGCGCAAAAGCCTCCCCGACCGCAAGGGCTGTCATTGCGGCGGTGAGCGTTGCGGCCAGCAACCGCCCGGTGACTGAATTTGCCATTCCACGTTTCCTTGTGTCGCTTCAGGTCGACCCCTCGAGATCCGAGGCGCTCTGCCTGAAAATACTATGGATGCCAATGATCCTGCGGCGCTTGCCAACAGGAGCCGGTCTGGAACCGGTCGGACAGCTGCCGAACATTGCGGCTGTGACGTTAACTGTCTGCGAGCCGGCGTCGAATGCCCAGAAGCTCGAATTTCCTGCCTGATCCTGCGGCGGGCAGATGGGGATGGATCGAACAGTCGCGCGGCAGTCGGTGAGCAGCCGTGGGTTCACCTTGAGGCGCCTCGATTACCGGATCGTCACGCCCGTGGGCGCGACAATGCAAACGACGTCGGCAGCGCTTTGCAGCCTTCGACGGCCCGGTCGCAGGGAAGTGGACGTTCCAAGAATGAAACTCCGCGTCATAGCGCAGTGTTCGGCCCTGCCCTCCGTCCACGCGTCAACAGCATGCCAGGACTTGCAGGCCGCCATCGATGCACCTGGAACCCTGACACCGGCGCCTTGGGTCAACGTGACCACAACGCGTGCTTCTCCCCGCACGGGCATGCCCGTGCCACGCTGGCAGACCGTCCGCACTATGGTCGGCATACCCGAGCACGGCGCAGCACCGCAACCTGCAGCTGACCGGCGGCCGCAGAAGACGTCTTGGTGTCGATCCACCGCGGTCGCAGGCTCCACCGTCGCCCGCACTCAATCCCGTTCTGCCGGGCCCACAGGGTGTCTGGCATCGCGCCTTTGTGTCCGGCATCTTCATACAAATGCGATCCAGCGCCCCGTGAACACCGCGCCAGCCCAGAGCGCAAGAGACAGACCAGCGGCGAGGCGAGCGCCGCGCCTTCCAATCTGATGCCTCACATCGGCCAAACCCGTACCCAGTCGCAGGATCAGCGCGTTCGCCCCGGCGATCAATAGGATTGCCATCTTGGTCAAAAAGGCGGGATTGACCGCATAGGTCCCGATCCGGACCGAAGCGAGAAACAATCCCGTGGTCGCAGCGACCAAGAAACCTGCCAGTGCCACGCGGACAAGGTCCGCAAGCGCCTCGTCCAGCTTGCCGCCTAAAAACCCCAGAATGCGAAGATCGACCGTGGCGATGGGGCCGACGAGCAGTGCGATACCCAAGATGTGCAGCGCCGAGATCGCCGGATAGAGCCCCGGAATCGTCACGATCAGTCGAACGAGAGAGAACGCCTCGATCCATTGGAACACGGCGCTCAGTTGCATCCATCCACTCCACGGGCCCAATCACCAGCGTAAGAAACAACCTCGCCGTCCGGCAACCGCAACCAGGTGCTGCGCAACTGGTGGGGAGACAGGCAGTTTTGAAGGGCAACGATGGTCACCTGATCGCCGATGCGCAATTTGTCAGCGAGCTCGTAGAACAGACGCACTGGAGAAAGCTCGACGTTGCGTTCTACGCCGACATCCTCGGCGCGGGTTCTGAGTGGCCCGAAATACTCCTCCGGCCTGCCGAGACCCGCGGCGGGAAGTTCTTCGGCCTCTCCTTTGATCGTGAAGACGGGATGCGGCGGACTGAACGTGGCCGCAGTGATCGTTCCATGCAAGATGATCGGCGCAGAGGCGTCATATCTGCCCGTGACGCCATGATGTGCAGATACGATTTGCGTAAGCGCGAGGAAGCCAATGACGGATCCAACTGCCCTTCGTCCAATTCGTTGGCGCATGGATGTGCCCTTTCTGCGTTGCGGCTGCGGCCGAAATTTCGCCGTTGATACTACAGCGCCTGTCGGGCTCTCCCATGCGCGATCTTCCGGGATATCCTCGCAATCGTCCGAAAGCACCGTGCTTCGCACTACACAGCCCCTGCCGGCCGCTTCGTCTTCGAACAGGCGGTGACCGCCCCTGAAAGCGACGACGACACGTACGCCTTTCAGGCTCGGAAGGATCCGCCCGTTGTCCAAGGACGCGTCGTCGTCCGCAGCAACAGGCAGATTTCTTGATGGTTCGGGCATGTTGGTGACTGGACACTCCATCTAGCTTGAAGGTGGCGTTCAAGCCAGGAGTGCCTCCAACATGACAGAGACCAGTGGGGGGCTGCCGTATCGGCAAGTTGCTTCACCGATCGCGATCCGATGGGCGAATCGGCGCTGCTATCGAGGCAGCGGCGGGCGCGCCAGGAGGATGTCGCAGGTCCGGCCGCTGTCCAGAATGCGCGGCAGCGCGCCTGGAAGGGACGACAGGACTGCTTCTGGGTCTGGCTCCATCCAGTACCGGCGGAGATCGCAAGGCGATGCCCCCATCCCGGCGGACCAGCAGTTCAGCAACGTAAGGAACGACAATGGCAAACAAGTTGATCACCGACACACCGCCGCCCGTGCACTCTCACGAGCGACATGTCGCGGCGCGTTGGCGGTGCGGGTCCCAGCAGTGGCGGACCAGGGCGCATTGAAGGTGCACAAAGCCTTCGTCCGTCCGGGCGCACCAGCGGTCAGTCGAGAGGCATGAGGGTGGATCCGCTCGCAAGCCTCATCGACTGGATCGCGGCATATGGCGTATTCGGGCTATTGGCGATTGGATTGGCGGAGCGCTTCGTTCCCGGCCTGCCGTCCCACGCGGTCCTCGTTGCCATCGGTATTGCTGCTGTTGACGGCGCCTGGTCCGTGCCTGTCGCCATCATCGTGACGACAGCTGGGAGCTTCTGCGGCGGGCTTGCCCTTTACCTGCTCGTTCGCATGTGGGGGGAGAGGAGGTCCGTTCGGTTGCTGTATCGGCTTGGCCGGTTGCTGGGCCTGTCATCCGCACGTATCGACAAGACCTTCACGTCCTTCCGGGAGCGGGAGCGCACTTTGATCTTTGCCTCGCAATTGATACCGACGGTGCGCCTGATCGCGCCTGCAATCGCGGCACTCATCCGTGCGGACGTGGGATGGTTTGCCGGTGGGACAGTGCTGGGTATCATGGGATGGAACGGCCTGTGTATCGGGGCTGGCTACTACGCCGTCACGATAGCGCCTGGCATGTCCGCGTCGGGCTTGGCGATCAAGATGCTTGTCCTCCTGATCGTCGTCGAGACGCTGCTGGCCCTGGCATGGCGTATTGTGGCGCACTGCCGGTCGCGAGCGGCCACGCCGGGGCGCCGCTCATGACATGCAGAGCAGCCGAGGCCTCTCAATCGCCACGTCCCGGCTTTGGAGACGGCCGGGAACAGAGACGCATGATTTCTGATTTACCAGCCGCTGCGTACGAGAAGGGTGAGATTGCCAAGGCAGGACTGCTCTCCTCGTGCTGAACCGCATTCGCGTCGTTTTGCACGTCGTCAAAAGTGCAGCCTTGCGAGCCTAAAGCCTGCTTCCAGCTCTTTGAATGATGTTTCCGGTTTGGGATGCTGGATTATTCTCGTCCTCAAGCTCCAGGTCGAAGAAATTGCATGCCTTAGGCGCGATATTGAGGGACGCGTCGAACGACCGTCCCTGGATGATGTCAATCTCCTGCACTTTGCGTCGTGACGGCAAGAGGCTGATGCCGAAGGCCGACGACAATCGCCATCGATTCCCGCCTGCATAGATGAAACCGTGGTTCGTCAGATGGTCGTGGGAGTTGGACACGAGGATGGTGAAGACGATCCGCCGCCGGAGTTCATGCAGATCGTCCAGAGCCTCAACGGCTCGCCGCGGGTTCAGCCAGCTTGCCTTAACCGCCATATCTGACGACCATTGAGAATTTACGGGTCAAGTATGACGGTCAGCAAGTGATCGAGCAATTGCAACTGCCGGGCGTGGAGATATGCTATGCTGGTTCTCGACAAGGAGGGCGGCGTCGCATTGCCGACAAGGCAGCACCAAGGCCGTATCATCCCAAACAAGCGACTATCGCCTGTCACGCTGCGCTAACCCGCGCCTTGCCGTGTTGCGCGGCATATTGTCGGGGGGATTGACCCATGACGCGCTTGAAGGCGGTGCTGAATGCGGCGTCGGAATCGTACCCAAGCGACAAGGCAATGGCCGATATCGGCTCACGTTTCGCAGTGAGCCGATCGCATGCCAATAGCATCCGCCAACGAAGCAGGTAGTTGATCGGTGACAGCCCGGTGACGTTCTTGAAGCGGAGGGCGAACTTGGAACGTGACATCCCGGCTGTTTCGGCAAGCAACGGCAACGTCCAGCGCGCGCCGGGCTCGGCGTGCATGGAAATGACAGCCGGTGCGATGCGAGGATCTCCCAGCGCAAACAACCAGCCGGAGGCGTTACCGATCCCCTGAGCGACGTAGAGCCGCAGCGTTTCTACAAGAAGAAGTTGGGCCAGGTTATGCACAACCAGGGTGCTGCCCGGCCGTCTTGCCATCAGTTCGCAACGCATGCGGTCCAACGCCCACCGCAGTCCTTCCTTGTCGCGCTGCTCCCGCAGGCGCAAAATCGGCGGCATGGCGCCCAGAAGCATTTCCGTGTGCTCCCCGCAAAACGCGAAATGGCCGCCGAGAACCAGTGTATCACCGCCGCCATGAACCGTCGCAATGCCGCCGCGCCAGTCCGAATCCGCAACATCGCTGATGTGGATCAGCTGGAAATCTAGGTCCTTTGCGAGCCTGAAACGTCGCCCGTTGGGCAACAGCACGCAATCGTCAGCTTCCAGCAGGATCGGCTGTGAATGTCCGTCGACCGCAAGCCAGCACCGTCCGGAGACGACTGCAAAGCATTTAATGCCATCGTGCATCTCGTACTGGATCGACCACTCGCCTCCGAAATCGTAGCCGCCGGCGACGCAAGTGCGTGGCTTCAAAACGGTCAGAACATCGGAAAGAGGATCGGTATGCATCGGGGATAATCGCGAACAACTTAGGGACGAACGACCATAGATCGTCCCCGTCGGAAACGCTATCGACGTCATTGCCAGGCTCTGACAACGGAAATGAGGTTCGAGAATGTTTAAGATTGCGATCACGTTCAAGCGGAAGCAGGGGTTGAGTGTCGAAGCGTTCCGGGCCTATCGGCGCGACGTCCACGCTCCTCTCCTGTTGTCTATCCCCGAGGCAAAGCTGATCAGACGCTTTGTGGTTTCGCTGCCCGTCCAGGCGCCGCATTGGCCCGAACCCAGCTTTGATGCGCTTGTCGAGGGATGGTTCGACAGCATGGAAGGTATCGACGCTCTCTATCTGTCGGAAAACTTTCAAACGAAGGTAGATCCCGACCATATCAATTTCATCGATCTGCGCACCGTGCAGCGCATGATCTGCGAAGAGCACGTCGTGTCAGGCAGTTGATCCCTCGCCTGCAGCTCTAAAGAGAGCAAGAAGATGCGCTGCCGCCCTGTGGTCGAAGATTGTCGTTTGCGCAGTGTCGATCATTCGTGGGCGATAAAGGCGGAAGCTACACTCCGACTGTGGGGATTGTAGAGACTGAGCCCAGGCAGGTTCGGTCGAAAGACCTTGTCGAAGGCAGCCGACCCGTGCGGTCGGTTGCCTTGCTTTGTACGAGGCGCTTGGTGATTGCAAAGAAGCGCTTATCAGTCCGGGCCGGATTTGGCGCCTTATCCTCCCAGTGCTCCTGGGCTACCGTTGCTCGAATTCGTTCCGGCGGCCGCCCATCCACCGGTCAGCATCTGCAATGGTGAGGAGTAAGCATGTCGGATCCGCACGAGACACGATTTCCCGAGATCACCCGCAGGCAAGTGTTGGAAACCGGTACCATCATGACCGTCTCAGGCATGATGCTGCCGACATCGGGGCATTCCGGCCCCGCGGATTTGCCGCCCTCGCCACAAAACGGCGTGTCGCTTCGGGTTAGCTTCATCGTCAACGGACTTCACACGACGATGGAGATTGACGTCCGCGCTTCGCTGCTGGACATGCTACGGGAGCGGTTATCTCTGGTTGGCGCCAAGAAGGGGTGCGACCACGGCCAATGCGGCGCCTGCACGGTGCATGTCGGCGGCCGCCGGGTGGCTTCCTGCCTGACGCTTGCAGCCAAGGTCGACGGGCAAGACGTCACTACGATCGAGGGAATAGCCGGAGTGGATGCTCTCCATCCCATGCAGCAGGCATTCATCGATCACGACGCCTTGCAATGCGGCTACTGCACCCCCGGCCAGATCATGGCGGCGATTGCCTGTGTCAGAGAAGGTCATGCCGCGACGCCTGATCAAATCAGGGAGTACATGAGCGGAAACATCTGTCGGTGCGGCGCCTATGTCGGCATCGTTGCAGCTGTCGTGCAGGCTGCTCCTCATATCGAGCGGAGTTGAGAGATGAAGGCGTTCTCCTACGACCGCGCCAGAACGGCGCAGGAAGCTATCGCGGCATTTGTCGCAGCCGGTGAGGGCGCACGCTACATCGCCGGTGGCACCAATCTATACGACCTGATGAAGCTTGGAATCGAGCGACCGGCTCACCTGATCGATATTGCCTCTCTTGAGGGGGCCGACCGCGTCGATACCTCCGGCGACCGGCTCTTTTTCGGAGGTGGAGCGCTGATGGCAGATATTGCGGAGGACCCCATCTTGCTGCGTGACTACCCTGTGCTGGCGCAAAGCCTCGCGAAAGCGGCCTCCCAGCAGCTTCGCAACATGGCGACCGTCGGCGGCAATCTCTTGCAGCGAACGCGCTGTCCCTACTTCAGGAACGGGGCAAACGGGTGGTACCCATGCAACAAGCGGGAACCTGGCTCCGGGTGCGCCGCAATCGGCGGTCTTGACCGGTCGCAGGCTGTGCTTGGCGCGAGTGACGCTTGTACCGCCGTATCGCCCGGCGACTGGCCCGTGGCACTGACGGCCATGGATGCAACGATCGAGGTCCTGAGCATCGGCGGACCGCGCGTGGTGCCCGTTTCCGAACTCTACTTGCCGCCCGGCGACACGCCGCATCTGGAATTCGCGCTCCGGCCTGGGGAAATCGTTACCGGTATCGCGGTTCCTAAGACCGCCGCCGGCCGCAACTCAACCTATCTGAAGGTGCGCGACCGGGAGTCCTTTGCCTTTGCACTCGCCTCTGCCGCCGTGGCGCTGGACATGGATGGCGATCGCGTGCGCCAGGCGCATATTGCCTTGGGAGGGGTGGCTACGCGACCCTGGCGGGCTGGCGAGACCGAGGCAATCGTGCAGGGGCATCCCCTGACACGGGAACGGGCCCTGAAGGCAGCCCAGGCCGCCTTTACCGGTGCCCGCGCGGGACAGCACAACACTTTCAAGATCGAGCTCGGCGTGCGGACGCTTGCCGTTGCCATTTTGAATGCCGGGAGAGAGAGCCGATGATGGAGAAACGAACCGCTGAGCAACCGAGATTCGACGCCCGTGAAAAAGTGCTCGGGCGTGCGCTGTACGCTGCCGATCAGCCATTTGCCGGACTGCTGCATGCGATGACCGTGCCGGCGGTGATCGCCAAGGGGAAAATCCTGTCCATTGATACTGTCGCGGCCCGCCGTGTCGCTGGCCTCGTCCGCATCTTCACGCATCGGGACTTTTCGCAGATCAAGACGACACCTGCCGCCCGCGGCGCCTATGGTCAGCCTGGAAAAGGCTATCAGCCGATGACGTCACCCTGGATCCAGCACCGGGGCGAGCCGGTTGCGCTGGTGGTTGCCGAAACCCTGGAAGCTGCAATCGAAGCCGCAGAAGCCGTGAGCGTGCACTGCGCCGAGGAGCCGTTTGCCGCGCGGATGGAAGACGGAGGCGCCAGCCCTGAGCCGGAGGCTGTCGGCCAACACGTTTCCGGTGATGCCGAGGCCGCCTTCGCCGATGCCGATCATGTCATCGATGTGGATTACTGGCATCCTCAGCAGCATCACAATCCCATCGAATTGATCTCGACCACCGCCGTGTTCGAGGACAGTCTTTTGAAGATCTACGAGGGGACGCAGGCGGCGGCTGCCTTCGCCGGGGGGCTTGCGGGCATGATGGGACTGGAGCCACAGATGCTTCGCGGCATCAGCCCCTATACGGGCGGCGGATTTGGCCAGAAGAACGGCGTACAGGAACAGAGCGTGCTGGTGGCAAGTGCGGCCTTGGCGCTTGGCCGGCCGGTCAAGCTCGTCATGCCGCGGGGCCAGTTGTTCCACACGGCGTCCTATCGCCCGCGAAGCAGGCACCGTGTGCGCCTTGCGGCAGACCACAGCGGCAACTTGCTGGCCGGCCTCTACGATACGGTGCAGCAGCACAGCCGATACGATGGTTTCGGCTGCGAGCACGGCGTCAATCCGCCGCGCATGTACAACTACCAGACGTGGTCGGGAAGCGACCGGATCGTTCGGGTCGATAGCCAGACGCCGGGGCACCAGCGGGCGCCGCACGAGCAAGCGTCGAGCCATGCCACGGAATGCGCCATCGATGAACTGGCACAGGCGATCGGCATGGATCCCGTCGCGCTTCGGCTGGCCAACGACACCCAGCGGGATCCACTGACCGGCAAACCTTTTTCCTCCCGCCATCTCGCAGAGTGTCTGCGACGCGGCGCCGACCTGTTCGGCTGGGACCGGCGTGTGGCGCAGCCCGGCGCTCTGAAGGCCGAAAACGGCAACCTTGTCGGATTGGGTGTCGCCTGTGGCAACTACAAGGCGTCGATGTCACCCTCTGTCACCACACTTCGCCTTTCGGCGAACGGAAGGTGCCAGATCGCGACATCCGGCCATGAGATGGGACAGGGGATACGCAGCGTCATCGCCGAGGAACTGATCGACGTCCTTGGCGTGGATCCCGACAGGCTCGACATCAGGATCGGCGATACCGGGCACGCGCCCCAGCATCTGACTGCTGGCTCATGGGGTGCAGGCAGTGCGGCCCCGGCCGCCAGGGCTGCCGCCCTGAGGTTGCGTGAGGAGCTTGGGCGGCTGACGGGGGCAGCGCTGTCGCAAGAGCCCGTTCATGTCCAGCTGGCGCGGACGCGACGCCCGTTTCTTGAAGTCCTGGTGGAGACCGTGCCCCTGGGGCAGGACCAACGGGCGATCGACCGGTTGCGCAGGGGCATGCCGGCGACCTCCGGCCCTGAATATCCTCAGTTCCTCGCCTTCAGCTGGATCGCGCATTTTGCCCAGGTCCATGTGGAAACGACGACCGGGCGCGTCCGTGTCAAGCGGGTTGTCACCGTCGCCGACTGCGGGCGCGTCCTGAACCGTCGCACGGCGGAAAGTCAGGTCCGGGGTGGGGTGGTCTGGGGCATCGGTGCTGCGCTTGGCGAGGCTGGCGAGACCGATCCGCGCTTTGGCGGCGTCCTCAACAATGACTTGGCCGAATACGTCGTTGCGGTGAACGCGGACATAGGCGCGATCGAGGTGGACTTCATAGAGAAGGCAGACACCAATCTCAACATCTCCGGTGTCAAGGGACTGGGCGAAGTCGCCATGGTCGGCGCCTCTGCCGCCATCGCCAACGCAGTCTACAACGCCACGGGTCGCAGAATCCGGCACTTGCCGATCCGGATCGAGGATCTGCTCTAGACATGCTTTCCAGAGTCACGCCGGCTGGCGAGCACCAGCATCACGTCGTGGCGCTGGCCTGCCAGTCGTAGCTCTTCACATAGCCGAGGAAGGCGCGCATGGCGGCGCTCGGGAGACGGCGACTGGGATAATACAGGAACCAGTGCGGCAGGTTGGCACCCCACTGAGGGAGAAGCTCCACCAACCGACCGTCGCGGATGTGCGGTTTGGCATAGTCGTCGAGCACATGGGCGATGCCGCGGCCGGCCAGGGCCGCCTGAAGCTCGTTATGCACTGCACTGACCGTCAGGCGACCCGCCGGCTTGACCTCCAGCTCCACGTCTTCATGGACAAATCGCCAGGTGACCAGGGTGCCGCCGGGAAACCTTCGCTTGATGCATTCGTGCCCCACCAGTTCATGTGGCGTTTGCGGCGCGCCGTGCCGCAAGAGGTAATCAGGCGAAGCGACGATCGCATATCTGAGCGATGTCCCCAACGGGACCGCAATCATGTCCTGAGCCAGTTGCTGGCCAAACCGCACACCCGCGTCGAAACCTTGCGCCACGATGTCGATCACTGCGGCATCGCTGATGATCTCGATCTTCACGTCGCAATAGGTTTCCATGAAACCGAACACGAGCGGACACAGCAAGTGATCGACGGCTGGAGCCGGCGCGTTGATCCGTATCGTCCCCGACGGACTGTCTCTCAGGTCGTCGACCTCGCGGATGGCAAGCTGGATGTCGTCCAATGCCGGGGAGAGCCGATCCAGTAGGCGTTGTCCTGCCTCCGTCGGCGAGACGCTGCGCGTCGACCGGTTGAGGAGCCGGATGCCGAGGGCATCCTCCAGGGCATTGATCGTCTGGCTCAAGGCCGACGACGAAACTCCACGTTCCAGGGCTGCGGCGCGGAACCCGCCGCAGCGGACTATGGCGGCGAAGACATCGAAGCTGTCGAGACGTATGGGGTTCATTGTGAAGCTGACCTTATCAAGCTGAGCACAATTACATGCCTTATCAGCACGACCCTCGCATGTCATCTTGCATTCGTCGTCAATCGGCGCCCTCCGGTCGTCCGATACCGGTGGCATCTGCGTCAATGCGGCGGGTGTGGCGAGCTGACGAGTCCGATCACAAAGGAGTACCCATGAACGCGTTCACCTTGAAAAGACGCGCAATCATGCTGTCGGCTGTCGCCGGCGCATCGAGCCTGCTGGTGACCGGCAGCAGCGACGGCGCCCATGCGCAGGCGACACCAACAACGACGGGCGGGAATGCCGGGCACTACCGATTGCGTATCGGCGAGATCAGCGCGACCGTCTTGAGTGATGGTGTGATCGGCGGCCCACCCCGGGTCTATGCCAGCGATGCCCCTGAAGCGGAACTTCAGGACGTGCTAAGGCAGGCATTCCTTCCCAGCGACCATCTGACGCTAAACTTGAACACCCTTCTGATCGAAACCGGTGGTCGTCGAATTCTCATCGAGGCCGGCGCCGGCGCAACCATGGGGCCGAACGGCGGCCGGATTTTCGACAATCTCGCGGCCATCGGGCTTGGTGCAGCCGACATCGACACGATCGTGATCTCGCACACCCATCCAGACCATGTCGGCAACCTCAGGACGGCGGATGGTGGCAAGGCGTTCCCGCGCGCGACCGTATTCGTGCCGAGAGCGGATTTCGACTTCTTCGTTGGCACGGATCCGGATCTCTCCTACATGCCGGTCCCGGCGGAGTTCCGATTGCGCTTTGCTGCCGCCATCAAGAGCAGCCTCGAGCCGGTCATGAACGATATCGAACTCTATGACGCCGGCACCGAGATCGTCCCGGGCCTTGCGACGATTGTCGCCGCCGGTCACACCCCGGGCATGGCGACCTTCCTCGTCCATTCCGGAAACGATCAGCTGTTGCTGACGGCCGACCTCGCCTACCACCCGATCGTCAATGTCGACAATCCCTGGCGTCCGGGTCCCGATCGCGACAAGGACACCGCCCTTTCTTCCCGACGCCGCATTTTCGACCGGGCGGCGGCCGACCGCATTCCAGTCCTGGGCTTCCACTTTCCGTTTCCCGGCCTCGGCCGGATGCTGAAAACCGATGGCGGCTACGCCTGGGTCCCGGCCAACTGGCAGTTCTAATCCCCGACAATCAACGCGCAGGAACCTCCCATGGACCAGTCTAAGATCAACCGTCGCGGCTTTCTCGGAACAGCGGGAGCAGCCGTAACCGGCCTGGCCCTGGCCACGCACGCCCCTGCCACCGTCAAGGCGCAGGGCACCGATGCGCCTGTGCCCGCGGCAGGATCGAACCGGGAGGTGCTGACCCGCACCCTGCCCCGCACCGGTGAGAGGGTCACCGCCCTTGGCCTCGGCACGTTCCTGACGTTTGACCTGAAACCTGGCGACCGGCGCGACGATCTCCGGCAGGTCTTTGAGCGATACGTCGCCGCGGGCGGGCGTGTGGTCGATACCTCGCCACTCTATGGCTCGGCCGAAGTCAGTGTCGGCCAGTTCATGGGCGAGTTTGAGGGGGGCGGCGAGATGTTTCTTGCCAACAAGGTCTGGGCGACGGGAGAATACCTTGGCGACGAAAGCCACGCGGTTGAAAGCTTCCGGCAGTCGCGGCTGCGCACCTGGCGCGACACCATCAATCTCATGCAATGCCACAGCATCACCAATGCGCCGGTTGTCATTCCGCTGATGACGGCATGGAAGCAGGAAGGCCTGATCCGCCACGTCGGCGTGACCCATCACGAGTCGGCAGCGCAAGAGCAACTGACGGCAATCGTCGAACGCGGCGAGGTCGATTTCGTCCAGACAAACTACTCGATCTTCAATCGCGATGCGGAGCGGCGCTTGTTGCCGGCCGCGGCCGACAAGGGCGTGGGCGTGCTGATCAATCTGCCGCTTGAGAAAGCGCGTCTGATGAGGGTGGTGGAAGGGCATTCGCTTCCGGAGTTTGCGCGCGAGTTCGGCGCCGCGACCTGGGCCCAGTTCTTCCTGAAGTGGGTCATGGCGCATCCCGCCGTCACAAGCGTACTGTGCGGCACGTCGAACCCCGATCACATGAGCGACAATGTTCAGGCGATGGTCGGTCCGTTTCCTGATGAGCCCATGCGCCGGCGCATGGTGGCGCACATGCAAACGATCCCCGGTTTCAATGCGATTGCATCCATGCCGTGGTATCCGGGCAAGGAGGCAATGTATTCCGGCCTGATCAGGCAAGCGCAGGCAAACGCCGCAAACCGGTTGCAGTAGATTGCAACCTGTTGCCGCCGACCCCTCACTCTGGACAACCGGGAGATCAGCTTGCCCTCCACCCGACGCTCACTTCTGACCGCCTTCCTGTCGCTGCCTCTTGTCGATGCCGCCAAAATGCGGGCATTCGCGCAGGCGACGCCACAACTGGCACTGACCTGGGCGTGCGACGACGAAGACGATGACGCGCCCACCCTCGAGCGGGAGGCCGGCCCGTTCTACAAGCCGGACACTCCGCTGGACAGCGATCTCTACCCGGGGGCGCCCGGAGGCGAACGGATCACCGTCGCGGGGTTCGTCTTCGACAATCTCTGTCGGCCCCTGCCTGGCAGTCTCGTGGAGATCTGGCATGCCGACGAACACGGGGAATACGACCGGGACGGGTTTCGTCTGCGCGGGCATCAGTTCAGCGACGTGCAGGGGCGCTGGTGGTTCAACACCATCGTGCCGGCTCTTTATCCTGGCCGCACCCGCCATTTCCACTTCAAGGTTCAACGCCCCGGCGGACGCGTCCTCACGACGCAGCTGTTCTTTCCCGGCGAACCCGGCAATGCCGATGATTGGCTCTTTCACGACTCTCTGCTTCTCAGCGTCAATCGAGCTGGTGACGGACAATTTGGACGTTTCGACTTTGTCGTCTGACAGGGGCGCTGCAGCAGCGCCTGCGTCGCGCGAACCAGAACGGCCTGCACGCCGACAACGGGATCACCGCAGGCTCTGGCATCACCTTTTTGCATGTTTGCCGTTGCACCAACGGCACGCGCACGCCTGATCAGGGCTGCGCAAACACCCCCCTGATGCTCCCCGTGCGCCCTGGAACCTGACTTTCCTGCGCCGGAAAAACATGCCTATGCGAACGGTCTCGCCTGCAACACGTGGCGCAGGATTGGGGGTACTGCCGCATTGGCGTCCCTTCGCTGCAAAGGTCGCGGTGACCGAGATCCAATGCGTTTCGCTGACGGTCTGACACATCCTGATACACTTTCGGCGGCACCTGGCAAATCTCTGCGACAAACATCTTCTAGGTTGCAGATGTCCCAAAGAGGGGCTCGAAACACGAAGCCAAGGAACTAAGAATGCTGAAGATCCCTGTTGTCACAGCCGTCGCCGGAATGCTCCTTCTCGC
>NZ_JMQK01000012.1:0-141383 GCF_000705355.1 Pseudorhizobium marinum
CGTCGTCGCCGACGGCCTCGACCGCCTGGCCGAAGTAGTTGACGATCTGCTCGTCGGTCCGAAGCGACGGCGTCGGCGCGATCATCACGCCGGCGGCGCCCATGTCCATGGCGCTGCGCGCAAGCGAGCGCATCGCCGCAAGGCCCGGCGCCGAGACGCCGACGATCACCGGGATCTTCGAGCGTCCGACCACCTGCTGGATGATCGCCCGGCTCTCCTCCGGCTCGAGCTTCGGCGCTTCGCCCATGATCCCGAGGATGGTGATGCCGGTGCAGCCGCTCTCCTGATAGAAGTCCGTCAGCCGGTCGAGCGAGACCCGGTCGATCGAACCGTCCGGCAGGAAGGGCGTCGTGGCGATGGCGTAGACGCCCTTGGAGTCTGTCGTAAAGCTCATTGCGCGTCTTTCCAGGCCTGGTAGCGGGCCTTGGTCTCGGCATTCATCGGGTAGAGCCCGGGCAGCGCCACGCCACGATCGACCTCGGTCATGATCCAGGCTTCCATCCGTTCCTGCTCGGGGGCTTCCGCCAGCACCGCATCGAGCAGCTTTGCCGGGATCAGCACCGCGCCGTCCTGGTCGACCACGACGATGTCATCGGGAAAGACGGCGACGCCGCCGCAGGCGATCGGCTCCTGCCAGCCGACGAAGGTGAGACCGGCGACCGAGGGCGGCGCCGCGACGCCATTGCACCAGACGTCCATGCCGGTGCCGAGCACCCCTTCCGCGTCACGCACCACCCCGTCGGTCACCAGCGCCGCGACGCCGCGCTTGACCATGCGCGAGCAGAGGATGTCGCCGAAGATGCCGGCATCGAGCACGCCCATGGCATCGGCAACCGCCACGCAACCTTCCGGCATGGCCTCGATGGCGGCGCGGGTGGAGATCGGCGAGGCCCAGCTTTCCGGCGTCGCCAGATCCTCGCGCGCCGGCACGAAGCGCAGCGTGAAGGCAGGGCCGACGACGCGGGGCTGCCCGGGTTTCAGCGGCTTCGTGCCACGCATCCAGACGTTGCGGAGCCCCTTCTTCAGAAGCACGGTGGTCAGCGTGGCGGTGGAAACGCCCTTCAGCGTCTCGATGGTCTTCGGATCCAGCGGCATGAAATCTCCTCGCACTGCGGAAGGAGCGCTCTCCTTCACAGCCGGGATATTCTTCTGCGACCTTTCAAGCGTCAAGGAACGGAAACGGCTTTTCCGTCTCCTGCAGGGTCCGGAACCTACGGTCTCACCGTCATTCCTTGCTGGTGTCGTCCGCCGTCCGGTCGGTGTCGCCGTTCTGGAACATCCGCCGGTCGTCATCCGCCTCGCCGAGATCGAAGTTCTCGACCGGCTGGACGGGCGGATTGCCCGAAACGGCCGCCTCGTCCTCGGGGACGGGCTTTTTGCTGTCGCTGCTCGGTTTGCTGTGGGGCTGGTCGTTCATGGCATTCTCCCGATCGTGTCAAAGGACAACGATCGACCGCCGCAAATGTTCGCACCGTCACCCGGACCTGAGCAGGTAATTACAACGGCTGATACCTGTGCGGCGAGATCGGAAATGAGAAGGCTGGAGCGGGTGAAGGGAATCGAACCCTCGTCGTCAGCTTGGGAAGCTGCTGCTCTACCATTGAGCTACACCCGCGACGGCGGGCAGAGTTCACCCAGTTCGCCGCAACTGTCAAGCGTAGATCGATGACGGCGCGACGAGTGGCCTGCTTCACGCGAGGCGAAAATGCTTGGAGAGCTTCAGGCCCTGGGCCTGGTAGTTCGAGCCGAGGCCGACGCCGTAAAGCGCCTCCGGCGGGTCCTGCATGTACTCGTAGACGAGACGGCCGACGATCTGGCCGTCTTCCAGGATGAACGGCACTTCGTGGCTGCGCACCTCGAGCACGGCGCGACTTCCCCGGCCGCCCGCGGCCACATGGCCGAAGCCCGGGTCGAAGAAGCCGGCGTAGTGGACGCGGAATTCTCCCACCAGCGGATCGAAGGGCGTCATCTCGGCGGCATAGAGCGGCGGCACATGCACCGCCTCGCGCGACACGAGGATGTAGAATTCGTCCGGATCCAGCACCAGTTCGTTGCGGCCGCGGCTGAAGAGCGGTTCCCAGAAGTCGAAGACGTCGTGCTGCGCCTTCTTGTCGACATCGACGACGGCCGTATGGTGCTTGCCGCGGTAGCCGATCAACCCTTCCTTGTCCCCCGTCAGGTCGATCGACAGCGCGATGCCGCCACCACTGATGTTGGGTTCGCGCGAGGCCACCAGCGTTTCCGCCTCGTGCAGCTGCAAAAGTTCCGGCTCGCTCAGCACCGCATTGCCGGTGCGGAAGCGGATCTGCGACAGGCGCGAGCCGCGCCGCACGACGATCGGGAAGGTGCGCGGGCTGATCTCCAGGTAGAGCGGCCCGGAATAGCCGGCCGGGATCTTGTCGAACTCCTGGGCGTAATCGGTGATGACGCGCGTGAAGATGTCGAGGCGGCCGGTGGAGCTCTTCGGATTGGCCGAAGCCGACATCGTTGCCGGCAGGTCGAGGCTTTCCATCAGCGGCACGATGTAGACGCAGCCCGTTTCCAGGACCGCGCCTTCGGAAAGATCGATGACATGCAGTTTCAGCCTGTCCAGCTTGTCGGACACCAGGCTGTTGGGTCCCGGCATGAAGCTTGCCCGCACCCGGAAGGCCTTGGCGCCGAGCCGCAGGTCGAGGCTTGCCGGCTGCACCTGGTCGGCATCCAGCGCCCGTTCGGACAGGAGCCGTCCGCTTTCGAACAGCGCCGCAATGGCCCGGTCCGCCAGAATGCCCGTGGTCCTCGTCATGATCTTCTGTCCCCTGCGTGGCGCGACAAAACCAAATGGCGGCCATTGACGCAAGCAAAGACCGAGAGTAAGGCAGATTTATCCCGTGGTGATTTGGCCGGTCGGCTTGCAGCCACGTTAAACAAATGGCTAAAAAGACCGGGGTGAGACCGGTCTGCTTATGCACGGCCGGTTTTTTTGTGTTTGAAAGGTGCAAGCGCATGACCCAGAATTGGCGCCCCGCAACGCAGCTCGTCCACGGCGGCACGCTGCGGTCGCAATACGGTGAGACCTCCGAAGCGATCTACCTGACGCAGGGCTTCGTCTACGAGACGGCCGAGGCCGCCGAGGCCCGCTTCAAGGGCGAGAGCGAGGGTTTCATCTATGCGCGCTACGGCAGCCCCACCAACGACATGTTCGAGAAGCGCATGTGCATGCTGGAAGGCGCCGAGGAGGCTCGCGCCACGGCGTCCGGCATGGCAGCTGTTGCCGCTGCGATCCTCTGCCAGCTGAAGGCGGGCGACCATATCGTCGCTGCCCGCGCGCTGTTTGGATCCTGCCGCTGGGTGGTCGAGACGCTGGCGCCGAAATACGGCATCGAATGCACGCTCGTTGACGGCCGTTCGCTGGAAAACTGGGAAAAGGCGATCCGGAAGAACACCAAGGTCTTCTTCCTGGAGAGCCCGACCAATCCGACGCTGGAGGTGATCGACATCGCCGGCGTGGCGAAGCTTGCCAACCAGATCGGCGCCAGGGTCGTCGTCGACAACGTCTTTGCGACACCGCTCTTCCAGAAGCCGCTGGAGCTCGGCGCCCATATCGTCGTCTATTCGGCGACCAAGCATATTGACGGCCAGGGCCGCTGCCTCGGCGGCGTCGTGCTGTCCGACAGCGAATGGGTCGCGGAGCACCTGCAGGACTATTTCCGCCATACGGGTCCGGCCATGTCGCCGTTCAACGCCTGGACGCTCCTGAAGGGCATCGAGACGCTGCCGCTGCGGGTGCGCCAGCAGACGGAGAGTGCGGCCAAGATCGCCGATTTCCTCGCCGACCAGAAGAAGGTCGCGCGGGTGATCTATCCGGGACGGGCAGACCATCCGCAGGCCGACATCATCGCCAAGCAGATGACCGGCGGGTCGACGCTCGTCTGCCTGGAGCTGAAGGGCGGCAAGGAGGCGGCGTTCGCGCTGCAGAACGCGCTGGAGGTGGTGAAGATCTCCAACAACCTCGGCGACGCCAAGAGCCTGATCACCCATCCGGCGACCACGACGCACAAGAACCTGACGGACGAGGCCCGCGCCGAACTCGGCATTTCGGCGGGAACGCTGCGGCTCTCGGCAGGCATCGAGGACAGCCAGGATCTGCTCGAGGACTTCGCCCGCGCACTGGAGAAGGTGCCGGCCTGAGTACGGAGGATAACCGGAAGCGGTGTTAACGCTTCCGGTTATCCTTAACCTTCGAAATGTCCCGAAAACGGACGAACGGGCGCCCGTGTCGGTTTCAGTTTCCTTGACGCGCGCGGGAAGCTGTATGATACCGACTACAGTTCACTGAGAGCGCCGCGTCATGTATCGGGCCCGTACACGAGATATCGAAGTTGCCGTGGAAACCTATTACCTGGAGGAGCAATCCTGCCCGGAGGACAGCCGCTATGTCTGGGCCTACCACATCGTCATCGAAAACCATTCGGCGCTGACGGTCCGGCTGACACATCGCTACTGGCACATTACCGACCAGAGCGGTCTCGTCGACGAGGTCGAGGGACCGGGCGTCGTCGGGGAGCAGCCGAAACTGCGCCCCGGAGATACCTATGAATATTCCTCCGGCTGCCCGCTCGACACGCCCTCCGGCGTGATGTTCGGCCACTACCGGATGGAAACCGACGAAGGGGAAAGCTTCGACGTCGCGATCCCCGCCTTCTCCCTCGATTCCCCCGGCCTGCTGCGCGTTCTGAACTAGCAGGCGCTCGCCTCGGGCAGGACGGCCTGGATCAGGCTGTCTCGAACTCGTCCGCTCGATACTTGTAGGTGGTCGAGCAGAATTCGCAGGTGACGGCGACCTCGCCGTCCTCCAGGCTCTCCGTGATCTCCTCTGCGCTGAAACCATCCAGAACGCTCTTGATCTTGTCGCGCGAGCAGCTGCACTGGTCGGCGACCGCCTGCGGCTGGTAGACCCGCACGCCACGCTCGTGGAACAGCCTGAACAGCAGGCGCTCGATCGGCACCTGTGGATCGGTCAGTTCATCGGTGTCGATGGTTTCCAGCATCATCCTGGCTTCCGCCCAGGAATCATCGTCGGGCTGGTCATGTTCGCGCTCATCGCCATCGCCGCCGTGGAGATCGGGCAGGCGCATGCGGTCAGGCGCCTGCGGCAGGAACTGGGCAAGGATACCGCCGGCGCGCCAGTTGTGGCGTGGCTTGCCATCGGCATCGCGGTCTAGAAGCTCCGCCACGCCGAGGCGTACCTTCGTGGGGATCTGCTCGGACTGGCGGAAATAGACACCGGCAATCTCCTCCAGCGACGAACCGTCGAGCGGCACGATGCCCTGATAGGGATGCATGCCGCGGCCGTGGTCGATCGTGAAGGCCAGTACGCCTTCGCCCAGAAGGTCCTCCGGGGAGGTTTCACCGGAGGCAATCGCTGCTTCCAGGACCTCCTCGTCATAGCGGGCATAGGCGCGCAGGCTACCCGGCGTCGAGAAGTCCGCCACCAGCAGGTCGACAGGTCCGTCGCCCTTGGTCTGGATGGTGAACTTGCCCTCGAACTTCAGCGAGGTGCCCAGCAATGCAGTCAGAACGATAGCCTCTGCCAGCAGCCGCGCAACGGGGGCCGGATAGTCGTGCCGCGCCAGAATGGAATTCAGCAGCGGGCCAAGCTGAACGGCGCGGCCGCGCACATCCAACCCGTCGACCTGAAACGGGACGACCTTGTCGTCGCCGGCCAGATCCAGATCGGTGATTTCAACGGTGGCTTCCGCCATGGCTTGCTCCTTCGCGCCGACCAGTCCAGCTTCTACACAGGCGCAGGCTCGTGCGGAACCGCTGCGGTGCAAAAAGATGTCGGCAATGGGTGTGGGGCCGCCCGTCGGGGCGGCACTTGCGAAAGGCGACAGATGGGGTCGATTTTCGCGAAAATCAAGCCGGTTGCTCAGACGGCGCCGAAGCACCAGGCCAGGATGGACTTCTGCGCATGCAACCGGTTCTCCGCCTCGTCGAAAACCACCGACTGCGGGCCGTCGATCACCTCGTCCGTCACCTCTTCTCCACGATGCGCAGGAAGGCAGTGCATGAAGAGCGCATCCTTGCCCGCCTGCTTCATCAGCTGGGCGTTGACCTGGAACGGCTGGAAGACATTGTGACCGCGCGCCTTGTGCTCCTGGTTCATCGAGATCCAGGTGTCGGTCACGACACAGTCTGCGCCGGCAACCGCGCGCTCGGCATCATGGTAGAGCATGATCTCGCCGCCATTGTTGCGCGCCCAGTTGAGGATCCGGTCGGATGGCTCCGAGCCCAGCGGCACGGCCATGTTCATGCGGTAGCCGAACCGGGCTGCACCTTCGACGAGGGAATGCAGGACATTGTTGCCGTCGCCCGTCCAGGCGATGGTCTTGCCGGCGACCGGCCCGCGGTGTTCCTCGAAGGTCATGATGTCGGCCATGATCTGGCAGGGATGGGTGTCATCCGTCAGTGCATTGATGACCGGGACGGTAGCGTGCTCGGCCATCTCCAGCATCCGCGCATGGTCCGTGGTGCGGATCATGATCGCATCGACGTAGCGCGACAGCACCCGGGCGGTGTCGCCGATCGTCTCGGCGCGGCCGAGCTGCATTTCGGTGCCGGAGAGGAAGAGCGTTTCGCCGCCGAGCTGGCGCATGCCGACGTCGAAGGAGACGCGGGTGCGTGTCGACGGCTTTTCGAAGATCATCGCGAGCATCTTGCCCGCCAGCGGCTTGTCGGCCGTGCCGGCCTTGGTGGCCTGCTTGCGCACGCGGGCATCATCGATGATGGCCCGCAGGTCGGCGGCAGAAACGGCAGAGAGATCGAGAAAGTGCTTTGGTGAGGCCATGTTCAATCGACGAGGGCAGTAGCCCTCCACTCCTTACGCTGATTTCTTCAGGGCAGCTTCGCCGAGCGCTTCGGCTGCCCGCTCGATGCGGGCGAGGCCTTCGCGCGCCTCTTCGGCGGTGGTCACGAGCGGCGGCAGAAGGCGGATGACGTTGTCGCCGGCCGGAACGCCGAGGAGATGCTCGCCGCGCATCGCCATCAGCAGCTCGGTGTTGGGCACTTTCGTCCGGATGCCGAGCATCAGGCCTTCGCCACGGATCTCGTCGATGATGTCCGGGAACCGGTCTTTGAGGCTTTCGAGACCCTGGCGGAACACCAGCGCCACGTCGCGCACCTGCTCCAGGAAGTCGTCGGCCAGGACGACGTCCAGCACCGCATTGCCGACGGCCATGGCCAGCGGATTGCCGCCATAGGTCGTGCCATGAGTGCCGGCCTTCATGCCGCTGGCGGCCTCTTCCGTGGCAAGGCAGGCGCCCAGCGGGAAGCCGCCGCCGATGCCCTTGGCGACAGCCATGATGTCCGGCGTGATGCCGGCCCATTCATGGGCGAAGAGCTTGCCGGTCCGGCCGACGCCTGACTGCACTTCGTCGAGGATCAGCAGCAGCCCGTTTTCGTCGCACAGCTGCCGCAGCGTGCGCAGGAACTCCTTGGATACCAGACGCACCCCACCTTCGCCCTGGATCGGCTCGATCAGGATGGCTGCCGTGGCATCGGTGATTGCGCCCTTCAGGGCGTCGAGATCGTCGAAGGGCACCTGGTCGAAGCCCTCGACCTTCGGGCCAAAGCCTTCGAGATACTTCGGCTGGCCGCCGGCGGCGATGGTCGCCAGCGTGCGCCCGTGGAAGGCGCCTTCGAAGGTGATGATGTGGAAGCGCTCCGGGTGGCCGTTGACGTACTGGTAGCGCCGCGCCGTCTTGATGGCGCATTCGAGCGCCTCCGCGCCGGAATTGGTGAAGAACACCTTGTCGGCGAACGTGGCCTCAGCCAGCCGCCGCGCCAGCTGCTCCTGACCAGGAATGTCATAGAGGTTGGACAGGTGCCAGAGCTTGTCCGCCTGGTCCTTCAGCGCCGCGACGAGATGGGGATGTGCGTGACCGAGGGAGTTGACGGCGATGCCGGCCGCGAAGTCCATATAGCGCTCGCCGCTTTCCGTCGTCAGCCACACCCCTTCGCCTCGCTCGAAACGCAGCGGCGCGCGGTTGTAGGTGTCGTACAGTGCGGGATCAGCCATGGCGGCGTAACTCCTTCGTTGATCGCTGCCCTTTGGGAGCTGCAGTCCAATCAAAAATGCCGCCCTGGGGGCGGCGCGGGCACTATCTCCATTTCCCCGAAGGATGTCAACAAATCCACATTCTCACGCAGTCAGACTCATTGTGACAAATATGACTCGCCAACCCAGCAAGTTGGGGAAAACCCTGAAATCGATTCGCAGGGATTCCAGCGACTCTTGCCACGGAGTCTGCCGACCAGTAGTTTAGCAATCAACAACTAGACTGCATGCGGCGGAACTAGTCACCAAAAGCCTATATATAGTGGCTGGCGCGAAATATAACTCGCGCCAACGGTGAGGGATTCTGCATGCCATACGTTCAAAAGGCGGAGAGCGGGCATGAATTGGACAGACGAGCGCGTTGAACGGCTGAAGAGGCTCTGGGCTGAAGGCCTCAGCGCCAGCCAGATTGCTGCACAACTGGGCGGCGTCAGCCGTAACGCCGTCATCGGCAAGGTTCACCGGCTGAACCTGCCGGGCCGCGCGAAGGCCGGCGGATCTTCCGCTGCAACACGCACCGCCAAGCGGGTCGCCGCACCGGTCCGTCCGGCCAACTACCCGGCCCGCGTCGCCACCCGCACGGTCGCCCGCACCGTTGGTGCCACCGCGCTCAAGGAAGATGTCGATGGCGTGCCGCAGCTGCAGTACGTTCCCTCCACCAGCGTCGTGGTGCCGATTTCCCGCAAGCTGACGCTGACGGATCTGACCGAGCGGACCTGCAAGTGGCCGGTGGGCGACCCTCTGAAGGACGACTTCCACTTCTGCGGCGTCGATGCAGCCGATGCGTCCCCCTACTGCGGCTATCACGCCAAGCTGGCCTACCAGCCGGTCGCCGAACGCCGTAGAGCGGCGGCTGCCCGCGCCTGATCCGGCAGGCAGAAGCGCACGAACATGAAGCGGGCCTCGGCCCGCTTTTTTGTTTCGTCCCAGACGGTCGAGAAAGGGGAGGGAGCGGCGACGCGCTTGCGCGGTCCGCGTCGATCCCGCGTCAGAAGCGGACGGTGAACTGGCTGCCCTTGCCGACTTCGGAGGTTACGATGAGGCGGGCGCGGTGGCGGGTGAGGATGTGCTTCACGATGGCGAGGCCGAGGCCCGTGCCCTTCTTCGAGCGGCTATCGGCAACGCTGACGCGGTAGAAGCGCTCCGTCAGGCGCGGCACATGCTCGGATGGAATCCCCGGCCCGTGATCGACCACGGTGACCTCCACAGGGCGGGCCTCGGCCGCCTTCAGGTAGACGTCGACGCGCTCGCCCTCCTGGCCATATTTGCAGGCGTTCTCCATCAGGTTCTCGAACACCTGGACGAGCTCGTCCCGATCGCCGGTCACTTCGACCGGGACGTCGGGCAAATGCAGGTTGATCTTCACGCCAAGCTCCTCTGCGAGCGGCACAAGCGAATCCCGGACATGCGACAGCAGTGGCACCAGGTCGACCTTGCACTCCGGCGCCACATTCGCCTTCAGTTCGAGTCTCGAGAGCGACAGCAGGTCATCCACGAGCCGGCTCATGCGGGTCGACTGGTCCAGCATGATGGACAGAAAGCGTTCATGTGCCTTGGGATCGGATTTGGCCGGCCCCTGGAGGGTCTCGATGAAGCCCCGTAGCGACGCCAGCGGCGTGCGCAGCTCGTGACTGGCGTTGGCCACGAAATCGCTGCGCATCTGATCGAGCCGCCGCAGCTCCGAGATGTCGCGAAAGCAAAGGAGATAGAGCTGCCCCAGGTTTCCGCTTCGTTTCAGTTCGATCGGCGCGATGCGGACCATGTAGACCTGCTGCGATGGCAATCGCTCCGCATGCTCGATCTGGTTCGGCCTGCCGTTCGCCAGGGTTTCGCGCACCATGTCGAGAACGGCCGGCGAGCGCAGTCTTGCCGAGACATGCACGCCCATGGGCAAGGCTCCGAGCAGGCGGTCCGACGCGCGGTTCTGAAAGAGGACATTGGCCTCCTGGTCGAGGAGAAGCGATGGCGTTTCCAATGCGTCGATGGTGGCTGAGATCTCGTCCAGCAGCCTGGGGTCGCGCGTCTCGTCCTCCGCCTCGCTCGGATTGGTCTCCGGCTCCGGACGGTGGTCGCCGACCAATGTCAGGCCGACCAGGAAGAACCAGCCGAGCGCCGCCTGCCAGGCCGGAACACCGGCGAAGACCGAGAGCACGCCCACCAGCGACAACGCAAAGAGCAGCGGCCAGCTGCCGCCGAACCGCTTGTTCAACCAGGTCCCCCATTCAGATCCCATAGACGATCCACCTCCCGATCCAAATTTCGGCTCTTAGACGGCTTAGATGACAGATATACATCGACGACCAGTGGATGAAGGATAAATTGGGTGTCTTGCCCGCAGCTTCGCGAAGCAGTGCCCGATCAAAGGAGTGCCATCGATGACCAGCAACAAGCAGGACCGCACGGTCGAACTCGACATCGGCGGGCGCAAGCGCGCCTTCGACATCGACGATCCCAAGCTGCCGGACTGGGTCCACGAGGCTGCACTCGGCTCCGAGGGATATCCCTACGACGACAAGATGGACAAGGGCGACTACAAGAAGACGCTGGAGAACCTGCAGATCGAGCTGATCAAGCTGCAGTTCTGGCTGAACGCGAGCGGCAAGCGGATGATCTCGGTGTTTGAGGGTCGCGACGCGGCCGGCAAGGGCGGCACCATCTTCTCCATCCGCGCCTACCTCAATCCGCGCTCCGCGCGCATCGTCGCGCTGCCCAAGCCGACGGAGGCCGAGGCTGGCCAGTGGTATTTCCAGCGGTATGTGGAGCATTTCCCCACCTCCGGCGAAGCCGTCCTCTTCGACCGCTCCTGGTACAACCGGGGCGTCGTCGAGCCGGTCATGGGCTTCTGCACGCCCGACCAGTGCAAGAAGTTCCTGAGGGAGACGCCGCACTTCGAAGAGATGATCGTCGACGACGGCATCCACTTCTTCAAGTTCTGGCTCAACATCGGACGCGAGATGCAGTTGAAGCGCTTTCACGACCGGCGCCATGATCCGCTGAAGATCTGGAAGCTCTCGCCGATGGACGTCGCTGCTTTGACGAAGTGGGACGACTACACCAAGGCGCGCGACCGGATGCTGGAAAAGACCCACACGGCCCAGGCGCCGTGGATGGTGGTCAAGGCGAACGACAAGCGCCGCGCCCGCATCAATGTCATCCGCCACCTGCTGCTGTCGATCGACTACGAGGGACGCGACAAGGAGGTGATCGGCGACATCGACGACAGCATCATCGGCGAGGGACCCGCCTTCCTGGACTGAGGCGTCGCTACTGGCCCGGCAGGATCCGCACCGCATACAGGAGAACGGGATTGCTTTCGCCCGCAACGCTGGTGTTGATCAACAGCCGACCGGATGCTCCGGGCGCAGCCGACGCATCGAAGGTCACCCGGAAGAGGGCATCGGCCTTTTCCTGATGGGCGGAAAACCGGTGGCGGGAGCAGGTCCCCAGGCTTGCGAATTCGCAGCGCACCGAGAATTGCACCCCGGACTCCGCACCCGACTGCACCGTCAGTGCGATGGTCGAGGTCTGCCCGGCCAACTGCCCAAGAACGCTTGCGGGGATTTCGACCGCGATATCTCCCGTGGCGTCGACGGCGCCGGATGCCAGCCGCACCGCCGCACCGCTGGCTGTCGTCACAGGTTCCATCGTGGCCGGAGCGGAGGCCTGGACGGCGGCGATGTTGGTGCCGTCGAAAATGGGCAGCCAGTCCGCCGAAAACCCGACCTGCGGCCCGAGCCCCTGCTGACCGGACGACTGGTTGCGCGTCGACTGGCTGGCCGCCTCGATCGCCTGATCCAGCGACTGCTGGACCAGACCGGAGGAATAGGCCCACCAGCCGGCAGCACCGATCAGGCCGAAGAACACGAGCCAGGCGGCCAGCACGGAGAAAAACCCGCGGCGGCGGCGCGGCTTGGCAGTCCGTTCCGGCGGCGCATCGAGGATGGTGTCCTCGCGCCCGAAACGGTGTCGCCGTTTCCGCGTCTTGCCCGCGGGCATGTCCGACTGGGGCGCTGCCGCCGGCGCGCCATCCCGCTCCGCCCGCAGAGAATCAAGGCTCGAACCATCGAATGCCCGCGATCCCGGCGCCCTGTCGCGGGCGTCATCGCGCATGGCGCCGCCCAGAAGGGACGCTTCCTCGGGAGCGGCCGGCGACGGCGCCGCGCGCTGAGCCTGCGGCGCCAAAGGTTCGCGCGCTGCCGGTGGCAGGGGTGACGGCGAAGGCATGGCTGGCGCCGCTCTGCTCCGCTCCTCGCCCTCGATTTCGCGGATCTTCAGCTCCAGGCGCTGCCGCTGCGCCGCGACCATCTGCGCATCGGTAACCCCCTGCTTGACAAGACCGGACTCCAGGGCCTGCCGCGCCGACTGGTAGATGCGCGCGCGAATTTCGGGATTGGCGCGGTTGGACTTCTCCAACGCGTTCCTGATCGCTGTCTCCAAACCGCTCACTATCAGTCCCTGCTCTGTTTCGCTCCGGACGAGCCCATCGTTCACGTTTCGGTAATCTTTCCGGTCGCGAACTGCAAGCACTCCTATTCCGGCTAAACTGGGGCCAGGCTCGGCGTTGTCCTACGGGCACGTTCCGTGCCGCTCTTTTCCATGGCTGGCGCTTCTGCTAAGCTTCTTACGTGCGCGTAAACGTCAATTGAGGAGGATCACCGAATGCTGCCGCCCATCCTGAGGGAGAAACTGCGCCTGCCGGTCGTCGCATCGCCGCTGTTCATCATTTCCCATCCGGCGCTGACGCTGGCGCAGTGCAAGGCCGGCGTGATCGGTGCCTTTCCGGCCCTCAATGCGCGACCGGAAAGCCAGCTCGACGAGTGGCTGGCGATGATCACCGAGGAGCAGGCCGCCCATGATGCCGCAAACCCGGACCGACCGGCGGCACCCTTTGCCGTCAACCAGATCGTGCATCCGTCCAACAAGCGGCTCGAGCACGACCTGATGATGTGCGTCAAATACAAGGTGCCTGTGGTCATCTCCTCGCTCGGGGCCGTGCCGGAGGTCAACGCGGCGGTGCATTCCTACGGCGGCATCGTGCTGCACGACGTGATCAACAACCGGCACGCCAATTCGGCGATCCGCAAGGGCGCCGACGGGCTGATCGCGGTGGCCGCCGGTGCCGGCGGACATGCGGGCACGCTGTCGCCCTTTGCGCTCGTCCAGGAGATCCGCGAATGGTTTGACGGGCCGCTGCTGCTCGCGGGCGCCATCGGCACCGGAGACGGCATTCTCGCGGCCCAGGCCATGGGCGCCGACATGGCCTATGTCGGCACGCCGTTCATCGCCACCGAGGAGGCCCGCGCGTCGGAGGACTACAAGCAGATGATTGCGGGATCGCAGGCTGCCGACATCGTCTATTCGAACTATTTCACCGGCATCCACGGCAACTACCTGAAGGGGTCGATCGTCGCGGCCGGTATGGATCCCGACAACCTGCCGGTCGCCGATCCCTCGAAGATGGACTTCGACAAGGCGACGACCGGGACGAAGGCCTGGAAGGACATCTGGGGCGCCGGACAGGGCGTCGGTTCGGTGAAGGCGGTCGTGCCGGTATCGGAGCTGGTCGATCGCCTGGAGCGGGAATACGTCGCGGCGCGCAGCCGCATCTGCGCCTGACGGCTCCGGGTTGGCGGCAAGGGGAAAATGCGCCGCGCCGCAAATCTCGGCTTGAAATGGGCTTTCTTTGCCTGTATCAGCCGCATCACCTTGCAGCCCGACGCTGGCGCTGCATGGGCCGCTTTAGCTCAGGTGGTAGAGCACATCATTCGTAATGATGGGGTCGCAGGTTCGAGTCCTGCAAGCGGCACCATTTCCCCTCGTCGACCCGGAAACATAGGTAACACTTCGTGGGTGATAGCCTCGGGTCGAGCGCGTCGAAGACGCCCCTATCCGGAAAGTGCTGGCAAACCAGGACCTCCCTCAATCACCGGCGTCTCTCTCCCCGGCATCGGACCTCCCGCCGGAAGGCGAGAGGGGTGCGGATGTCTGCGGCATGAGCTGTCATTGATCCAGGGCGCAGCCAAAGTTGCCGATGCCCTGGAAAGCGCATCGGCGGAGTGTGGCCTGGCCGGGCCTCAGAACACCGCCAGGTAGCGAAGCAGCGAGATGATCCCGATGATGATGACGATGACCTGGGCGATCTGCTTGGCGCGGCCGTCGATGGGCAGGCGTGCAATCAGGTAGAGGACGAGGACGACAACCAGAAAAGTAATGAGCAGGCTGACAAGTACAGACATGAGGGGATCCTAATAAAAGTGGTTTAGACTCAGGGAGATAGAGCCGCCCCACCCGATGAGAAGTGCCCCACGGGTTTTTATTCGTCGCGGCTCTGCGCGCGGTCGCTACTGTGCCGGCTCGTGCGGCGTCTTCTGCCAGAAGAACGGCCGCGACCGCAACTCGAGGATCGCCCGCCAGGCGGCCAGCGAGGTCATCATCCAGTAGAGCGGAACCGCCATCCAGCGCCCTCCCACCAGCCGCTTCTCATGATCGGTCATGGAACTGATGCCGAGAGCGACGAAGGTGAGATAGCTGCCGAAGATGTTGAAGGCGTCGACGCAGAAGAGCACCAGCACGCCCGCCGGGATGCCGCTCGCCGGTACCGCCATCATCGCCAGCGCGCCCTGGGCCAGGAAGACGAAGATCAGCGGATGCAGCAGGGAGGACAGCAGCATTCCGCCGATCATCAGGTGGAAGATCAGCCAGCCGCGCAGTCCCATCTCGCCCAGCAGACGCTTCGGCCTGCGCATCAGCACCAGCCAGGTCTGGACCCACCCCTTGAACCAGCGCGTCCGCTGCCCCATCCAGATCGACAGCCGGACCGGCGCATCCTCCAGCGTCTGCCGCCGCAGCACGGCGGATCGGTAGCCGAGGCGAAAGAGCCTGAGGCCGAGATCGGCATCCTCCGTCACATTGAACGGATCCCAGCCGCCGGCCTGTCTCAGAAGCGCGGTGCGGAAGTGGTTGGACGTTCCCCCGAGCGGCATCGGCAGGCCGTAGTGGGCCAGCATCGGCAGCAGCCCGCGAAACAGGGCCGCATACTCGAGGGCAAACAAGGCGCTGATCCAGGACGATCTGCCATTGGCGATGACCAGCGGCGCCTGCAGGCAGGCCAGATCCGGGGGCAGGCTGGAAAAGCGGCCATAGGCTTCCCGCAACTGACCGGGATGCGGCCGGTCCTCAGCATCGTAGATTACCAGGTAGTCGCCGCGCACGCCCGCGAGCGCATAGCTCAGCGCCTTGGGCTTGGTGCGCGGGTGGGCAGCCGGCACTTCGATGATCTCGAAGTGGCGTGGCAGCGCCATGGCGCGAAGCGCCTCCAGAGTTTCGGCATCATCCGCTTCGCAGACGAGCTTGATGTCCAGAAGCGAGACCGGCCAGTCGAGGCGCTTCAGACAGGCGACCAGCTGGCCGGCGACGGCAGCTTCGCGGTACAGCGCGACCAGCACGGTATAGGTCGGAAGCGGACCCGGTGTCGGCGGCGGCTCGAAATGCCGCTCGTGCTTGCGGTGAATCAGCGCCAGGATCCGCAGGCCGAGCGCTGCCAGATAGAGATAGGACATCACCGGATGCAGAACCGGCAGGATCAGCGCCGGCGCGGCCAGGAGCGCGATGAGGAGGGGCGCCACGATCATACCGGCGGCAAATCCCTGTGAACCGGTGACGACCGTCCGGGCGGAAAACTGTGGCCGGTCCTCCGACAGCGTCGCGACGGTCTCGCGCACGCGCCGCGTCGCCCCGGCAGCCCAGACGGCCTTGCGGATGGCGCTCGGGGTGGTGATCGTCAGATCGCGGCCCAGCATCGGCAGGTTGATTAGCGCCGCCGCCAGCTCCGCCAGCCTTCCGGCTTCGGGAACGATCGCAACTTGCGGCGCCGTTCGCGCATGTTGGAGCCGCACCATCGCCGGACGCCGCAGTTGCGTGTCGAGATGTGTGGTATCGACCACCGTGCCGGCGTCGATCCGGTCTGCGAAGGGAAGCCGCAGGAACCGCGCCATCGCGCCGTAGTAGGCATCTTCCTGAATTCCCGGGTGATGGAGCAGTTCGGTTTCGAGCGTCGTGTTGTTCTGTCGCGCCCGCTTCGACAGCCTCTCGATCAGCGGTTTGGAAAACCCGAGCGACTGCAACGCCGCGCTTTCGTCGCCGACCGATGCCGGTCTCGACCTGTCCAGCCCGTTGGCCGTCACGGCACGCGGGCGAAGCTCGCCGGCGCCGTCAGGGGAGCCTGCTGCTTGCGGATATTCCCCCAGACGCATGACTCTGATACACCACCGTTACCAGACTGTCCCAATTCGGAACATAAAGATGCACCCTCTGCTTTCACCCCTGAAAACACGGGGGAGACTTCCCTTTTTGGTTGTCCTGGTCCTGGCTCTTGCACCCTGTTTCGCCCCCGGCGCGGCACGCGCCGACCAGCACGAATTTCCTGTCCTGTTTGACGCTAGGGAGCGGCTGCCGCGACCGGACCTCTCCAATCTCGTGCGGCTGCGCATCCTCACCACGATCGATTTTCCGCCCTTCAACTTCGCCGATCAGACCGGCCGCCTGTCCGGCTTCAATGTCGATCTTGCCCGCGAGATCTGTGCCGAGCTCGACATTCAGTCGAAGTGCCAGATCCAGGCGATGCCCTTCGAAGACCTCGAAAAGGCGCTGGCCAATGGTTCCGGGGAGGCGGTGATGGCAGGGGTTGCGATCGACGCCGTACGACGGGAAGATTTCACGTTCTCGCGTCCCTACCTGACCGTTCCGGCCCGTTTTGCGCGCCTTGTCTCCAGTCCGGCCGCCGGCGAGGGGCCGGAGGCACTGATCGGGCGGCCGGTCGGTGTGGTGAAGGACACCGCGCATGCGGCGATGCTGAAGGCTTTCTTCCCGAAGATCTTTCCCGTGACCTTCGAAAGTCACGAGGTCATGCTGGAGGCGCTGAAGGCGGGCAAGGTGGATGCCGTGTTCTCCGATGGGCTCCGGCTCCCGTTCTGGGTCGCGGGCGAGGCCGCGGAGGGATGCTGCGCGCTCTTCGGGGGGCCGTATCTCTCGGAGCATTTCCTGGGCGAAGGACTGGCCGTCATGCTGCAGGCCGACGATGTGGCGCTGGCAGCAGCCTTCGATCACGCCTTGGCCGTCCTGTCCCGCAACGGCCGCCTGCAGGACATCTACCTGCGCTACTTCCCCAACGACCTCTACTGAAGCGTGAAAGCTTATATTCCTACTGGCTTGCCCAGATGATCCGTGCCACCCATTCCACCTCGGCATGGTCCAGGCTGCGGTTCGCATGCTCCGGGTTGAGCGAGTGCAGCTCGATGGCCTTGGCCGTCTGGCGCATCAGGATCTTCGCCATCACTTCGCCATCGCGGGTCTTGACGACCACCCGATCGCCGCGCCGGACCTGTGCGCCCGGCTCCACGATCAGCACATCGCCGTCGCGGTAGAGCGGCATCATGGAATCCCCCTGCACCTCCAGCGCATAGACGCCGGATTTGCGCGCCGGGGAGGCGGGAAACTCCACCACGTCCCAGCCCTGTCCTGCGGGAAAACCGCCGTCGTCGAAGAAACCGCCGGCGCCCGCCTGGGCAAACCCCAGAAGAGGGATCGTCCCGATCTGCGGCGGGAAGGCGCCGTCCGGCAGATCCGAGCGGGAGGAGGGGATGTAGCTCAGAAACTGTTCGACACTGGCACCGGTCGCCTCGAGCACCTTGGCGATCGACTCGGTGGAGGGCCAGCGCAACCGCCCGTCGGGGCCGTGCCGCTTCGATTTGTTGAACGAGGTGGGATCGAGGCCGGCGCGGCGGGCAAGGCCCGAGGCGGTCAGCTTGTGGCGCTCCGCGAGGGCGTCGAGGGCGTGCCAGATCGTCTCGTGTGACAGCATGGCCGTAGGTTCTCCGGCTCAAGGTCCGGCAGCGTCCCGCTGGCTCCTCGCGCCCTGACATGGTCCTGATCCGACGACTTGGGCCGCCTTGCGCGCACCTGCCGTCGACCTGCCCGCAACGCGAGCCAGTTGTTGCAAATCTAGCCAAAGCAGGGCGGCCGGTAAAGAGCGGTGAGGAATAAAATCCTCTTTGCCCGGCAGCCGCTTACGCCACCAGCGGCATGTTGATCTTGCCGAGCTTGATCACCGCCTGCGTTCGGCTGTCCACGTTGAGCTTCAGGAGAATGGCGGACACATGCGCCTTGATGGTCGCTTCCGACACGCCCAGCTCATAGGCGATCTGCTTGTTGAGCAGGCCCTCGCCCAGCATGTTCAAGACGCGGCTCTGCTGCGGCGTCAGCGTGCGCAGCCGTTCCAGGAGTTCGCTGATGCCCGGCTCCTCGTCCGACATCGGCACATGCCCCTCGGGCGCCCAGATGTCGCCGTCGAGGACGGCATGGATGCCGGTCCGGATATCGTCGAGCCCGGAGGATTTCGAGATGAAGCCGGAGGCGCCGAGTTCCAGCGACCGGCGGATGGTCGCGCCGTCATCGGTGGCCGAGACCACCACGATCGGCAATCCCGAGAACTCGGCCCGCAGGGACATCAGGCCGGAAAATCCGCTGACGCCCGGCATGGCGAGGTCGAGGAGCAAGAGATCCGCGTCGCGATGGGTCTGCGCCGCCGCGCGTGCGGCGTTGAAATCCCCGGCTTCGATGATGGTGAGATCGGTGGAAAGACCTTGCACGGCTTGTTTCAGTGCGCCGCGAAACAGCGGATGGTCGTCTGCGATGATGATCGTGAGTGTCTGCATTCTAACGCTCCCTCCCAAGAGCATAGACGCAATGTCGCCTTCCCTCTTCTACGCTTCCAGAGCGCTGGAAACAATAGCCTTTCGGGTCGGATGCATCAGCACCACGGGAAGAACCGCCGGGATCAGGTCCGGCTGGGTCCCGGTTCCTGTGGCTGCCGGTCCTCGGTGAAGTCCTCGATGATCGCCATGAAGCGCCGCATGAAGCGTTCCATGATCGTCAGGCTCTGCTCGATCTCCGCTTCGTCCGGCAGGGCACGGGAGGCGGTCTCTGCAGCCATCCTGTCCTCCAGCGCCGTCACCCGCTTGGTCAGGAGATCGAGCTCCTGTTCATAGGCGGCGCGCTCGTCCGCCGCCATCCGGCAGGAGAGGGTGCCGTTGTCCTCGCGGCAGAGCGACATGGCGCCGGTCTGCCGGTCGAGACGCACCAGGTCGGTCTCGGTTCTCTCCAGCTGGAAACGCGAGGTCTCGGCATCCTGCGCCAGCGCCATGCCGGGCAGAAGTACCAGTGATAGCAGCAGCGGTCTCATCGTCATGTCGTCCTCCGTCTGTGGCTGGACAAGCGCCAGCCTTTGCGGCAAACCGCAGATCGTTCTACAGCACAGCGCCCGATCGAAAGCTGCCCCATGCCCAATATCGTCTACAAGATCGTTCCGACAACTCTGTGGCAGGCCGTACGGGAAAGAGGTGTCTTCGACGGCGCGCCGATCGATCTGCAGGATGGCTACATCCATTTCTCCACCGCCGCCCAGGCCCGCGAGACCGCAAGGCTGCATTTTGCCGGCGTCGAGGACCTGATGCTGCTCGCCGTCGATGGCGGCGCTCTGGGCGAGGCGCTGCAATTCGAGCCGTCCCGCGGTGGTGATCTCTTCCCGCATCTCTACGGCGCTCTGCCTCTCGACGCGGTGATCTGGGAACGGCCGCTGCCGCTGGGAGCCGACGGCGCGCATCGCTTCCCGGAGGAGATGGCATGATCGGCCGCCTGTCGGATCTCGCCCGCCAGGGGCTCTTCCTGCTCGATCCGGAAACGGCGCATGGCATGTCGATCGCTGCCCTGAAGAGCGGCCTTCTGCCCGCGTGCCACCTCAAAGCCGATCTACGGCTTGCCCAGACGGTGGCCGGCCTCTCCTTCCCGAACCCCCTCGGCATGGCCGCCGGCTACGACAAGAACGCCGAAGTGCCGGATGCGCTGCTGCGGCTGGGCTTCGGCTATACCGAGGTCGGCACGCTGACGCCGAAGCCGCAGGCCGGCAACCCGAAACCGCGCATCTTCCGGCTGACGGCCGACCGTGCCGTCATCAACCGCCTCGGCTTCAACAACGAAGGCCATGACGCCGCCCACGCCAGGCTTTCGGCGCGCCAGGGCGCCGGCGGCATCGTCGGCGTCAACATCGGCGCCAACAAGGACAGCGCCGACCGCGTCGCCGATTACGTCGCCGGCATCCGCCGATTCGCATCGCTTGCCAGCTATTTCACCGTCAATATTTCCTCACCCAATACGCCGGGCCTGCGCGACCTGCAGGCGCGCGACAGCCTGAAGGCGCTGCTCGAGGCGGTCCTTGACGCGCGTTCGCAGGAAGCCGCCCGCCTCGGACGGCCGCTGCCGGTCTTCCTCAAGATCGCTCCGGACCTGCCGGAAGAGGGCCTCGACGACATCGCGGCCGAAGCGCTCGCCCATGATCTGGACGGCCTGATCGTCTCCAACACGACCCTGTCGCGTAACGGCCTCACCGATCCCACGCAGGCGAAGGAGGCGGGCGGCCTGTCCGGCGCGCCGCTCTTCAAGCTCTCGACGACGGTGCTTGCGAAGATGCGTCGCCGCGTCGGCCCGGCGATGCCGATCATCGGCGTCGGCGGCGTCGGCAGCGCCGAGGATGCGCTGGAGAAGATCCGCGCCGGCGCCGATCTCGTGCAGCTCTACTCCTGCATGGTCTACGAAGGCCCCGGCCTGCCGGCCCGCATCCTGTCCGGGATGTCGCGGTTGCTCGACCGCGAGACCGTCGCCTCTGTTCGCGAGCTGCGCGACAGCCGCCTTGATCACTGGGCCGACGGAAAGCTCTGAGCGGTCTTGCGCGGCACCAGCGCCAGCAGGAACAGGCCGCGCATGAGCAGGAACAGGTTCATCGCCATCCACAGTCCGTGGTTGCCGAGCGTCGGCACCAGCACCGCAAGTGCGGCGCAATAGGCGGCAAAGGAGAGCAGCATCATGTTGCGCATCTCCCGGGACCAGGTGGCGCCGATGAAGACGCCGTCCATCTGGAAGGCGAGCGCCCCCGTCAGGCCGGTGAGGGCGGCCCAGGGCAGATAGCGTGCCGCCGCCTGCCGCACCTCCTCCGATGTCGTCAGTACCGCGATGATCGGCACGCCCGCCACCAGGAAGAAGATGCCCAGCACGCCGGCCATGGCAAATGACCAGCCGGCCGTCAGCTTCAGCGCCCGGTCGAAGGACGGCCGGAAATTGGCCCCGACCGCGCGTCCCGAAAGCTGCTCGGCGGCCCCCGCCAGTCCGTCGAGGAAGAAGGCCGAGAGCATGAAGACGTTGATCAGCACGGCATTGGCCGCCAGCGTCACCGCCCCGAAGCTGGATCCGATCCGCGTCATGATCACGAAGGCGCCGTTGAGGACGAGCGAGCGGATCAGGATGTCGGCGTTCATCTGGAAAAGCTGCTTCAGCTTGGCCGGGTCGAGGATCTCGCTTCGTGCAGGCCGGCTGCCGGCGGCAAAGCCGCGCATCACGACGACAAGCCCGACGATTGCGGCGAGGTATTCCGCGCCGACCGTGCCCCAGGCGACGCCGGCAATCCCCCAGCCGAGGCCCAGGCCGAGATAGACCGAGACAAGGATGTTCGTGCCGTTGAGCAGGATCTGCAGGGCAGGCCGAGCATCGCCCTGCCACGGCCGAAGATGAGCCCGAGCACGGCGAAATTGACGAAGGTGGCGGGGCTGGAAAGCACCCGGATGCCGAAATAGCTGCGCACCACATCCGCAACATCGGCGTCGCTCGTCATCAGGTCCGGTCCGACCGCGAGGATGACCGGCGCCAGAAGCAGCATGAGCAAGCCCAGTCCGATGGCGCTGAGCAGCGCCCGCCAGAACACCGCCTGCAGCTCACGCGGATCGTTGCGGCCGAAGGCCTGCGCCGCAAGTCCGGTGGTGGAGGTGCGAAAGAAGCTGAGGCTGCCGTAGAGGAGGTCGAAGATGATCGCGCCGATGGCCAGTCCCGCCAGCGCCTCCGGCTGGCCGAGCCGTCCCACCACCGCCGTATCGGTGAGGCCGAGCAGGGGCGTCGTCAGGAAGCCGAGCGTCATCGGCACGGCAATGGACAGCACCAGCCGGTGGGTGACCTGAAAGGGCCGTGTATCGTGAGCCGCCTCAGCCTTCGCGCTCATCAGGCGGAGAGGACCATGGCCCAGTAGGGCCGCGAGGCTGTGGAGCGGGCCATGGCCACGCCCAGCCCCCGGTAGGCGCCGAGCATATTGGTCAGGTGGCTCTGCGAACGGATCCAGGCCTCGACGGCATCCTCCACGGAGTTCTGGCCGCTGGCAATGTTTTCGGCTGCCGGCAGCGGCACGTCGCGGCGCTTCATCCGCGACTTGAAATCGTCCCCGCGCCCGATCAGATGCGTCATCTGCTCCGCCTTGGCCATCCGCACCGCCTGTTCGGCGGCTGCACTGCGTGCGGCACCCTTGGCGGCAAGCGGCGACAGTCCGCGCTCGGCCCGCACCCTGTTGACAAGCGGCAGGGCGGCCGCGGTCTCGTCTTCCGCGCCATCGATCGGCGTCAGGGCGTCGATGGTCGAGCAGCCGGCGAGAAGAAGACCAAGTCCCGACAGGATGAGGACGCCCCGACGGGAGGGCATGAGGATCGCGTCTGACATGCCTAGCGCCTGTAGCTGATCAGCCTGAGGATGATGAAGATCGGAATGACGATCGTCGCGCCGAGGATCAGATAGTCGCCGACCCGGCCAAGCGCGTTGAAGCCCTGGTACCAGAGGTCGAGAACGAAATTGCGGATGCTGTAGACGATGTCCCATGGGTCGAGACCGAAGAAGGCCATCACGAAGCCGACCACCAGCGAAACCACGATCAGTTTCACGATGGTCCGTCCAGGCGTATCGCCCAGAACCCGATTAACCCGTTCCGCCATTCTCAGATTCTCCGTTGCGCAGGCAGAGATAAGCGGCAGGCCCGTTGCCCGCAAGCCCGTTCCTCTGCGCTGAAGGCAATGCTCCTCAAATAGAACTTGTGTTTTTTTGTGGCTTCAGCCAAGAACCCGCACCCTCTCGAGACATTTCATGCTGCCAAGCCAGTTATCCTCCGGCGATGCCATTGCCGACCGTCGCGTCGATTACGCACGCATGCTCGCGGAAGCCGGCGATCTGCCGGCGGCGGCGGAGCTTGTCGAGCAGGCCCTGGAGCTTGTGCCCTCCTGGGCGGCCGGCTGGTTCCAGCTCGGCGAATATCGAGAGAAGAATGAAATGCTCGGCGGTGCCGTCGCCGCCTATCGGCAGGTGCTGAGCCTCGATGCCGAGGATGCCTTCGGCGCCCGCCTGAAGCTTGCTCTTCTGGGGGCAGCCGACGTGCCGGACCAGCCGCCGAGCCGCTACGTGGAGAGCCTGTTCGACGCCTATGCGGAACGGTTCGACGAGGCGCTCGTCGAGAAGCTGGAATACAGCGTGCCCGGCAAGCTGGCCGACATGGTGGTCGGGCTGGGGCCGTTCGAACTGGCCGTGGACCTCGGCTGCGGCACCGGCCTGTTCGGCGCGGAAATCCGTGCGGTGACGAAGCGTCTGGAAGGCTTCGATCTCTCCGCCAACATGCTCGCCAAGGCCGAGCAGAAGAAGATCTACGATCATCTGGCGCAGGCGGACCTCAGCCTGTCGGAGGCCGAGTCCGGTCTCTTCGACGAAGAACTCCCCCGGCACCGCGCCGATCTCGTGAGCGCGACAGACGTCGTGATGTATTTGGGGTCGCTCGAGACCCTGTTCCCGCTGGTGAGAGACCTTCTGGTTCCCGGTGGCCACTTCGCGTTCTCGTTCGAGGAAGCGACGGGCGACCAGGGCTTTGAGTTGCGCGAATCCCTGCGCTACGCCCATTCGGAAGCTTACGTGCGCGAACTCTTGGCGCTTCACGGCCTCGAAACCACCAGCGTGATGCGGACGGACATTCGGCTCGACCGCGGCGAACCCGTCCACGGCATATTGTTTCTGTCGCGGAAGTCTCTGCCGGAGCGCACATTGTTGCGTTTTGACGAACCCGCCGCCGTGGGCCGTTGAACGCTGCCCGGCAACGCTTTATGGCAGTTTGACCATCTTGAAGATCGAGGCATCACTTGGCGCAGCAGAAGCATGCCCATAAGCGCAGCCTGGGGTTCTACAGCGCGGATCCCTCGCAGCATACTCTGCTGGAGGACACGCAAGGCCTGGCGACCGGTGCGCTGGTCGCCGCCCTCGGCTTCTACTTCCTCAATCAGGTCGGCTTGCTGACCGGCGGCACCGCCGGCGTCGCCTTCCTGCTGCACTACGCCTTCGGCATTTCCTTCGGTCTCTTGTTTTTCCTCGTCAACCTGCCCTTCTACTACCTGTCGTTCCGGCGGCTCGGCTGGGCCTTCTCCTTCAAGACCTTCATCGCCATCGGCCTCGTCTCGCTGATCACCGAGGTGGAGCAGAAGTTCCTGCTGATCCAGTATCTGCACCCGGGCTGGGCAGCCCTGATGGGTGGCCTGCTGCTCGGCTACGGGCTCCTGGCGCTCTACAGGCACCGGGCAAGTCTGGGTGGCGTCGGCATCCTCGCCATCTACATCCAGGAGCGCTTCGGCATCCAGGCCGGCCTCATCCAGCTCGCCTTCGATCTCTGCGTCATGGTCTGCGCCTTCTTCGTCGTCTCGCCGCAGATCGTCGGCTGGTCGTTCGTCGGGGCCGTGGTTCTCAACATCTTCCTGGCGATCAACCATCGGTCCGATCGCTATATCGTGGTGCGCTGATGACGAAGGAAGGCGGAGAAAAGACACCGATCGGCTTCTGGGCCTCCACGCCGGACCGCCACTCCGTCATCGAGGACGTGCAGGGCATTGTCGCCGGCAGCATGCTGGCAGCGCTCGGGGTGACCATGCTGTCGGCCGCCGATCTCCTGATCGGTGGAACCGCGGGTCTCGGGTTCCTGCTGCGCTATTCGATGGGCCTCAGCTTCGGCCTCGTCTTCTTCCTTCTCAATCTGCCGTTCTACTGGATCGCCTATCGGCGCCTCGGTCTTGCCTTCACCGTCAAGACCTTCACGGCGGTCGCCGTCACCTCGCTGCTGACGGAGATCCTGCCGGCGCTGATCTCGTTTGAGCATGTGCATCCGGTCGCCGCAGCGCTCTTTGGCGGGCTGCTGATCGGCACGGGCATGCTGGCGCTCTTCCGTCACCGCGCATCGCTCGGCGGCTTCGGCATCCTGGCGCTCTATCTGCAGGATCGTTTCGGCTGGCGCGCCGGCTTCGTTCAGCTCGGGCTGGATCTCGTGGTGCTGGCGCTGTCGTTCCTGGTCGCGAGCCCCGTCGTCATCGCCCTGTCCGTTCTGGCGGCAGCGACCCTGAACCTGACGCTTGCCATCAACCACCGCACCGACCGCTACGTGGTCCGCTGAACAACAGGCTCAGGCCGTCGCGAACTTCGCCATCGCCCGCTTCTCCCGCCGCCGCTGGACGGAGGAGGGGATGTCCATGGCTTCCCGGTACTTGGCGACCGTCCGGCGGGCGAGATCCACGCCGCCCTTCTTGAGGCTGACGACGATGTCGTCGTCGGAAAGCACCGCCTCCGGCGTTTCCTGCGCGATCAGCGCCCGGATCCGGTGGCGCACGGCTTCCGCCGAATGGCTGTCGCCACCCTCGTCGGCAGATCCGATCGAGACCGAGAAGAAATACTTGAGCTCGAAGAGCCCGCGCGGCGTCAGCATGTACTTGTTGGACGTGACGCGGCTGACGGTCGACTCGTGCATCTTGATGGCATCGGCCACCGTCTTCAGGTTGAGCGGCCGCAGGTGGTCGACGCCGTGGGTCAGGAAGGCGTCCTGCTGGCGGGCGATTTCGGTTGCCACCTTCAGGATGGTCTTTGCCCTCTGGTCCAGGCTGCGGGTGAGCCAGTTGGCGCTCTGCATGCAGTCCGAAAGAAACGCCTGGTCATCCTTCTGCCGGCCGCAGGAGGCCGAGACCGTCCGGAAATACTCGCGATCGATGAGCACGCGGGGAAGCGTGTCGGGGTTGAGCTCGATCTTCCAGCCGCCGCCGGCTGCGGGAAAGACCAGCACATCCGGCGAGATCGTCTCGGACGCGCTGCGCTGGAAGTTGGCCCCCGGCTTCGGATTGAGTGCCCGGATTTCCGCCAGCATGTCGAGAAGGTCCTCGTCGCCCACCCCGCAATGGCGCCGCAGCATCGCGAAGTCGCGCCGGGCGAGGAGGTCGAGGTGATTGACGAGCGCTTCCATCGCCGGATCGTAGCGGTTGCGCTGCCGGAGCTGGATGGCGAGGCATTCGCGCAGCGAGCGCGCCATGACACCCGGCGGATCGAGCGACTGCAGCCCCCGGAGGATATCCTCCACCTGTTGCGGCTCACGCCCCAGCCGGGCCGCGATCTCCGGAAGTTCGCCGCAGAAATATCCGGCTTCGTCGACGCAGTCGACGAGGTGCTGGGCCACCAGCCCGTCGGCAGCGCTCTGCAGCAGGAAGGGGATCTGCTGGGACAGGTGGTCGCGCAGGCTCACATGGCCGGCCACGAAGTCGTCGAGGTCGTAGTCCTCGCCCGCCTCGGCGCCCGGCATGGATTTCCACTGGCTGAGAAGCTCCGGCGCATCCGCCTTGATCGACTGCTTGTCGTCCGGAAAGAGATTGTCGAAGCCGGAGTCGCTCTCGTTCAGATGCGCGGCGCCAATCTCCGTCTGCGTGCCGTACCACTCGCCATCCTCGTCGCCCGTGCCTGCGGGCTCGGCGGCGACGTCCTCCCGGGCACTGAAGTCCTCGGGTGCGGCACGGTCGATGGTCTCTGCCGCATCGGTGGGCGCCAGTTCGAGCAGCGGGTTCTTTTCGATCTCTTGCGAAATGAACCTGTTGAGCTCAAGATGCGTCATCTGCAGCAGCTGGATGGACTGCATCAGTTGCGGTGTCATGACCAGCGACTGGCTTTGTCTCAGAAAAAGGCCGGCGGACAAGGACATAGCGGACGCACACTCCCTACACGGTCGACTTCCCGTGGGACGAGACTTCAACTTGGCCCAAAAATTGCTTTTTTGAGAGATTTGGTCAAGCGCCTGGAGGGGCGAAGCGCATTTTATTGCTCAGAGCGTGAATTTGTCGCCGAGATAGAGCCGCCGGACGTCCGGATTGTTGACGATGTCGTTGGCGCGGCCATGGGTCAGCACTTCGCCCGCGTGGATGATGTAGGCGCGGTCGATCAGGCCCAGCGTCTCGCGGACGTTGTGGTCGGTGATCAGCACGCCGATGCCGCGCGCTGTCAGGTGCCGCACGAGATTCTGGATGTCGGAGACCGAGATCGGATCGACACCCGCGAAGGGTTCGTCGAGCAGCATGAAGGCCGGATCCGTCGCCAGCGCGCGGGCGATCTCGAGGCGCCGCCGCTCGCCGCCGGAAAGGGCGACTGCCGCAGATTTGCGCAGATGCCCGATGTGGAATTCGGCAAGCAGCTCGTCGAGCTTGCTTTCGCGCCGGTCACGGTTGCGGTCATGGACCTCCAGGACGGCGCGGATGTTCTGCTCCACCGTCAGGCCGCGAAAGATCGACGCTTCCTGCGGCAGGTAGCCGACCCCGAGGCGGGCGCGGCGGTACATGGGCATGTTGGTGACTTCGTTGCCGTTGATGGCAATCATGCCCTCGTCGACGGGCACCAGCCCGGTGATCATGTAGAAACAGGTGGTCTTGCCTGCACCGTTCGGACCGAGCAGGCCGACGGCCTCGCCACGCCGCACGACGAGCGACACGCCGTTGACGACGCGCCGCGTGTCATAGGTCTTGGACAGCCCGTGTGCCACGAGGGTGCCCTCGTAGCGCGCCTTGTCGCTGACGGAGAAAGGTTCGCGCTGGCCGGACTTCTTGCCCAGCATGTTCGACAGGGAAAACTTCACGATGCTGCCGTTGTTATTGCTGCGGACGCGATTTGGGATCGAGCAGGATTTCCACCCGACCGCCGCAGGCGTCGAGCTTGGCCTCGCCGGTGTTCATCAGGACGGTCAGCTTGCAGCCCTTGAAGACATTGTTGCCCTCGGAGAGAACCACCTGGTCGCCCGACAGCACGAAGGTCTGGCTGGCCATGTCGAACTCGCCCTTCTGGGCGGTCGCCTGCTGCTCTCCGGAGGTCAGCAGGACCTGGTCGTCGAGGAAGATCTTGTCGATGTCGGTGCTGCCCGACGTCATCGAGGCGCCTTCGCCGGTATAGAGCACCGTCATCTTGCCGGCGCGCATGGTGGTCGTTCCCTGCACCACTTTGACGTTGCCGGTGAAATAGGCCTTCTTCTCCTGCTCCTTGATCTCGAGCTGGTCGCTCTCGATCTGGATCGGCTCGTCGTTGGAAAGCGCCATCCCGCTCATCTGGCTGGTGGTGTTCTGCGCTACAGCCGGGGCTGCCAGGGCCAGGCACAGAAGGCCTGCTGAGAGCACGGAAGCTGAGATCTTTTCAATTCGACACATGATCATGGTGGTCAGCTCTAGTTGCCCTGGTTTCGGATGGCGGTCGCGTCGATGTTTACCCTGACCTGTCCGGCGAAGGTAATCGTTTTGCCCTTATCTGCTATCTTGAGAGACTGCGCAACAATAGAGGCTTGCTCGGTCGTGATTGCAACCGGATCGGCCGTGTCGAGCGTGCCGTTGACGACGTCGAGGTCTGCAGACTGGAACTTGGCGGTCGTGCCGTTGCTGAGGTTGACGTCGAAGGGCGCCGTCAGTTGCATGCGGTCGGTGCCGCGGTCGAAGATGCCGGCCGTCGCCACCACGCGCGCGATGGTGTCCTCGTTGACGGGGACCGCCGCCTTGACGTCCTCGAGCGTGATCATGTTCGGGTTGGCGATGTCCTGCAGCGCCCGCACCGCCGTCATCGAATAGCTGATGCCGTCGTCGTTGCGCCCGGCAATCGCCGGCCGCTCCATCACGATCTTGCCGTCCTCGATGCGCGCGCTCTCGATCGACAGGTCTTCCGGAAGATAGGCACGGATCACGGAGACGCCGATGAAGACCGCCGAGATCAGGCCTGCCGTGATCGGCAGCAAGATGCGAAGCCGGCGCACGCGCGCAGAGTGTCTGAGCGCCGCCTGGTAGGCGTCGCCGTCCGCTGGGCCCGCGAAGGCCTGCACCGGTGATTTCAGCAGTCTTTGCAGCATCGGCTGGGCGTGTTTCCTTGCATGTCCGCGTTTTTGTCTGCGCCACTCTCGGGCGGAAGGCGGAGTGGCTTCCGTATTTCAGCGCAATATGGTTTTTTATGCATCAACAAACAATAACGGGCCACATAAAATCGTGATAGCAGTCGCGCACGGAGGGGCATTGCCCCGTAGAGCCCGCGGCAAGCAAGGGAAACCCATGGATCAACTGGCAATTCTCGATCGCAGGCGCCTGCGCCGGAAGCTGAGCTTCTGGCGCGTTCTCGCCCTGCTGGTCATCATCGGGCTCGGCTTTGCCCTCTACCGGCTCGGCGGCGGCGAGGGCGGATCGGCCGTTCAGCACGTGGCCCATGTGAAGATCTCCGGAATGATCCAGGACGATACGGAGCTTCTCGAGCGGCTGAAGGAGATCGGCGACAGCCCCAACGCCAAGGCGCTCGTCGTCTCCATCTCCTCGCCGGGCGGCACCACCTATGGCGGCGAGCGGATCTTCAAGGCGATCCGTGCGGTGGCCGAGAAGAAGCCGGTCGTGTCCGACATCCGCACGCTGGCGGCCTCCGCCGGCTACATGATCGCCACCGCCGGCGACACCATCGTGGCGGGCGAAAGCTCGATCACCGGCTCGATCGGCGTGATCTTCCAGTACCCTCAGATCGAGGAGCTGATGGACAAGGTCGGCATCTCGCTGGAAGAGATCAAGTCGTCGCCCCTGAAGGCGGAACCCTCTCCCTTCCACCCACCCAGCGAAGAAGCGCAGCAGATGATCCGCTCGATGATCATGGACAGCTACGACTGGTTCGTCGATCTCGTGGCGGAACGGCGCAATCTGCCCCGCGACGAGGCGCTGCGGCTTGCCGACGGCTCGATCTTCACCGGCCGCCAGGCGCTCGAAGCCCGGCTGGTGGATACGCTCGGCGGCGAAACCGAAATCCGCGCCTATCTGGCGGACAAGGGCGTCAGCCAGAACCTGCCGATGGTGGAGTGGAAGGACAGCGAGGACGCCTCCTCGCTCTGGTTTGCCAGCGCCATGGCCCAGTTTTTCCGGCTGACCGGCCTGGCCGATGTGCTGGGTCCCGCGGCGCTGCGGCCGTTCGGGGGCGAGAAGTTGTTCCTTGACGGTCTGGTCTCCGTTTGGCAGGTTGGCCACGAGTGAAAATCTAGCTTTTTCAGGGGGCAAACGTGATCAAGTCGGAACTGGTCCAGATCGTGGCGGCACGAAATCCGCACCTCTACCACCGCGATGTCGAGAATATCGTCAACGCGGTTCTCGACGAGATCACCGATGCTCTGGCGGCAGGAAACCGGGTCGAGCTGCGCGGCTTCGGCGCCTTCTCCGTCAAGAACCGTCCGTCCCGTTCGGGCCGCAATCCGCGCACCGGCGAGTCTGTTTTCGTCGAGGAAAAATGGGTACCCTTCTTCAAGACGGGCAAGGAGTTGCGCGAGCGTCTCAATCCCGGTCTTGAGGACGAGGCGGATTGACGCTGACCACCTCTGATCGGCAGATGCTCTTGAAAGGCGCCGGCAGGCGCCTATTCTGCCTTGGGAGTGCAGGGCGCCACGGGCGCAGACAAGGCGGAGAGACATGACGAGGCTCAAGAAGATCGTTTATCTGGTGATACTGTTGCCGCTCGGCGTGCTGCTGGTCGTGCTTTCGGTCGCCAACCGCCAGAGCGTCACCCTGGCCCTCAATCCCTTCCGCCCGCAGGACAGCGTCCTGTCTCTGACGGCACCTTTCTTCCTGTTTCTCATGCTGGTACTGATCCTCGGCATGGCCATCGGCTCGGTCGGCACCTGGTGGACGCAGGGCAAGCATCGCAAGCAGGCGCGCGTCGAGGCCAGGGAAGCCGTGAAGTGGCACAACGAAGCAGACAAGCAGAAGACGCCGTCGACGGCCGTCACCCCCACAAGCCTGCCACCGGCCGCCCCGCAGATGAAGACGCCGGCCCTGAACTGATCCGCAGGCACGGCCGCTGACCCTCTCGGCCATTAAGCGTTGACCGGCACTTCTTTTTCGCCGGCTTCTGCTTATTTTATGCGGGTGGATCTCGTCATACCCCCATCGTCCGGCCGTGATGCCGCGCTCCTGCCCCGGCCGTTCCTGAAATGGTTCGCCGAGAAGGGCTGGCAGCCGCGTCCCCATCAGCTCGAGCTTCTTGCCCGCGCTACCGCCGGCGAGAGCATGCTGCTGATCGCGCCGACCGGCGCCGGCAAGACGCTTGCCGGCTTCCTCCCGTCGCTGACGGACCTGACCCGGCGCGGCAAGATCCCGCCCGGCTCGGCCTTTACCGGCATCCACACGCTGTACATCTCGCCGCTCAAGGCGCTCGCGGTCGATATCGAGCGCAACCTGATGAAGCCCGTCTCGGAGATGGGGCTGACGGTCACGATCGAGAACCGCACGGGCGACACGCCGCAGGCCAAGCGCCAGCGCCAGAAGCTCTCGCCGCCGGATATCCTGCTGACGACGCCGGAACAGGTGGCGCTGCTGCTCGCCAACAAGGAAGCCGAGCGCTTCTTCAAGGACCTGAAGTACGTCGTCCTCGACGAACTGCATTCGTTGGTGACCTCCAAGCGCGGCCATCTCCTGTCGCTGGGGCTCGGCCGCCTGCGCCGCCATGCGCCGCAAATGCAGACCATCGGCCTCTCGGCGACGGTCGCCCATCCGATGGACCTGCAGCGCTGGCTCGTTCCCCAGGGCGACCACCCGGCGCCGCCGGCGGGCCTCGTGCATGTCCAGGGTGGTGCCCCGCCGGACATCACCATCCTCGACACGGACAAGCGCATTCCCTGGTCGGGCCATGTCTCGACCTATGCCATTCCGGAGGTCTACGAGGAGATCAAGCGGCACAAGACGACGCTGATCTTCGTCAATACCCGTTTCCAGGCCGAACTCCTCTTCCAGGAGCTCTGGACGATCAACGACGACAACCTGCCGATCGCGCTCCATCACGGCTCGCTGGACGCCGGCCAGCGCCGCAAGGTGGAGGCCGCGATGGCCGCCAACAAGCTGCGGGCGGTCGTCGCCACCTCGACGCTCGACCTCGGACTCGACTGGGGCGACGTCGATCTCGTCGTCCACGTCGGTGCGCCGAAAGGGGCCTCGCGGCTTGCCCAGCGCATCGGCCGCTCCAACCACCGCATGGACGAGCCGTCGAAGGCGATCCTGGTTCCGGCCAACCGTTTCGAGGTGATGGAATGCCAGGCGGCGCTGGACGCCAATTATCTCGGCGCCCAGGATACGCCGCCGGTGGGCGAGGGCGCGCTCGACGTGCTCGCCCAGCATATCCTCGGCATGGCCTGCGCCGAGCCCTTCGATCCGCTGGAGCTCTACGCGGAGATCACCAGCGCCTCGCCTTATGCAGAGCTTTCCTGGGAGATGTTCGAACGCGCCGTGGATTTCGTGGCGACCGGCGGCTACGCGCTGCGCGCCTACGAGCGCTACGCCAAGATCCGGAAGACCGCGGAGGGCCGCTGGCGCGTCTCCAATCCGCAGATCGCCCAGCAATACCGCATGAACCTCGGCACCATCGTTGAGGCGACGGAGCTGAACGTTCGGCTGGTCAAGCGCAATGCCCGGGGCACCATCGGCCGCGGCGGCCTGTCGCTTGGTAAGGTCGAGGAGTATTTCCTCGAACAGCTGGTGCAGGGCGATACCTTCCTGTTTGCCGGCAAGGTGCTGCGTTTCGAGGGCATCCGCGAGAACGAATGCCTGGTGTCCAACGCCGCCTCGATGGACCCGCGCATCCCCGCCTATGCCGGCGGCAAGTTTCCGCTCTCCACCTATCTCGCCGACCAGGTGCGCGGCATGCTGGCCGATCCCGATCGCTGGCAGGCCCTGCCGGATCAGGTGCGCGACTGGCTGGCGCTGCAGAAGGACCGCTCCATGCTGCCGGCGAGGGACGAGCTGCTGATCGAGACCTTCCCGCGCGGCAAGCGCTTCTTCATGATCGCCTATTGCTTCGAGGGCAGGCTGGCGCATCAGACGCTCGGGATGCTGCTCACCCGGCGGATGGAGCGGGCAGGGGCCCGTCCTCTCGGCTTCGTCGCCACCGATTACTCGCTGGCGGTCTGGGCCTTGAATGACCTGGGCGGCATGATCGGCCAGGGCCGGCTCAGCCTTGGCGACCTGTTCGACGAGGACATGCTGGGTGACGATCTCGAGGCCTGGCTCGACGAAAGCTACATGCTGAAGCGCACCTTCCGCAATTGTGCCGTGATTTCCGGCTTGATCGAGCGCCGCCACCCCGGAAAGGAGAAGACCGGCCGCCAGGTCACCGTCTCGACGGACCTGATCTACGACGTGCTGCGCAGCCACGAGCCGGACCACATCCTGCTGGAAGCGACGCGGCGCGATGCCGCATCCGGACTTTTGGACATCGGCCGGCTTGGCGATATGCTGGCGAGAATCAAGGGGCACATCACCCACCGCGACCTCGACCGTGTCTCGCCGCTCGCCGTTCCCATCATGCTGGAGATCGGCCGGGAAACGGTGCCGGGCGAAGCCCAGGACGCAGTGCTGGCGGAGGCCGCGGAAGAGCTGATCGCGGAAGCCATGGCACCCTAGGCCTCCCGCGTCGTCTCGCCCGGGACCCCGAATACAGGCAGACACGGCAGTGCGCTTGACTGCCGAACGGAAAGACGAAACGACCTTGATGCACCGCCTCGGCCTCGCCGCCCGCACCGCAAACATGATCGGCAAGGCCGCCGGTGCGGAAGAGATCGTCGTCAACGACGTGGTCGCGATCTGCGACCCGCTCGGAAGCCTCTACCTGCCGGAGAGTGGGCTGCTGGTAGTCTCCGACCTGCATCTGGAAAAAGGGGCAGCCTTTGCCCGGCGCGGCATGATGCTGCCGCCCTATGACACCATCGCCACCCTCAACATCCTGGCCGCGGTCATCGCCCGCTACGATCCTAAGATCGTCATTTCGCTCGGCGACAATTTTCACGATCGCAGCGGCTCCGAGCACCTGCCGGCGGACCTGCGCGCGCTGCTTGCCGGCATGGCGCGCGGCCGCGACTGGATCTGGATCAACGGCAACCACGATCCCGACGGCACCGTCGACCTGCCGGGCGAATGCGCCGACGAATTCGCCCATGGCGGTCTGGCCTTCCGCCACGAGCCGAGCCTGATTTCGGGCAAGGGCGAGATCGCCGGGCACCTGCATCCCTCGGCCACCGTCCGCCGGCGCGAGAAATACGTCCGCCGTCCCTGTTTCGCGACGGACGGCGCGCGTCTGCTGATGCCGGCCTTCGGCGTCCTGGCCGGCGGTCTCGACCTCAACCACAGGGCCATGCAGGGCCTCTTCGATCGCGAGACCCTGGTCGCCCATCTGCTCGGCCGCGACCGCATCTATTCGGTCCGCTACGGCAGCCTGCTCGCCTGATCCTCAGCGCGGCAGTTTCGCAAAGCCCTTGGCCAGCACCGGTCCTGTTGGGCGCCCGGTCGGTGAGCCTCCCGCCTGCTCCAGCGTGATCTCGTAAAGCTGCGCATCCTGCGGCGTCGGCAGCGGCGGCGCCTTCAAGCGCCCGGACTGGCCCTCCTCGAGAAGGCCCAGCGACACCGGTCCCATTTCCGCGGAGGGAAGCGTCCAGACCTCGACTGCCTTGTCGTCGGGAACCGCGATGTCAGCCAGCAGGCGGATGTTGGCGGTATCATTGCCGAAATCCTCGACGACCGCCTGCACTTCGCCCGTCTCGTTGAGAAGCACCGCGATCACCATCGGCTCGGCCCTGCGGCCAAGGCTCCAGGTCAGCGCCACCGCCAGCACCAGCGTCGCCGCCATCGAGGACAGGGCGGCGGCCTTCCAGCCGAAGCCGCGGTTGTCGTTGGCGGCGGGCGTGAGTACGGCCTCGGGCGCAAGCGTCGCCCCGCCAAGCGGCACGGCAGCGGGGGTATCGGCCAACCCCGCCTCGATCTGTGTCCAGAGCCCTGGCGGCACGGCGGCGGCTTCGGCTGTCATGTCGAGCGGCAGGTAGCGGTCACGGCTTGTCGCCACCGCCTGCCGCAGGTCCGCATTGCGCTCCATCTCGGCCTCCACGGCCGCATGGTCGGCGGCATCCAGCAGGCCGAGGACATATTCGTCGGCGATCTCGGGAATGGTCGTTTCGTTGAAGATCATGCCATGCACTCCCGAAGTGCCGAAAGCCCGCGGCGGATCCAGGATTTCGTCGTGCCGAGCGGCAGCCGCAGGCGTCCGGCGATCTCGCCATGCGTATAGCCGCCGACATAGGCGAGCAGGATGCCCCGCCGCTTCATCTCGTCGAGTGTGCCCAGGCACTCGCGCAGCCGGCTGTTGCGGTCCAGCGCATGCCAGGCGGACAGGATGTGGTCCAGCTGGTCGCTCTCGCGCAGCGTCTCTAGCCTGTCGTCCTCCACCGTGTCCTCGCGCCGGCCGTCGCGCAGCATGTTGAGCGCCCGGTTGCGCACGATCGCATGGATCCAGCCGCGCGCCGATCCCCGCTCCGGGCTGTATTGATGGGCGCTGGTCCAGATGCGGATGAAGGCGTCCTGCACCACTTCCTCCGCCAGCTCCCGGCGCCGCAGGATGCGTTCGGCGACCGCGATCAGCCGCGCGGCCTCGCCATCGAAGATCCGCTTCAATCCCCCGCGGTCGCCGCGGGCGCAGGCTGCAAGCGAGGCCGCAAGCTCGTCGGATGGCATCTGTGCCAGGCTCAAGTCTGCTCTCCCAGGGGCAAATGCTGTCGTTTCCATGTCAGATATACACGCCGGCCGCCCCGATGGGATGCAGCCGCGATTATTTTTTTGCCCTCTGCATCCAAACCTGAGGTGCCAGGTGTCTTCCCTATGAGGCGGCAGGAAACAAACCGCGCTGACCTTCGCAATGGACCAATCAAACGGGAGAAACCACATGATCACGCTTCGCACAGTTCTCATCACCTCCACCGTCCTCGCGGCCACCTCGGTTGCCGCCTCCGCGGCTCCGGTTGTCGGCCTGGTCGGCGACAAGACCCTGGTGATGTTCGACACCGACGCCCCGGCGGTCTCCAGGACCATGGACGTCACCGGCGTCGACAGTCTCGTCGGCATCGATCTGCGCCCCTCCAACAACACGCTGGTCGGCGTCACGGCGGACAACACCATCGTCACCATCGACATGGAATCGGGCGCAGCCACGGAAGTCGCCAAGATGGACAAGCCGCTGACCATGGGCGACGCCCCCGTCATCGTCGATTTCAACCCGATGGCCGACCGCCTGCGCTACATGACCGGCACCACCAACCACCGCGTCCATCCGGACACCGGTGAAGTCACTGTCGACGGCAGCCTCGCCTTCGAGGATGGCGACATGCACAAGGGCGAGGAGCCGAACATCGTCGCGGCTGCCTACATCAACTCCTACGGCAAGCCGGAAAAGACCGCGATGTACGACATCGACGCCACCATCGGCGGCCTGATCCAGCAGACCAAGCCGAACGACGGCACCCTGAAGGCGATCGGCAAGCTCGGCGCCGAGGGCATGCCGGCAACCTACGCCTTCGACGTCCAGACGACCGCCGATGGCGAGAACACCGCCTGGCTCGTCACCGGCACGGCGCTCCACACCGTTGATATCGAGACCGGCAAGGCGACGAAGACGGCCGACATCACCGGCGCCAACGGCGACATCCGCGACATTGCGGTTCTCCCGGCGATGTAACGCGTGAAACGGGAAGGGCCGGTCGGTCGCAGCCGGCCCTTCCCGACGTCTGCCGATAGCTCACCTGGGGGTAAGGGGCGTCGCGCCCTCAGTCCTTGCGGAAGATCAGGCTGGCACCCCAGCCAGTGACCACGGCCATCAGCACGCAGAACATCCCGTAGAGGATCGGCTGATTGTGCGCGGCATCGGTGATCGCCTGCTCCAGGCCGGTCTTGACCACCCTCAGCGGCAGCTCCCGCTCGTAGATCAGCTCGCCACCCTTGAAGAGATAGGCATGCACCGTGTGCACCCCGTCGGGAATATTGGCGGGCAGCCGCAGCGAGGCGCGAAACAGGCTGGACGAGACGAAGCGCACGCCGCTCGTGTCGCGCTGGTACAGGCCATTGGCAAGCTTCAGTCGCCGGTAGGCCTCCCGGAACTCGCTCAGATTGACGGCGTTGCCGAGATAGCCGGTCGGCGTCAGCGCCAGGTGGTTGATGCCCACCCCGATGCTGTTGAGCGACGGCTCCTCGTCGATCGCATCGATTTCCCGGGTGCTGGCCAGCGAATAGGATTCCGGCACCTGCTCGAAGGTCATCGATTCCGTGTTCATCCAGATGCCGAGGACGCGATCCTTCTTGCGCACCGTCGCATAGTCGCGCGGACCTTCCAGCGTCACGATCACGTCGTACTGGCCGATCGCCAGGAACAGTTCGTCGGCATTGGTCAGCGCCCCGAAGACGGTGAGATCCGCGCCGCGGAAGTCCGAGGTGATGGCGATCTCGCTCGTCGACGTGCCGATCTCCAGCCCCTCCTGCACGGTCGATGCCGTGCCGAAGGGAACCTGCGCCACGGCGGGAGCGGCGGCGAAGAGAGTGGCGGCGAGCAGGAGGCGCAGACGGTAAAGCATCAGTTGGCGAAGCCTCCGACCGATACGGAAAACAGATCGTCGGGACGCACCACCAGCGCGATCGCCAGCCGGATGCCGACCGCCAGCACCAGCAGCCCCAGCAGCGCCCGCAGCTGTTCGCCGCGCAGCCGCTGGCCCACCCGCACGCCGTATTGCGCGCCGATGACGCCGGCCACCATCAGGATCGTCGCCAGGACGATGTCGACCGAATAGTTCGTCGCCGCCTGTACCATGGTCGTATAGGCGGTCACGAAGATGATCTGGAACAGCGAGGTGCCGACCACGACGTTGGTGGGAATGCGCAGCAGGTAGATCATCGCCGGCACCATGATGAAGCCGCCGCCGACGCCCATGATCGAGGTCAGCACGCCGATGGCAAAGCCCAGCGCCAGCACGGGGATTGCGCTGAGGTAGATCTTCGATTTCTTGAACCGCATCTTGAAGGGCAGGCGGTGCACCCAGATGTGCTGGCCCGGCCGCTTTGCCAGCGGTGCCACGTTGCGCGCGGTGCGCCGCAGCGCCCGCACGCTCTCGTTCAGCATCAGCGCGCCGACGGTGCTGAGCAGCAGCACGTAGAGCAGCGAGATGAACAGGTCGAGCTGGCCGAGCCGTCGCAGCCAGGAGAAGATCGAGATGCCGACGGTGGCCCCCGCAAGACCGCCGACCAGCAGCACCGTGCCGAGCTTGATGTCCAGCGTGCCGCGCCTAAAATGGGTGATGGCACCGGAGATCGAGGATGCGACCACCTGGTTGGCGCCCGTCGCCACGGCCACCACGGGCGGGATGTTGTAGAAGATCAGCAGCGGCGTGATCAGAAAGCCGCCGCCGACGCCGAACATGCCGGACAGGAAGCCGACGGCCGCACCCATGCCAAGAATGATGAAGATGTTGACCGAAAGCTCTGCGATCGGCAGGTAAACTGTCACAGCCGAACCTCAAACACGATGGGCCGCCCCGGACGAGGCGGTGTCGCCATGCGGATGGACCACTCCGCGTCAGCGTCGGGAAATCTGTTGCAGGCGACCCGAAAAGACCGGTGCAACCATGGTTTTGTCATGCGCCCGACCTCGGGGTTGAGTCAACGTGCAAACCCCGATTACACCGGCATTTTCCCGTTTTTGTGACGGTGTGCTCAACGCCGCGTTACGGCGTCGATCCGTCAGTTGTTGCGCGCCAGCAATTCCTTGACCATGGCGTCGTCGATCTTGCCGGTCGGTTCCTGGCCGAGCGAGGTCTGGAATTCCTTGATGGCGCCGATGGTCTTCTGTCCCATCTTGCCGTCTGGCGCTCCGGCGTCGAAGCCGTTCTTGTTGAGGATGGCCTGGATGTTGCGGATCGCCTTCTCCATGTCCACCGACGATGTCTTCACCGCCATTTCGCCGGCCCATTCGTCGGGAAGCTGAACGCCGTTGGCGCGCGTGTCGAGCGGCTTGGGCTTCCAGGCCTCCACGGCGGCGCGGGCAGCTTCCAGGTCCTGCTGGCGCATCGCCTTGGCCACCTCGTCGCGCTTCTGCGCCGCATCCTGGTCGCCACCCTTGGCGGCGATGGCAAACCATTTGTAGGATTCGACGAGGTTCTGCGTCGTGCCGTTGCCGCGGGCGTAGAGGATGGCGAGGTTGAACTGGCTGTCGGAGACGCCGAGCTCGGCGGCCTTCTTGAACCAGTCGGCGGCGGCGGCATAGTCCAGCTCGCCCTCGGCGCCCGAAGCGTTCAGGACCGCCAGGTTGTGCATGGCGCTGGCATTGCCGGCGGCTGCGGCCTGCTGGTAGTAGGTCATGGCCTTGTCGAGATCGCGCTCGATCCCGGTGCCCTTCTCGAAGAGATTGCCGAGCCGGTACTGGGCAGGCGGGAAGCCGCGATCGGCCGACAGTCTGTACCAGGTGGCCGCTTCGGAAAGGTCGACTGCGACGCCGCGGCCTTCCGTGTAGCGGGCACCGATCTCGAACAGTGCGACGGGATCGCCGGCTTCGGCAGCATCCGTCAGCGACTTTGGTCCGATCGAGGCGGGGACGACGATCGCCGGTGCCGTCGGCTCGGCCGCCGCAGTGCCGGCCGCTTCCGGCGCGGCTTCGGCAGGGGCGGGGGCATTAAGAGTGGATGCGACACCGGCAGCCGGGCGCGGCTCCATCATCGAGGCCTGCTGGGTGTCGCGGGCGACCGGGGTAACGGCGGCCGGCGCCGCATCCTCTGCCGCAGGGCCGCCAGCCGGCGAGATCTCCGCCGTGGTCTCGGCAGGCGTCGTGGACGCCGGGCCGGCGACGACGTCCGGAGCCTCCGCGGGCGCATCGGTTGCCTCGGCCAGATCCGCTTCGCCTTCCGGTGCTTCATCCGAAACGGGCGCCTGCGTGACGGCCGGCGGCAGCGGAGCCTCTTCGCCGCTCGTCAGCGTCTGGACGAGCGGTATCGCCATCACGGCCAGCAGCACGGCACCGACCGCCATCATGATGGGACGGCGCTGCCGCGAGAGCGCGCTGCCGATCACGCTGTTTCCCGGGTTCTTGGATCCACCGGTAGCGCTGGAGGGGTCTGTTTCCAGGGCTGCCGCCTTGGCTGCCCGGCGGGCTGCTGCGATATAGTCGGCGCGTTCGGAGACGCTGGCCTGCGTGCCGCCGCCGCCGGCTGCCGCCTGGCTGGCGCGGACGCGTTCGAGGATCTGGCGCACGTCCGGTGTGCCGGAGCCGGGTTCGAGCGGTTCATGCTCCCGCTCCGGTGGCAGCATGTCCACCGGATCGAGGGAGGGTGCCGGGTCAACGACGGTGCGTCCCGATGTCGAGGCAACGGTTTTCTGTCCCGGCCGCAGGCGCTGGGAAATCTTGGTGAAGATGCCCTGCCTTGAAGGCTCTTCCTCCGCCATGGTCGCGGGGGACCCGTCCGGGTCCACGGTCGGCTGGTCCGCTTCGACCTCGGGGGCTGCACCGTCCTTCTCCGTGCTACCCGGTGCCCGCGCATCCGGCGCCCGCACGGCTGTGTGCGAGGTGCTTCCCGCCAGAGACTGAAGCAGGTCGGCATGAAAATCGTCCACCTCCGGCGATGGACCTGCCGGTTTGAACGGATCGGTCGGCGCGGCAACGGGACCGGCGGATGCCCTCTCCCATGGTGCCGCATTCTGCTGCATGGCCGGCTGCTGCGCGACGGCCGGCGCGTAGCGGTCCTCCATCGTGTCCAGGCGGTCGGCAATCTGCACGAGCGTGCTGTGCAGCGCGTTGAGCGTGTGCTGCGAGCGCGCCTCGGTGCTGCGGGTCAGTTCCTCGAGTTGCCGAAGGTCTTCGGCAAGGGCCGTCAGCGCCGACATGTCCATGGCGGGCGCTGCAGAATTGCCGCGACGGGCGAAGCTGTCCACCACCGCCTCTGCGGCCTGCCGTGCCGCCTCGATGATGTATTCGTCGTTGGTGCTCACGTAGCTTTCGAGCGCCGTGACCCGGTTTTCGATCTCGGGCGATGCCGCCCGCGACGGGTCGCTCATCAGGCTCGAAAGATGGGAGATCTGCGCTTCGAGGCTCTTCAGCGCGGCACTGTCGCCGATCGGTCCCTGCACGGTCTCGTCCAGGCGCGCGGCGATGTCGCTCAGCCTGTCCTCGATGCGACCGATCGCGGCCTGTTCCGCGGCCGGCTGCTGCAGGCTCTGGTTATAGTCCATCTCGTCGATGCGGCGGGCGAGATAGTCGAGCCGCTCCGCCAGCGCCTCGTTGATCTGTCCGTGACCCAGGCGGTCGATCTTGTCGGAGATGTCGGCGAGATATTCGGTCAGGCCGGACTGCTCGTCCGGCCGGCTCGGCTGGGCAAGCATCTGCGACAGCTGCTCGAGCCGTTCCTCCAGCCGCAGAGCGACTTCTTCCGTCGACAGCTGCTCGATACGGCCCGACAGAGCTTCGATCCGCTCCGAAAGTCCCTCGTCGGATTCCGCACGCGGGCTCGTCGCCATGGTGTCGATCTGTTCGGACAGACCGGCGATCCGGCTTTCCAGCCTCTGGAAGGCGGTGTGGTCGGCGGCGGAGGCGGATGCGGCGCGACTGCCCGCGGCAATCGCCCGGCTGATTTCGTCCAGGCGGTCGGCAAGCAGCACGAACTGCTCGTTCAGCGCCTCGTCGTTCGGCTGCATGCGCGAACCAAGCTGCTCCATGACGGTCGCGATCGCCATCAGCTTCTGTTCCATGCCGCGGACCGCCGGGCCGTTGTTCATGGAGCCGAGCTGGTTCTTGATGTCGTCGATCCGATAGGCAAGCCCCACCAGATCCTCGCGCAGTTCCTGCGTGTCGAAGTCGACGATCCGGTCCTCGATCCCCTGCCACCGGGCGTCGAGGTGCCGGAGGCTGTCCTCTCGCGCCAGGCCTTCGAGGACGGAGCGCAGCTCGTCGTATTCGCGGCGCAACGCATCGGCCTCGGGGCCGCCACGGTGGCCGAGCGTCTCGATGCCGTCGGCCAGGCGAGCCAGGTCATGGCGCAACGCGTCGCCGATCTGCTGTTCCTGCGCGACCGAGCGGATGCTGGTCACCTCGGCGCGCAGCGCGTTCATCTCCTGCGCAACGCCGTCGGCAATATCCTGTTTCAGTTCCTGGCGCAGGCTGACCAGTGCCTCGGCGATCTCGCGCAGGGAAATGTCGTCACCGGAAGCTCTGGTGGCGCCCTGCGGCGGGACTGGGCGGTGCGGCTCGGCGGGACGCGCCTCGGGACGACGCTCCAGCCGCGGCCGCGGCATGGCGGGCGGTGCGGCGGGCTCTGCCCGGACAGCGTCTTCCCGTGCGGCGGCCAGCATGCGCTGGCGGTTGCGGATTTCCTGAAGCGGGTCGATCGAGCCCGGTGTGGGCGAGGCCGGGAACAGCGGCGGTGCGGTCGTGGTGCGATCCTCCGCGAGCTGCCTTGGCAAGGGTGCCGCTTCCGCATGCCGTGGTTCGCGGGACGCCTGCATCAGGCCCTCGATGCGCGATTCCAGTCCCTTGATCGTCCGGTTCAGCGCATCAAGGGACGATCTGTCGCCGGGTCGGGGAGATGTCGATCGTGAACCGTTCATAATTGCTGCTCGTTCCAACGTTACGCGTGGCGGTAGGCCGTGGTTTCCGGCCGTGGCGGAATGTATGTGCCCTGGCCAGCCACCGGGACATGCGGTGGAACGAGGGTCCTCCGGTGGCCGAACATCGACCGGACGGGACACCTCGCTTCAATGTCGAGTATTTCCTCCGACGTGGTAAATAAGCCGTTAACCAGGGGAGACTTTTTTAACCATTCAAGTAGCTTTGCGGGGCGCTTGCGCTGGAAAGCGGGCCGTGATCGCCGTTGCGGATGTGGCAAAAAATCCTGCCGCGAATGTTTGACGTTTACGCAAACGTCAATTATTTATGGCAGCCATGATGGGCGGACTTGGAGGTCCGCGCGAGGATATGGAGGACGCTCGACCATGCCTGTTTACAAGGCTCCGGTAACCGATACCCTTTTCGTGCTGAACGACGTGCTTGGTCTGGAGCGCTACGGCAACCTGCCGGGCTTCGCCGATGCCTCTCCCGACATGGTCGAAGCCATTCTCGGCGAAGCCGCGAAAGTGGCCGAGGAAGCGCTCTTCCCGCTCAATCTCTCCGGCGACCAGGAAGGCTGCACCCGCCACGACGACGGCTCCGTCACGGTGCCCAAGGGCTTCAAGGAAGCCTATGACCAGTATTGCCAGGGTGGCTGGATCGGTCTGGCCGTACCGGAGGAATTCGGCGGCCAGGGCCTGCCCTATACGCTGCACGCCGCCGTCGGCGAATACATGTCGTCGGCCAACATGTCGCTGATGATGTATCCGGGCCTGACCCAGGGCGCGATCGCCGCGATCCTTGTCCACGGTTCCGACGAGCAGAAGCAGACCTACCTGCCGAAGATGGTCGAGGGCACCTGGTCCGGTACCATGAACCTGACCGAACCCCATTGCGGCACCGATCTCGGCCTGCTGCGCACCAAGGCCGTCCCGAACGGCGACGGCACCTACAAGCTGTCCGGCCAGAAGATCTTCATCTCCGCCGGCGAACACGGCATGACCGACAACATCATCCACCTGGTGCTCGCCCGCATCGAGGGCGCGCCGGAAGGCACCAAGGGCATCTCGCTCTTTATCGTGCCGAAGTTCATGGTCCAGGAAGATGGATCGGTCGGCGAGCGCAACGCCGTCACCTGCGGCGCCATCGAGCACAAGATGGGCATCCACGGCAATTCCACCTGCGTCATGAACTACGACGAGGCGGTGGGCTATCTGATCGGCGCCGAGAACAAGGGCCTCTCGGCCATGTTCGTGATGATGAACGAGGCCCGCCTCGGCGTCGGCCTTCAGGGCCTCTCGATCGCCGAGACCGCCTACCAGAACGCCGTCGCCTATGCCCGTGAACGCATCCAGGGCCGTTCGCTCTCCGGCCCCAAGGCGCCGGAAAAGAAGGCCGATCCGATCATCGTCCATCCCGACATCCGCCGCACGCTGATGACCATCAAGGCCTTCAACGAGGCCGGCCGCGCCTTCATGCTGTGGACGGCGCTGAAGTCCGACATCGCCCACCGCTCGCCCGACGAGAAGGAGCGCCAGGAAGCCGACGACCTGCTCGGCCTCGCCACCCCGATCCTCAAGGGCGTCCTCACCGACAAGGGCTTCGACCACGCGGTCATGGCCCAGCAGGTCTACGGCGGCCACGGCTACATCGAGGAATGGGGCATGAGCCAGTATGTCCGCGATGCCCGCATCGCGATGATCTACGAGGGCGCCAACGGCATTCAGGCGCTCGATCTCGTCGGCCGCAAGCTGGCGCTGAACGGCGGTCGCGCCGTCATGGCCATGTTCAAGGAGATCGGCGACTTCTGCGAGGAAAACCGCGCCGACGAGGCCATGAGCCTCTACACCAAGGGGCTGAAGAAGGGCCTGAACGACCTGCAGGCCTCCACCATGTGGTTCATGCAGAACGCCATGGCCAAGCCCGACAACGCCGGCGCCGGCTCCACCGACTACATGCACCTCTTCGGTGTGGTGACACTCGGCTACATGTGGGCGAAGATGGCGAAGGCCGCCCAGGCGGGTCTTGCCGCCGGCGACGCCCGCGAGGAGTATCTGAAGACCAAGCTCGTCACCGCGAAGTTCTACATGGAGCGCATCATGCCGGAAACGGCGCTCCGCAAGGCCCGCATCGAAACCGGCGCCGACACCATGATGGAACTGGCAGCCGAAGCGTTCTAAACAACTCCCTCCCCCTTGTGGGGAGGGTCGGGGAGGGGACTTCGCCAAGCCCATGAACCCTTCCCGCCTGCGCTCCGGCCATCTCCCCCACAAGGGGGGAGAGAACAAGTCGCAGCCGCCTGCCTCCTCTGAGCGTCGGCGGCGCGGCCGGGTTAAGCCCTCCCCCTTGTGGGGAGGGTTTGGGAGGGGTCTTCCTCTCCCGTTTGATAGTAAGGCAACACGGATTGCCACCAGGGAGATGACACCATGACCGAAGTCTTCATTTACGATCACGTGCGCACGCCGCGCGGCCGCGGCAAGAAGGATGGATCGCTGCACGAGGTGCCCTCCGTCCGCCTGGCGGCCAAGACGCTGGAAGCCATCCGCGACAGGAACGGCCTCGACACCTCGACCGTCGACGACATCATCATGGGCTGCGTCGATCCGGTCATGGATGCCGGCGCCGTCATCCCCAAGGCCGCCGCCTTCGAGGCCGGCTATTCCTTCGCAGCACCCGGCATGCAGATCTCCCGCTTCTGCGCGTCCGGCCTCGACGCCGTCAACTTCGGCGCCGGCAAGATCGCCGCCGGCTCCGACGACATCGTCATCGCCGGCGGTGTGGAGAGCATGTCGCGCGTCGGCATGGGCATGTCCGGCGGCGCCTGGTACATGGACCCTTCGGTCAACTTCCCCGCCTATTTCATGCCGCAGGGCGTCTCCGCCGACCTGATCGCCACGAAATACGGCTTCTCCCGCGACGACGTCGACGCCTATGCGGTGGAAAGCCAGAAGCGCGCCGCCAGTGCCTGGGAGAAGGGCTACTTCAAGCACTCCGTCATCCCGGTGAAGGACCAGAACGGCCTCGTGATCCTCGACCGCGACGAGCACATGCGCCCGACCACCGACATGCAGTCGCTCGCCTCCCTCAACCCCTCCTTCCAGATGCCGGGCGAGATGGGCGGCTTCGAGGCCGTCGGCATCCAGGCGCATCCGGAAGTCGAGAAGATCACCTATGTCCACCACGCCGGCAATTCGTCCGGCATCGTCGATGGTGCCGCAGCCGTCCTGATCGGCTCGAAGGCCGGCGGCGAAACCATGGGTATGAAGCCGCGTGCAAGAATCCGCCACTTCACCAACATCGGCTCCGACCCGGCGCTGATGCTGACCGGCCCGGTCGACGTCACGGAAAAGCTCCTGAAGCGCTCCGGCATGTCGATCGCCGACATCGACCTCTTCGAGCTGAACGAGGCCTTCGCCGCGGTCGTCCTGCGCTACATGCAGGCCTTCGACATCAGCCACGACAGGATCAACGTTAACGGCGGAGCCATTGCCATGGGCCATCCGCTCGGCGCCACCGGCGCCATGATCCTCGGCACGGTGCTCGACGAGCTGGAACGCCGCGATCTCAACACCGCGCTCGTGACCCTCTGCATCGGCGCCGGCATGGGCACGGCAACGATCATCGAGAGGGTTTGAGGCAGTCTTAACCCTCCCCCTTGTGGGGAGGGGCTTCACCCGGCCGGATCGCGCCAGTCCTGGAGCGGCCGACGGTCGCGTCAAGCCCGAGGATGACGGAAGAGAGAGCAAGCCTGATGACACCGAAGCCTGAGGTCTACGAGCAGCAAAAGAACGAGATCGAGCAGCAATATGCGCAGCACAATCTCGATCGCGACATGGCTGATGCCTATCGCTCGAGCCTCGCAGAAGACCCGCGGGAGCATGCGCGAAAGCTGAAGGCTGAAAATCGCGGCTTGTTCGTGTTTCTCCTTCTGGTCTTTGCTGCCTTCGGTCTGTTCGTCTGGCTTCGGTAAACATTTGAGAATTTTAGGGAAGAGGTACCCCAACATGAGCACCTACACGAACTTCACCGTCGAAACCGACGCAGACGGCATCGCGCTCGTCACCTGGGACATGCCCGGCAAATCCATGAACGTCTTCACCCTCGAGGTGATGGCCGAGATCGAACAGATCCTGGCGGCGACCGTCGCCGACGCGGCCGTCAAGGGCGTCGTCTTCACCTCCGGCAAGTCGTCCTTCTCCGGCGGCGCCGATCTCACCATGATCAAGTCGATGTTCTCCATGCTCGCCGAGGAAAAGGCGAAGGACCCGCAGGCCGCCGTCCAGAAGCTGTTTGATGCCGCCGGCCAGATGTCGCAACTCTTCCGCCGCATCGAGACGAACGGCAAGCCCTGGGTCTCGGCGATCAACGGCACCTGCATGGGCGGCGCTTTTGAACTGTCGCTCGCCTGCCACGGTCGCGTCGCCGCCAATGCCAAGGCGGTGAAGATCGCGCTGCCCGAGGTCAAGGTCGGCATCTTCCCCGGCGCCGGCGGCACCCAGCGCGTGCCGCGGCTCGCCAACGCCCAGGACGCCCTGCAGATGATGACGACGGGCTCTTCGCTGACGGCGCAGCGCGCCAAGGCCATGGGTCTCGTCCACCAGGTGGTCGAGCCGGGTGAACTGATCACCGCCGCCAAGCAGATGATCAAGGATGGCCTGAAGCCCGTCGCACCCTGGGACGAGAAGGGCTTCAAGGTGCCCGGCGGCGGCGTCTGGACGCCCGCGGCCGCCCAGCTCTTCCCGGCCGCGCCCGCCATCCTGCGCCGCGAGACCGCCGGCAATTACCCGGGCGCCCTCGCCATCCTCAAATGCGTCTACGAGGGCCTCCAGCTGCCCTTCGACACCGCCCTGAAGGTCGAGCAGCGCTACTTCACGCAGATCCTGCAGACCACCGAGGCCTTCTCGATGATCCGCTCGCTGTTTGTCTCCATGCAGGAGCTTGGCAAGGGCGCCCGCCGCCCGGCCGGCGTGCCGAAGACCGAGATCAAGAAGGTCGGCGTTGTCGGCGCCGGCTTCATGGGCGCCTCGATCGCCTATGTCACGGCTGCTGCCGGCATCCCCGTCGTCCTGATCGACCGCGACCAGGAGGCCGCCGACAAGGGCAAGGCGCATTCGGAAAAACTGGTGGCCGATCAGGTCGGCAAGGGCCGCATGACGAAGGAAGACGGCGAAAAGCTCCTCGCCCTCGTCACCCCGACGCCGGACTATTCGACGCTTGCCGATGTCGATCTCGTCGTCGAGGCCGTCTTCGAGGACCGCGCCGTCAAGAAGGCCGTCATCGAGCAGGTGGAAGCGGTGATCTCGGAAGATACCATCTTCGCCTCCAACACCTCCACCCTGCCGATCACCGGTCTCGCCGGCAATTCCAAGCGCCCCGAGCAGTTCATCGGCGTCCACTTCTTCTCTCCGGTCGAGAAGATGATGCTGACCGAGGTCATCCTCGGCGAACAGACCGGTGACAAGGCGCTCGCCATGGCGCTGGATTTTGTCGCGAAGATCAAGAAGACGCCGATTGTCGTCAACGACACGCGCGGCTTCTTCGTCAACCGCTGCGTCTTCCGCTACATCAACGAGGCCTACGACATGCTGATCGAGGGCGTGCCGCCGGCGATGATCGAGAATGCCGCCAAGATGGCCGGCATGCCGGTCGGCCCGCTGTCGCTCAACGACGAGGTCGCCGTCGATCTCTCCCAGAAGATCATGAAGGCTTCCATCGCCGATCTCGGCCCCAATGCCGTCAAGCCCGAGCACATGGATCTGATCGACAAGATGGTCGACGTGCTCGACCGCCGCGGCCGCAAGAACGGCCAGGGCTTCTACGACTACCCGGCCAAGCCCGCCAAGAAGTCGCTCTGGCCGGGCCTCAAGGACCTCTACCCGCAGAAGCCGGCTTCCGAAGTGGACGTGAACACCCTGAAAGAACGCCTCCTCGTCACCATCGCGCTGGAAGCGGCCCGCACCATGGAAGAGGGCATCGTCACCGACCCGCGCGAAGCCGACGTCGGCTCCATCCTCGGCTTCGGCTTCGCCCCCTACACCGGCGGCACGCTCTCCTACATCGACGGCATGGGCGTGAAGACGTTCGTGGCGCTGTGCGAGCGGTTAGCGGAGGCTTACGGCGAGCACTTCAAGCCGACGCCGCTGCTCATGGAGATGGCGGCGAACGGGGAGACGTTTTACGGGCGGTTTGATCCGTATGGAGCGGTGGAGAGGGCGGCTTAGGCCGCCTTCTTCTCTATTTGCCTAGTCATCAGTCGAACTAGGCCTCATCAGCAAGTGAGACTCTAGAAGAAAGCCGAGCATTTCCGATATTAATATCGAGAAGCGCTCAAGGGCTATGTGGTTTGACAACTCTGGATTCGTAAAAAGGGGCCTCCAGCGGCCATTGGCGTTCCGTGGTAACGGCCCCATCGCGAACCACAGCCAAAAAAGGTGTATCAGGATGGCTCTGAATGTCCCGGCAGAAGAAGCCGTCGGCGTGGGAAATATTGGGTAGCTATCATACCCATCGTCCTCGATACCGAAGGCTGCTGCGAACCCCGCAGTGATTGTCGGGTGAAGAAGCATCGATCCGGCTAGTTCGGCATCCTCACGAAGAAAATCGACCACTTGGCTGCCCGGCGCCTCGATAACGGACGACACGAATTCCGATACACGTCTCTTAATCTTGTTCTTGCTGACATGGCGGTGCCAAAACTCATTGGCTTCGTCAGGTTCAACAGCTGCTACGAACTGCGCTGTTAGTTGCTCATCATGGATGCAACAGATCAGCACATCCACGTGCTCCAGATACGCTCGTGTAAGTGCTCTGGCCTGCAGATCAAACCCTGCTTCTATCAGTTCAATGATTGCCCACAAGTCGTTGGCCAGCCGCGACAAGAACGAGATTGCCGCAAGCTTTTCGGCGGTTGGCTCAATCTCTTCTTCGGCTAAGGGAAGATCTTGCAGGAGGGCAACTGCTAGTAATGAGAGCCACGTGGCTGCGATATTTGTACATCGATGGAGGACGTAGAACTCCGGATCGGTATCCAGAATGTGCTGAAGCTTCTTCCGCCGGCGATCTTGACCTTGCGCATTAAGAGTTTCGGTGTCTTCGGATGCCGATGCGAAGCTTCGATATCGCTTCTCAATGGTGGAGTCGAATAGATGCCTGATCTCGAGTTTCATATGTTTAACGTTCTCGGGTTTGTATCCTCGGGTCAAGCCCGAGGATGACGAAAGTGGAGGAGCTGTCATGGGTGCCGTAAGAGAGGTTGTGCGATGTTTCAGCAGGGCAGTGGCCCGGCAATCAGCTAAGGCCCCTTCCCGTGCTTGTTGCCGCAAAAGACGCATGTCTCACCTCTGGCAGTCTGGCTCTTCCCTCACTGTGGACCCTTGCTCCGCCCTCACTTGTGGCATCCTCGCTCCCGCTCTCTTTCGTCATCCTCGGGCTTGACCCGAGGATCCAACCCCAAGCCCACGGCGCCCTAATCCCGGCCCCCTCACCACAACTCCAGATACAGATCCCGCCAATCCGGATTCCGCTCCTCGATCAGCGCGATCTTCCACTTGCGGTACCACTGCTTCATCGTCTTCTCCCGCTGGATGGCGTCGCGGATGTCCCAGTGCTCCTCGTACCAGACGAGCTGCGTCAGGCCGTATCTGGAGGTGAAGCCGGGCGTCAGGCCTTCGCGATGTTCGTAGATGCGCCGGGCGATGTCGGAAGTCACGCCGATGTAGAGCGTGCCGTGCTTGTGGTTGGTGACGATGTAGACGTATCCCGTCATGGCGAGCAGGATGATCGGCCGGACGCGGTCTCGTCAAGCGACGTGCTTGGCGGTGGATCCTCGGGTCAAGCCCGAGGATGACGAAAGGGGAGGGGTGCCACGGGTGCCTCAAGAAAGGTGGTGCCATGGTTCAGCACCGTTGTGGCCCGCCCAGTCAGCCGAGGCCTTCCCGTTCTTGTTGTCGCAAAAGCCGCATGTGCCCAATTGGGGCAGCCTTGCTCTGCCTCGCTTGTGTCACACTTACTATTTCTCACTTGTGTCACCCTCACTCCCCCTCTCTTTCGTCATCCTCGGGCTTGACCCGAGGATCCAAACCCAAGCCCTCGGCGCGCATCCCTTCCCTCGGCCAAGCCTGACGCCTAAGCCCTCGAAGGGCGAGAGCGGGCCGCACCGCAAGCCGGATCCTTCGAGGGCCGTGCTTCGCCCGTCAACCTCAGAATGACGCCCCCCTGCAGCACCCGTCACTCCCCAAAACCGCACCCCCACCCACCAAATATCAACCACTTACCCCCACCCGCATCCCCACCCTCAGCCACCACCCCATAATCATCCCGCTTCCGTCGCCGGAGTGTTTCGCGAGACGTTCGCGGGCAGGCGGGGGCCGGCGCCTGGTCTTGAACCGTAACGTGCGGGGAGGGGGCAGGAGGTGAAGGCCATGGAGCGGGTGCCGTGAGGCGCGCGCTTCTATCAAGTCTCCCCCGGGCAGCCATGCCCGGTTCGGTTTAGCCGTGCAAGCGCGAGGGGCGCACCTGGCGTGCAGCGAGACGAGGCGGTCACCTGTAGGGGCTGGACACCCCGAAAGAACGCCGAAGGCCACGCGAATGCGGAGCCACAGACTAAACTCAAAGTGAGGTTCCGCATTCGTGTGGGCTCTCCGATGGATCAGACAGCAACACGGGGGCCGTAACGGCCTGCGTGATCGAAAACCCGTGCCCTGAAGGAGGTCACGCCATGGCAAGAAGCGCAGAGGAATGTCGCCGCATCATCGAAGAGGAAGACAGGCAACCTTATATGCCCGGCTACACCTGGGGAGAGTTCAGCAGACTCGCGCCGCGCCAGAAGTCGCGCGAATTTCAGAAGCTCACCCAGCGCGTCACCAGTTTCATGGGCTGCTGGAAGACCTGCGATCTCTCCGCCTGCCGCAGAGCCCGGGCCTGCCGGGGCTTCCTGACGGAAGCGCAATACAAGGCAGGCTATCATGATGCCTTCCCGCCCTGCATCGGTCCGCGCGGTGAGCGCCATCAGGAAGCCTTGAACAACTGGCGCCCCGCCTTCGGCCTGCCGCCGGAAGAGGACGATGGTCCGAAATACGACGGGCGCCCGTCGGATCATGGTGAGGAGGTGACGTGATGGCAGCCCGAGCAGCGCCGCCGCTCAGCCCTTCGCCCCGTAGGCGGCCATGAACACCCGCACGGCGCCGGAGATGGCGCGCTCCAGTTCCGCGTCGCAGGGCACGTCGTCGAGGTCGCCGAACAGGCGGAACTTGAAGAAGCTGCCGGTCGCCATCTCGATGAACTGGCGTGCGGCGAGATCGGTGTCGTCGATTTGAAGCGTGCCGAGCGCGATGTGGCGGCGCAGAAACTCCTCCAGCACGTGGCGGACATTGCCGGGCGTCGTGTGGAAGAAGCGCCGCGACAGGTTCGGCATCCGCTGCACGACGCCGATCACCGTGCGCATGGCGTCGACCACCTGCGGCGAGGTGATGTGGCGGGCAAAGCTCACGCCGAAGGTGGAGAGCATCTCCTCCACCGGCCCGCTGCCGGCCAGGATGTCGCGCATGTCGCTGGCGATGCGGTCGCGCTCGCGGTCGACCATGGCGACGAAGAGGTCTTCCTTGCTGGCGAAATAGACGTAGATCGTCCCCTTCGACACGCCGGCCTCGCGGGTGATGTCGTTCATGCTGGCGGCGTCGAAGCCGACGGTCATGAACACCCGCTTGGCGCCGGCGATGATCTGCTCGCGCTTGGCCGGATCCTCGCCGGCAGCAAAGCGCCCGCCGGCGGCAGCGGCGGGTGGGGTGGTCTCAAGCGTCTGTGTCTGTTTCGTCATGTCTTCTTTACCTTTTCGAACCGAGCGGTTCGATTGGCCTTGATATGTCGGTGAAGAGGCTCTATGTCAAGCTCACCGAACCGATGGGTTCGATGACTTTGCATGCCGTTTTTCATCTGCCAGATGGTGCCTCCCATGACCGCTTCCCATTCCGCCAGCGCCCTGCGCGACGTTTCCCGCTCCGATTCGACCGTCGGCTCTCCCGCGCCGACCGGGGAAGCCGCCGCGTCGCCGCCACCGGTCGAGGCGAAGGCGCCTCCTGCAAGGCGCAAGCGGCCGAACCTCGTCCTGCCGGTGATCGCGCTGGCGCTGCTGGGCGCCGCCGGCTGGTACGGCCACGACTGGTGGACCGATGGCCGCTTCCTCGTGTCCACCGACGACGCCTATATCCAGGGCGATATCGCCATCATCTCTCCCAAGGTGTCCGGCTACGTCGAAAAGGTCAATGTCGTCGAGAACCAGCAGGTCCACGCCGGCGATCCGCTGGTGACGCTCGACGCCGGCGACTATCAGCTGGCCGTCACCCGCGCCGAAACCGCCATCGAGGCCTCCCGTCTCGCCGTCACCCGCATCGATGCGCAAATCATCGGTGGCGAGGCGGCATTGAAGCAGGCCGAGGCCCAGCAGGGCGCCCTGGAGGCTGCCCTTCGCGGGGCCGAGATCAACCAGAAGCGGGCGAGCGAACTGGTCGACAAGTCCGTCGGCACCGCCGCGGATCTCGACAATGCCCAGGTCGCGCTGGAGCAGGCCCGCGCCAACCTCGTCGCCGGCCAGGCGGCTGTTTCGTCGGCGCAGGCCAACATCGGCCTCCTGCAGGCGCAGCGCCGCGAGGCGGTCAACACCGTCCACGCCCAGGAGCTCGCCCGCGACCAGGCCAGCCGCGACCTGAGCTTCACGGTGCTGAAGGCGCCCTATGACGGCATCGTCGGCAATCTCGCCGTGCAGACCGGCGACCTCGTCTCCGCCGGCAAGCGGCTGGCAGCCCTCGTGCCGCTGACGCAGCTCTACATCGAGGCGAACTTCAAGGAGACCCAGATCGGCGAACTGCAGCCCGGCTCGAAGGTGCGCGTCCATGTGGATGCCTTCGAGGCGCATGACATCGAGGGCACGGTTCAGTCGATCGCGCCTGCCTCCGGCTCCGTCTTCTCCATGCTGCCCGCCGAAAACGCCACCGGCAATTTCACCAAGGTGATCCAGCGCGTTCCCGTACGCATCTCCCTGCCGGCGGACGTGCTCGCCGACAAGCACCTGCGGGCGGGCCTCAGCGTCGTCGTCGACGTCGACACCCGCACCGCGCCCTCCGGCGACGCCGTGGCTGCGGCGAAGTAGCGGGTCGCGCGGCGCAAGGAGAACGGTCATGGCAGCAACGGCCACACTGGCGGGACCCATTCCCGCCGATCCGCCCATGGACAGGCGCAAGCTCATCGCCTTCTTCGCGATGGTCTTCGGCATGTTCATGTCGATCCTCGACATCCAGATCGTCTCCGCGTCGCTCGCCGAAATCCAGGCGGGCCTCGGCGCCGGCTCGGAAGAGGTCGCCTGGGTGCAGACCTCCTATCTGATCGCCGAAGTCATCATGATCCCGCTGTCGGGCACGCTCGCGCGCATTCTCTCGACGCGGGTGCTCTTCACCATCTGCGCCGGCGGCTTCACGCTCGCCAGCATGCTCTGCGCCACTGCCACGAACATCGACCAGATGATCGTCTACCGCGCCATCCAGGGCTTCATCGGCGGTGGCATGATCCCCTCCGTCTTCGCCGCCGCCTTCACCATCTTCCCGCCGTCGAAGCGCTCGATCGTCTCGCCGATGATCGGTCTCGTCGCGACGCTGGCGCCCACCATCGGCCCGACCATCGGCGGCTATCTCAGCCACGCCTTCTCCTGGCACTGGCTCTTCCTCGTCAACATCGTGCCCGGCATCATCGTCACCGCCGTCGCCTGGAGCATGATCGATTTCGACAAGCCGGAAATGAGCCTCTGGAAGAAGTTCGACTGGTGGGGCTTGCTGTCGATGGGCCTCTTCCTCGGCTCGCTGGAATACGTGCTGGAAGAGGGTAACAACAAGGACTGGTTCAGCGACAGCCACATCGTCATCGGCACGCTGGTCATGGTCGGCGGCGCCGTGGTCTTCTTCTGGCGCGCCTTCAAGGTCGATTTCCCGGTGGTCGACCTGAAGGCCTTCGCCAACCGCAACTTCGCCTTCGGCTCGCTCTTCTCCTTCGTCATGGGCATCGGCCTCTATGGCCTCACCTATCTCTACCCGCTCTACCTGGGGCGCATCCGCGGCTATGATTCCCTGATGATCGGCGAGACCATGTTTGTCTCGGGCCTGGCCATGTTCCTCACCGCACCGGTCGCCGGCATGTTGTCGTCACGGCTCGATCCGCGGGTCATGATGGGCATCGGCTTTGTCGGCTTTGCGCTCGGCACCTGGATGATGACGGGGCTGACGGCCGATTGGGACTTCTACGAACTGCTGATCCCGCAGGTCCTGCGCGGCTGCTCGCTGATGCTCTGCATGGTGCCGATCAACAACATTGCGCTTGGCACCCTGCCGCCCGCCCGCATCCGCAATGCCTCCGGCCTCTTCAACCTGACCCGCAACCTCGGCGGCGCCGTCGGCCTGGCGGTCATCAACACGGTCCTGACGCAGCGGACGGACCAGCACTACGCAAGGCTGTCCGAGCAGCTCAATTTCGGCAACTGGGCAGCCCTCGACTGGCTGAACAGCGTCGGTGCCAATTATGACGGCTATGGTCTCGACGGCAGCCAGGTGGCGATCCAGAAACTTTCGGGCATCGTCACCCAGCAGTCCTGGCTCCTGTCCTTCATCGACGTCTTCACCATCCTCACGGTGCTGTTTGCCAGCCTGCTGGTTCTGGTGACGCTGATCGCCAAGCCCTCGGGCCAGGCTGGGGGTGGGGGCGGTCACTGAGACCGCCGCCAGTCGCCCGGGAAGAGGCGGCGCGCAGCATCCAGATCGATTCCGACCATAAATTCAGGGAGGCCGCTGTAAAAACGCGAACTTTCCGGTCTTCGACGAGTTGAGGCCAAAGAGACCCCGCAACGCGCCCGCAGCACTGGTAGTCACGGCAGCATGACCCAACTGGATCGACCCACAATGATCGTCATCGCAACGCCGGGGTCGCTCTCGTCGGCCACCGTCGAAGCCTGGCGGCAGAGCGGCATCGAGATCATCGGCCCGCTGCTTCCGGAAAGCTTTCGCCCCAAGCTTCTTCACTGCGCGATCGGTGTTGCCATCGATGTCATGGAGCCTCCGGAGGAGGTCTTCCCCATCGTGGTGACGCTCGAACGGATGGCGGTGCCACACGTCTTCGTCGTGCTCGACGATGCAATGGACGGTGACGGACCATTTCAGTTCGGCTCACACGTGGGCCAGATCGGGACCATCATCAATACCCTGGTCGACCAGCAATCCAACGGCGTCCGGCATTAGCGCAGGCCCAGCCTCTGCAGCACGATCTCATGCATGATTCGAAACAGATGGGCATCGAGCGCGGTTTTGACGGCTCCGGCCTCCAGGTCTCTCCTGGCCTTTGCAAGGGTTGCCCGGGCAAGCTCGGCTGCCGCCTCGCGGGAGTGCATGAAGCGGTCTGCCATGTGATGGACGGAGGGCGCCATTGTTTCGATCAGACGCTCCCTGTCCCGGGTCTCCGTATCAGCCGGTTTCCTGGAGGTGACGTTCATTTCGGACTCCATCAATGGAAGAAGAACGTGACACGCATTCAGGTCGTTCCGGTACGCTAGCGCACCATATCCGGGCGCTTTTGGACGCCGCCTGCGGTGGCCTCCGGAAGCCGGAGCGACTAAGAATTTGCGCCCGGAGCTTTGAGGCACTAACTATAGGTATCGTTCGCTACTGAAAGGGCATGAACGGCTGGGAGATGTCGTGCTCTTGCCCCAAGAGAGGGAAGCGCACATGTCTGCTCTCCCGCAATCGGCAGTGCGCAACAAGCTGCTGAGCCTTCTGCCCGCGAAGGACTACCAGCTGGTCGCCAGGGATCTGACCCATGTCACCATGCCACGGGGAACCCTCGTTGCAGCGTCCGGCAAGCCGATCGAGAACGTTTTCTTCCTGGAATCCGGCATCGGATCGATCCTCATCACGACACCGGAAGGGCATCGTGCCGAGGGCGGCCTGTTCGGGTTCGAGGGATACGTACCGACCGCGGCCATTGCGGATGTCGAGTTGAGCGCCCACGAGATCTGCATTCAGCTCCACGCGGAAGCCTATCGGATGGAATACCAGGCCTTTCGCGGATGGATGGAGCGGAATGTGAATTTCCGCAGGCTGATGATCCGCTCCATCGAGGCGTTCTCGGTGCAACTGGCCTATACGGCTGTTTCCAATGCCGTTCATGCCGTCGACGAAAGATTGGCGCGCTGGCTGCTGATGTGCCACGACCGGGTGGCTGGGCATGAGATCCAGCTGACCCACGACTACATCTCGCTGATCCTGGCCGTCAGGCGGCCGAGCGTGACCACGTCGCTGCATGTGCTGGAAGGCAATGGCTACATCAAGGCCGAGCGAGGTGTCATCACGATCCGGAACCGTCCGGGCCTGGAGGAATTCGCCCGCGATGCCTACGGCCGGCCGGAAGAGGAATACCGGCGTCTGATGAAGGATCTGTTCTGAGGCCTTGCGCTGCACGCGCCTTCGCTGGCGGTCTCCTGCAGCAGAGAACTTGATCAATGATCGCCCCTCAATGGCATGAGGTGCGCCACCAATCGCATCCGATGATCTTCCCAGCCGTCTCGTTCGAGAGGTCCGTGTAAACCTGATGAAGGCTCCCTCCTAGAAGTCCCCGATCAGACGCCGGTATTCCTCTTCCGGCCGGCCGTAGGCATTGCCCGCAAACTCCTCGAGGCCGCTGCGGTCCCGGATCGTGATGCGGCCGCGTTCGGACCAGATCAGCTTCTTGCCCTCCAGCACGTGCAGCGCGGTGGTCACGCTCGGACGACGGACGCCGAGCATCAGCGAGATGAAGTCATGGGTCAGGGCAATCTCGTTGCCATCGACCCGGTCGTGGCACATCAGCAGCCAGCGTGCGAGCCGCTCGTCCACCTGATAGCCGACGTTGCATAGCGCGGTATAGGATATCTGCGTGGCGAAAGCCTGGATGAAACGGGCGAGCAGGTTTACAAGCGTCGGGCTTTTCGGAAGCAGGGCGTCAAACGCGCTGATGGTCACGCGGTGACCATGACCCGCGACCTGCATGAAGACTTCGTGGACGCTGCTTCTTCCGCCGACGCCTGCAGTTGTCGGGGAAAACCCCTCCCGCCCGAACATTCCCGCCTCGGCCTTCTGGCCGTCGGGCGAGACCGTGACAACCGAGCCGATGCCGCAGCAGAGAAAGTATACGTAATCGATCACGCCATCCGCCGCCACGATCAGGAAGCCTCGCGGAAGGTCGACCGGCTCCAGGACCTCGGACAGCTTCAGGAACTCGAGTTCGGGCAATGAGGCCAGAAGCCGATTGCGTATTTCTGATTGCATCGAAACAGACACGCTTTTCACTGATGAGGGAGAGAGCATTTCACTCCCAACCGCCATGATTGAGCCAAATCGGACGGGTGGCGAATCTATAGCATCCTGTTGTTCCCGTTGATTTTGTGTACGCTGGCAGACGATCCGCTTGCCGTCCGGCAGGCGTGGCGACCATGCGCCCCTGAGTTGCGAAGACCGGCCATGCCGAGGCAAAAGGGACGAGGCTTCCCTGCTGGTCTAAGATCCGGCGCGGATCGTGTCTCCGTGCAGTCGCTTCTTCAGCTGGTGGGCTGCGATCACATGCTCCGCGAGCCGTTTCGGATGAACAAAACCGCAGGCCGGGGGTTGAAGGCCCATTGTCGGGAAAGGACCTTGCCGTGGAGTTCACGACGCTAGTCCGCGATCTGGAAGTCTGGTTCAGAACCTTCGTTCTGAACGAATGGACACTCTATCAGGCCGCCATCATTGGGGTCGGCGTCATCGTGTCCGTGCTGCTGGGCTTCCGCACGGAACCGCTCGTCGAGGCCCGGGCGCGCCGGATCAAGGGCAACCCCGATCTGCTGCGCGTCATCATTGCCTTCATGCGCCGGCTGAAATGGCTTTATCTGGTCGCGTGGCTGTGGCTCTCCACGGTGATCATCGCCCGCTATACCTGGCCGTCACAGAGCTGGATCCTGGCGACGGCGCTGACGCTGGTCGCGGCCTGGTTCGTGATCTCGGTGCTGACCAAGATTATCCGCAACCCGACGCTGTCGCGTCTCGTTGCCTTCGCCAGTTGGGGCTATGTTGCCATTCACGTCCTGGGTCTCGACGAGCCGCTGTTTTCGGCACTGGATCAGGCCGCGCTGACGGTGGGTTCGCTGCGGCTCTCGCTTCTCGTCATCCTGAAGGCAATCTTCTTCACCGTTGCGCTCATCTGGCTTGCCGCCTTGACCGGCAATGTGCTGGCGCACTGGATCCAGCGGTCTGCAGATCTTTCCCCGTCGTTCAAGGTCCTGATCAGCAAGCTCGTCAAGATCGGGCTCATGACGGTGGCGGGCGCCATTGCCCTGTCGGCGACCGGTATCGACCTCACCGCGCTGACCGTTTTTTCGGGTGCCGTCGGCGTCGGCATCGGCTTCGGGCTGCAGAAGGTGGTGTCGAACTTCATTTCCGGCATCATCATCCTGCTCGACAAGTCCATCAAGCCCGGCGACACCATCACGCTTGGCCATACCTTCGGATCGATAAGGGACCTGCGCTCGCGCTTCGTCTCGGTCATCACCCGGGAGGGCAAGGAATATCTCATCCCGAACGAGGACTTCATCTCGCAGCAGGTGGTCAACTGGTCGTTCTCGAGCGATTTCGTCCGCATCGATGTGGACTTCGGCACCTCCTACGAGGACGATCCGCATGAGGTGATCCGCATTGCGCTGGAAACGGCCGCCGCCGTGCCGCGCGTCGCCAACGCCTACAAGGCGCCGGTCTGCTGGCTGACCGGCTTTGGCGAATCCTCCCTCGACTTCAAGCTGCGGTTCTGGATCTCCGACCCCGCCAACGGCCTCACCAATATCCGCGGCCAGGTGCTGCTGGCGCTCTGGGATGCCTTCAAGGCGGCGGGCATTTCGATCCCGTTCCCGCATCGCGAGATCATCATGAAGACGCCGGTCGAACTGACGCGCCGCCGGCCCGTGGACGACGCGGACTAGGCCGGGTGCGATCTCAGCGGATCAGCCAGGCGGCGGCGATCGGCACCACCGCGGCGGTCGCCACCGCATTGAGCGCCATGGCGATGCCGGCAAACAGCCCCGCCGTCTCGTCCACCTCATAGGCGCGGGCCGTTCCGATACCATGCGATGTGAGGCCGACGGCAAAGCCGCGGGCGGCATAGTCGCGGATCTGCATCAGGTTCATGAACGGCGTGACGATCAGGGCGCCGATGATGCCCGTGAGGATGACCAGGACCGCCGTCAGCGACGGATTGCCGCCGAGCGAGGCGGAGATCGCCATGGCGACGCCCGCGGTTGCCGACTTCGGCAGGAAGGAGATCATCACCTCGTCCGACAGCCCGAGCAGAGAGCCCAGCGCGACGACGGAGAGGACGGCCATCAGCGAGCCGACCATCAGCGCCGCCGCAATCGGCAGCAGCAGTCGCTTCACCCGCGCCCACTGCCGGAACAGAGGGACGGCGATGGCAACCGTCGCAGGGCCGAGCAGGAAGTGCACGAACTGAGCCCCTTCGAAAAACCGCTCATAGGGAATGTCGAAGATCGTCATCACCAGCGACAGGAACAGGATCGAGGTCAGCACCGGATTGGCGAGCGGATTGCGGTCAAGCCGCCGCGAGATTTCCGAGGCGCCGATCCAGGTGCAGAGCGTCAGCGTCAGCCAGATCAGCGGCGAGGTGGAGAGATAGACCCAGAGATCGACGGGGCTCCTCATGCCTCGCCCGCCTTCCGGCCCAGCAGTCGACGCACCGCGAGGAAGGTCCAGACCGTGACGGCGAGGGTGAGGACGGCGGAGATCACCAGCACGATCGCGATCGCCGCGCCCTCCGACTGCACGACGCCCCAGAGCGCCACCACGCCGACGCCGGCCGGTACGAAGAAAAGTCCGAGATTGCCGAGCAGGGCGCCTGCCGCCGCTTCGATGGCGGGCGCCGAGTCCCGCCCGCGTCCTCTGGCAAGCTGCAGCGCGGCAAAGAGAAGAACCAGCCCCACGACCGGGCCCGGCACCGGAAGCTTGGTGAGGAAGACGAGGCTTTCGCCGAGAAGCTGGAAGAACAGCAGTGCTGCTATGCCGCGTAGCATGAAGACCTCCGGAGGTTGCGGGAGGCGGAGACTAGCGGATCGGTGCAAGGAGGTCACGCCCGCGAAAGGCGAGCGCGGGCGTGACATCGTCGGATACGTGTGATCGCGAAGGTCAGGCCGGAAGGCGCCGGTCGTAGTCGTCGCGAAGGCGTGACCAGCCGTCCCAGAACGTCTCCGGCTTCCTGTTGGAAAGCCGTGCGGCGAGGATGTTGAGGTGCATGTGCCAGCCGGCGCCGATCATCACCGTGTTCGCCCGGTCCGAGATGCGCCGGTGGATGATGGTGAGCAGCACCTGGTCTCCCTTCGGCGTCAGCTGGAAGGAGACCTCGCCCTGGCGCCAGGCGAAGGTGAGACGATGCGGCGGCTCGGCTTCGATGACATGGCTCTCCATGCGCTGTTCTTCCGGAAAGCCCTCCGGCCGCTTGCCCGGCGGATCGGACAGCTCCTCGTTGCGCCAGACGAGCTCGAAGGCCGCGCCCGCCTTCATCGGCATGTCTCCCGAGGCCAGCCAGAGGCGACGGAGTTCGCTTTGCGTGAGATAGGCCCAGATGCGCTCGACAGGACCCGGCAGCAGCCGTTCGATTTTCAGCGTGGCCGGTTCGATGAGAACGCCATAGGCGTCGAGACGGGCGGTATTGGTGTCGAGGGTGGCGGTATCGTTCATGTGCTTTCTCCTGTGTTGTCATGGGCTGTCAGGGGGCGGGTTTGCCTTGGTCCTCCTCCCGGAGGATGCGATCGAGCACGTCGAGGCGGCTGTTCCAGAAGCGCTCGTAGAAGTTCAGCCATTCCTGGGCGGCGGCGAGCGGCCCGGGATCGAGGCGGCAGATATGGGTGCGTCCGCGCACCTCGCGGCGGATCAGCCCCGCATGCTCCAGCGCCTTGATGTGCTTGGAAGCGGCGGCAAGCGAGATCGAAAACGGCTCGGCGAGCTGGCTCACGGTTCTCTCGCCGTCGGAAAGCTCTCGCAGCATGCTGCGGCGCGTGGCGTCGCCGAGGGCGTGGAAGACAGTGTCGAGCTGGGGTGCGTGTAATTCAACCATGGGGTTGAATATCGGTTAGATTGAAAAAATAGTCAACCAGATGGTTGAATAATTTTCGGAGGCGGGAGGCGTGTGGCCTGCGGAGGACGGAGAGGCGCGGAGATGGCCTTGACAGCGTCAGGCGGCGGCATGCAGGGGGACGACAGCAAATTACCAAGTCGAGGACTGACCGTGAAATCTCTTGCATCCTTCTCCGCCTTTGTCGGCAAGACCTTTGCCCTGTGGGTCATCCTGTTTGCACTGGCCGGCTTCTTCTTTCCGGAAACCTTCCGGCAGCTGGCGCCCTGGATCGTCACCCTGCTGGCGATCATCATGTTCGGAATGGGTCTGACCATTTCCCTCGACGACTTCCGCGAGGTGGTGAAGCGGCCGATGGAAGTCGGCATCGGCGTCGTGTCGCAGTTCCTGATCATGCCGCTGCTCGCGGTTCTCCTGACCCGGATCATCCCGATGTCGCCGGAAGTCGCGGCAGGCGTTATCCTGGTCGGCTGCTGCCCCGGCGGCACGTCGTCGAACGTCATGACCTACCTCAGCAAGGGTGACGTCGCCCTGTCGGTCGCCTGCACCTCGGTGACGACGCTGGCTGCGCCGATCGTCACGCCCTTCCTGGTCTGGATGTTTGCCAGCCAGTATCTGCCGGTCGACGCGATGGCGATGTTCATCAGCATCGTCAAGGTCGTGCTGGTGCCGCTGGCGCTCGGCTTCGCGCTGCAGAAGCTGGCTCCAGGCCTGGTTCGCGGTGCGCTGCCCGTGCTGCCACTGGTCAGCGTCACCGGCATCGTACTCATCGTTGCCGCCGTCGTTGGTGCCAGCAAGGGGGCGATCGCCCAATCGGGCCTGCTGATCTTCGCCGTCGTCGTCCTTCACAACGGACTGGGATACTTGATCGGCTTCTTCGCCGCCAAGGCGTTCGGCCTGTCGCTGGCCAGGCGCAAGGCGATCGCCATCGAGGTCGGCATGCAGAACAGCGGCCTGGGCGCGGCTCTCGCCAACGCCTATTTTTCGCCGGTCGCCGCCGTGCCGAGTGCCATCTTCAGCGTCTGGCACAATATCTCCGGCGCCTTGCTGGCGAACTGGTTCTCCAGCCGCACCGAGGGTGAGGGCGAAGCCGGGATCGCGCCGCCGCGCATCTGAAAAAAGGGGAGCGCCTTCCGGGTAACGGCAGGTGCTCCCGCCATCGCCGCGCCCTTGGCGGCGATCCCGCTTCCGGCTTGCCACCGGGATGTCCTAAGCATACCATTGACAGGTTGTCAGACATCAATGTATGACTTTCGGTATTGGTAAGGCCAGCTTACCAATACGCGTCGTGGAGGGCGCGTTCGGGAGGGGTCATGTTTTCGGTCGTGGAATCACGCCGCCTGTATCATCAGGTCGCGGATCAGATGCGCAGTCTCATCGACAGGGGGGTATTCCCGGATGGTTCACGGCTTCCGGCCGAGCGCGAGCTTGCCGAGCTGCTGGCCGTATCCCGCCCCACCGTCCGCGAAGCCTTGATTGTTCTAGAGGTCGAAGGGCGCGTCCAGATCCGCATGGGCTCCGGCGTCTACATCATCTCGCAAAAACCGGCCGCTGCCGAACCCGTTGCGATGGATGAGCTCGAGGGTCCCTTCGAACTCCTGCGGGCCCGCGCCATCGTCGAATGTGCGATTGCGGAGGAGGCGGCCCGGGTGGTCCGGCCTGACCAGATTGCCGTTCTGGACAATATTCTCTCGCGCATGGAAGTGAGCCTCGAGGATCGCCCCATGGCGCTGGCGCTCGATCGGGACTTCCACATCGCAGTCGCCGCCATCATCGACAACGGCACGTTGAACCGCTTCGTCGGCAGCATTCACGACCTGCGCATGACGCCCTACTTCGAAAAGCTCGCGAGCTACTTCGAAAATCCTGCCACATGGCGTGCGGCGATGGAGGAGCATCGGGCAATTCGCGATGCCATTGCAGCCGGCAGCCCGGTGGGCGCCCGCGCCGCCATGCGCGCCCATCTGGACCAATCCCAGCTTCGCCTGTCGGAAAGTTTCGAGGAGGAACCGACTGACGGCGTCATCCCTGCCGCATGGAGACATGCCGGCGGACAGTAGCAGACCCTACAGACTTCAACCGGGAGGAAAAACGATGAAGTTCAAGCTCACCACCATTCTAGGCGCCACCGCGGCGGTCCTGGCCTCGGCCCTGGCGGCCCAGGCGCAAACCGCGCTCAAGTGGGCCCATGTGTATGAAACATCCGAGCCGTTCCACACGGAATCGGTCTGGGCGGCGGAAGAGATCGCCAAGCGCACCGACGGCCGCTACACGGTCGACGTCTTCCCGGCCTCGCAGCTCGGCAAGGAAGCCGACATCAACCAGGGCCTGAAGCTCGGCACCGTCGACATCATCATCTCGGGCTCCAGCTTTGCGTCCCGCGAGTATGCGCCGATCGGCGTCACCTACTTCCCCTACATCTTCCGCGATCCTAGCCATCTGATCGCCTACACCAAGAGCGACGTGTTCAAGAAGCTCTCCCAGGGTTACGAGGAAGCGTCCGGCGGCAACCACATCACCGCCGTCACCTACTACGGCACGCGCCACACCACGGCGAACCGGCCCATCGAGAAATGCGCTGACATGCAGGGCCTGAAGATCCGCGTTCCGGATGTTCCCGCATACCTTGCCATGCCGCGCGCATGCGGTGCCAACACCACCCCGATCGCCTTCGCCGAAGTCTACCTTGCGCTGCAGAACGGCACTGTCGAGGCACAGGAAAACCCGCTGACGACCATCGAGGCCAAGAAGTTCTACGAGGTGCAGAAGCACATCGTGCTGACGGGCCACATCGTCGACCACCTGAACACGGTCGTGTCGCCGACCCTGTGGTCGAAGCTGTCGGATGAAGACAAGCAGATCTTCACCGAAGTCATGCAGGAAGCCGCCGAGCGCAGCACCAAGATCATCGAAGAGCGCGAGGCAGCGCTGGTCGGTAAGTTCAAGGCCGACGGCATCACCGTCACCGAAGTGGACAAGTCCGACTTCGAAAAGACCGTCATGGAAAAGGTCACCTTCGAGGAATTCGGCTACGACAAGGCCGATTGGGAAGCCATCCGCGCCGTGAAGTAACCATGCCACTGGGCGCCCGGTAGCAGTTGCCGGGCGCCCGCTCCTTGTCTGAGATTGGCGGAGTTTTCCGATGAACGAACACAAGCACGCTCCTGTCAGCGTCGAAGAAATGGCGCACGCCTTCGAGGGCAACACGGGCCCGGTCAATCTTTCTCCCTATGCGGTCGAGGACTGGCTGAACCTGGCGATCTTCTGGGTCATGGCCATCTGCGTCTTCCTGCAGTTCTTCACCCGCTATGCCTTGAACAACAGCCTTGCATGGACAGAGGAAATCGCCGCCAACTGCCTGGTGATCATTGTCTTTCTGGGATCGGTGATGTGCGTGCGCATGGCGCGGCATATCGCGGTCGACCTTCTCCACCGGCTCCTGCCGCACAGGGCCAGCCGCGCCATGGAGCTCATCGTCGACGTGATCGTCATCGGCTTCTTCGCCTATACCACCTGGCTGATGTGGCGATATGTGGCCATCGTCGGCAACGAGCGCATGGTGACCGTCAACCTGCCGCGCGGCTACGTCTTCTATACGGTTCTGGCCGCCTTCGCGCTGATGCTGGCGCGCTCGGTTCAGAACTTCATCAAGGACTTGATCAACGAAAAGACAGTTCGCGAAACCGCGAGCGAAACCGGCATTCAGGGGGTCTGACCAGTGCTGCTTCTCATAGGATCCTTCCTGCTTCTCATGATCGTCGGCGTACCGATCGCGGTCTCGCTCGGCGTTTCGTCCCTGCTGTATCTGGTTCTCTACGGCGTTGCGCCCGACATCATCGCTGCCCAGCGGATGATTGCCGGCGTCGAAAGCTTTCCGCTGATCGCCGTGCCCTTCTTCATCCTCGTCGGCAACCTGATGAACATCGCCGGCGTCACGGGTCGCATCTACCATTTCGCGCTGTCGCTGGTCGGCTGGATGAAGGGCGGCCTGGCCCAGGTCAACATCATCGGCTCGGTCGTCTTCTCCGGCATGTCCGGCACGGCGCTCGCGGATGCCGCTGGCATTGGCACCATCGAGATCAAGGCGATGAAGGATCACGGCTATCCGGTCGAGGCCGCGGTCGGCGTCACGGCTGCTTCGGCCACGCTCGGGCCGATCTTCCCGCCCTCGCTGCCCTTCGTCATCTACGGCATGATGGCCAATGTCTCGATCGGCGCCCTGTTCATGGCTGGCATCCTGCCCGGCATCGTCATGACGGTGCTGATGATGCTGACCGTCTACATCTTCGCCCGCCGCAAGGGCTGGGGGTCGGACACGCCGTTCGAACTGAAGAGGCTGGCCGCTGCCTCGCTCGAGGTCGGCATCGTTCTCTGCTTCCCGGCCGCGGTCTATCTGCTGATCCTCGCGGGCCTGTCGATCAACATCGCCGTCCTGATCGCGCTGGTCGTGCTGATCGCCCTGGATTGGTACTTCGATTTCTCCGCCGTCATGGCGCTGATGACCCCGGTGCTGCTGATCGGCGGCATGACCATGGGCTGGTTCACGCCGACGGAAGCAGCCGTTGCCGCCGTCATCTGGTCGCTCTTCCTCGGCCTGGTGCGCTACCGCACCATGACCCTGCGCACGCTCGCCAAGGCAAGCTTCGACACCATCGAGACGACCGCCTCGGTGCTCTTCATCGTCACCACGGCCTCGATCTTTGCATGGCTGCTGACGGTCAGCCAGGCGGCCCAGCTGTTCTCCGACTTCATGTTCTCGCTGACGGACAACTGGTGGACCTTCCTGATCATCGTCAACATCCTGCTGCTGATTGTCGGCGCCTTCCTCGATACGATCGCGGCGATCAGCATCCTGGTGCCGATCCTGATGCCGATCGCGGCCCGCTACGGCATCGATCCGGTCCACATGGGGGTGATCTTCACGCTGAACCTGATGATCGGTCTCCTGACGCCGCCGGTGGGCATGGTTCTCTTCGTGCTGTCGCGCATATCGAAGCTCTCGGTCGAACGAACGACGCTGGCGATCCTGCCCTGGATGATCCCGCTCTTCGCCGCTCTGCTGCTGATCACCTTCATTCCCGCCATCACGCTGTGGCTGCCGACGCAACTCGGGCTGTTGCGATAAGGGAGGGCAGACGATGCAGACGCGGTTCGCTCGTCTCTACGGCCAACGCGACCTGAAGGTCGAAGACGCGCCCGTGCCCTCTCCCCAGGCGGGCGAGGTGCTGCTGAAGATGGCCGCGGGCGGCATCTGCGGCTCCGACCTGCACTACTACCAGGATGGCGGTTTCGGCCCCGTGCGGGTGCGCGAACCGATCATCCCGGGACACGAGGCTTCGGGCCATGTGGAGGCGCTGGGAGACGGCGTGTCCGGCCTTGCCATCGGCGATCTGGTGGCGGTCAATCCGAGCCGGCCCTGCGGCAGCTGCCGCTTCTGCCGGGAGGGACTGGCGATCCACTGCCTGGACATGCAGTTCATGGGCAGTGCCATGCGCCTGCCGCATGCCCAGGGCATGTTCCGGGACTGGCTGGTGGTGCCGGCAATTCAATGCGTTGCGGTGGGGCCTGAGGCGACGGCGGGGGAGGCGGCCTGTGCCGAGCCCCTGGCGGTCTGCCTCCATGCCGTCTCGCGGGCAGGCGACCTGCAGGGCAAGCGGGTGCTCGTCACCGGCGCGGGTCCCATCGGGGCGCTGACGGTCGCCGCCACCCGCCATGCGGGTGCAGAGGAGATCGTCGTCACCGACCTGGCGGATGCGGCCCTGCAGCGGGCTGTGGACATGGGGGCAACGCGCGTCATCAACGTCGCGACGGACGCCGCGGCATTGGCGGCCTTCGAAGAGGACAAGGGCTATTTCGACGTCGCCTTCGAATGTTCGGCAGCGGCGCCGGCGATCCGCAGCGCGATTGCGACCGTGAGGCCGCGTGGCGTGATCGTCCAGGTCGGGGTCACCGGCGATGTCACCGTGCCGCTCAATGCCCTGGTCGGCAAGGAGCTGCAGTGGATCGGCTCGCAGCGCTTCGACAGGGAGTTTGCAGAGGCCGCCGATCTGATCGGCCGGCGGGAAATTGACGTGCGGCCGATCATCTCGCACAGTTTCCCGATCACCGATGCGGTGGCCGCTTTCGAACAGGCCGGCGACCGTTCCGCAGCCTGTAAGGTTCAACTTACGTTTCTCTCCTGAGGAGTTTTCATGCGGCATACGTGGCGATGGTTCGGCCCGGTCGACAAGGTCGGCGTACAGGATGCGGCGCAGGCCGGCGCGAAGGGCATCGTCAGCGCGCTCCATCACATCCCGACCGGTGATGTCTGGCCCGTCGACGAGATCGCCCGGCGCCATGAGGAGATCAAGGCCGGTGGCCTGGTCTGGGATGTTGTCGAAAGCGTCCCGGTCTCCGAAAGCATCAAGACGCAGACGGGCGACTGGCGCCAGCATGTCGCCAACTGGCAGGAAACGCTGCGCCGCCTCTCGGCGTCCGGCATCCGCACCGTCTGCTACAACTTCATGCCGGTGCTCGACTGGACCCGCACCGATCTGCGCTGGGAGACGCGCCACGGTGCCCGTGCCATGCGGTTCGACCTCGTCGATTTCGTTGCCTTCGATATCCATCTCCTCCAGCGTCCCGCGGCAGCGGAAGACTATGACGAAGCGATCCGCGACAAGGCGGCCAAACGTTTCGCCGAGATGCCGGACGAGCGCCGCCTGTCGCTATCAAAGAACGTCGGGGCCGGTCTTCCGGGCTCCGCCGACGGCTACACGCTGCCGCAGCTGCGCGATCATCTGGCGACCTATGATGGCATCAGCCGCGAAAAGCTGCAGCAGCATCTGATCGACTTCCTTGCCGAGGTGACGCCGGTCGCCGAAGCGGTGGGCATCAACATCTGCGCCCATCCGGACGATCCGCCGTGGGCACTGCTCGGCCTGCCGCGTATCCTCTCGACCGAAGCGGACTATGCCCACATGCTCGACTACGTTGACAGCCGGGCCAATGGCATGACCCTCTGCACCGGGTCGCTGGGGGCACGCGCCGAAAACGATCTGCCGGCGATCGCCCGGCGCTTTGCCTCGCGCATTCATTTCGTGCACCTGCGCAACGTCCACCGTGAAGAGGAGGGCGCGCCGTGTTCCTTTTATGAGGACGAGCACCTGGAAGGTCACACCGACATGGTTGCGGTCATCGCCGAACTACTAAAGGAGGAGAAGCGTCGCCGGTCGGAAGGCCGTTCCGACCACGAGATCCCCATGCGCCCCGACCATGGCCAGGAGATCCTCGACGACCTGACCCGCGGCGCCCAGCCGGGCTATCCGGCGATCGGCCGCCTCAAGGGTCTGGCCGAACTGCGCGGCATCGAACGCGCGCTGACACACTCGAACTACGGAATGGAATGACGATGGAAAGACTCTCTGGTGCAACCCGCTTTGCCAATCCGGTCGCGACGCCGGATTACGACCGCAAGGCCCTGAAGCCGGGCATCCTCCATTTCGGCCTCGGCGCCTTCCACCGTGCCCACCAGGCCGTCTACAACGAGGCGGCGCTGTCGCAGAACTTCGGTGACTGGGGCATCGTCGGTGTCAGCCTGCGCTCGCTCGACATCGTCCGGGACCTGCGTGCGCAGGACCAGCTCTATTCGGTCATCACCCGCAGCGGTGCCGGCGACAGCGCGCAGGTCGTCGGCTCGATCATCCGGGGCATTTCGGCCGTGGAAGATCGCGACGAGCTGCTGGCGCTGCTCGTCGATCCGGCCATCAAGATCGTCACCATCACCGTCACGGAAAAGGCCTATGGTCTCGATCCCGTCACCGGCGGTCTCGACCGCAACCATCCGGCGGTGGCAGCCGATCTCGCCAATCCGACCGCGCCCACGGGCGTCATCGGCTATATCGTCGAAGGGCTGGCGCGCCGCCAGCAGGCCGGCATGGAGCCCTTCACGGTTCTCTGCTGCGACAACCTGCCGAGCAACGGCCGCGTCGTCCGCCGGCTCGTTCTCGAAATGGCGGAGGCGCGGGACGCGGCGCTCGCCGGCTGGATCGCCGAGCACGGCGCCTTCCCGTCGAGCATGGTCGACCGCATCGTGCCGGCCGCGACCGACGAAGGGCGTGCCAGGGCGGCACAGATGCTTGGCGCTGAGGATGCCCTGTCGCTGGAAACCGAGCCCTTCATGCAGTGGGTCATCGAGGACCACTTCCTGTCCGACCGGCCCGCATGGGAGGCCGCCGGCGCGCTCTTCGTCGATGAGGTCGAGCCCTACGAAAAGATGAAGCTCCGGCTGCTCAACGGCGCCCATTCGATGATCGCCTATCTCGGCCAGTTAAGGGGACTGGAATATGTCCGCGACGTCATGGCGGTGGCGGAGTATCGGGACCTTGCCCGTCGGCACATGAAGTCGGCGGTGAAGACGCTCGATCCGGTCCCCGGCATCGACCTCAATCGCTACATCGACCAGCTGATCGAGCGCTTCGAGAACCCGACCATCGCGCACCGCACGAAGCAGATCGCCATGGACGGCAGCCAGAAGCTGCCGCAGCGCATCTTCGCCGGCACCGTCGAAGCCCTGAAGGCAGGGGACGAGGCCGACACGTCGGCGCTGGCGACGGCGCTCTGGATCGCCTACGCGAAGCAGACGCCCGACATCGACGATCCCCGCCGCGAGGAATTGCGCAAGGCGGCGGCCGTCCCCGCCGGCGACGACGCCTCGGCTGCCTTCTTCGCTGTGCCGGGCCTCTTCCCGCAGGCGCTGATCGACAACCGCGCCTGGCGCGACCGGGTCAATGGCAAGCTGGCGGATATCGAAGCGGGGCGGATCTAGGCCTACAAGTCGTGCCCCTCACCCCAACTCTCTCCCCGCTTGCGGGGAGGGGACGTGCCTTGCTCGGCGTTGAGAGGGAAGGGACCATAACCACGAGCACCTTCTCCCCCCAGCGGGGAGAAGGTGGCGGCAGCCGGATGAGGGGCGCTGCCTCGGTGGCACTCACCCCCGGAACGTATATTCCGCGATCGACTCCGGCTTCATTTCAATCGAGAAGCCCGGCCGCGATGGCGGCATGTAGGCGGCGTCCTTGATGATGCAGGGGTCGATGAAGTGCTCGTGCAGGTGGTCGACATATTCGATCACGCGGCCTTCCTTGGTGCCGGACACGGCGACGTAATCGATCATCGACAGGTGCTGCACGTATTCGCACAGGCCGACGCCGCCGGCATGCGGCCAGACCGGCAGGTCGTATTTCGCGGCAATCAGCAGCACCGCCAGCACCTCGTTCAGCCCGCCCATGCGGCAGGAATCGATCTGCACGATGTCTATCGCGCCCTCGGCGATGAACTGCTTGAACATGATGCGGTTCTGGCACATCTCGCCGGTGGCAACCTTCACCGGGCCGATCGCCTGACGGATCTTGCGGTGGCCGGCGACATCGTCGGGGCTCGTCGGCTCCTCAATGAAGAAGGGATTGGCGAAGGAGAGTTTCTTGACCCAGTCGATCGCCTGGTCGACCTCCCAGACCTGGTTGGCGTCGATCATCAGGTAGCGATCGGGACCGATCACCTCGCGGGCGATGGTGAGCCGGCGAATGTCGTCCTCGAGATCGCGGCCGACCTTCATCTTGACGTGGTTGAAGCCGGCATCGACTGCCTCCTGGCAGAGGCGCCGCAGCTTCTCCTCCGGATAGCCGAGCCAGCCGGCCGACGTCGTGTAGCAGGCATAGCCTTCCCGCTGCAGTGTCGCGATCCGCTCTGCCTTGCCGGTTTCCGCCTTCTTGAGGATCGCAACCGCCTCGTCGCGGGTCAGCACGTCGGTGAGGTAGCGGAAGTCGACGATATCGGCGATCTCGTCGGGCGAAAGTTCGGCGACGAGCTGCCACACCGGCTTGCCCTGCTGCTTGGCCAGGAGATCCCAGAAGGCGTTGACGACGGCGCCGGTGGCCAGATGCATGGCGCCCTTGTCGGGGCCGATCCAGCGCAGCTGGCTGTCGCCGGTCAGATGCCGCCAGAATTTGCCGGGGTTCCGGCGGAAGCTTTCAAGCTCCTGACCGACCACGAGATGCCGCATCGCCTCGATCGCCATGCAGCAGATGTCGTTGCCGCGGCCGATGGTGAAGGTCAGCCCGTGCCCGTTCAGACCCTCGGTGTCGGTATCGAGGATGACATAGGCCGCCGAATAGTCGGGATCCGGGTTCATCGCATCCGAGCCGTCGAGGCTTTGCGAGGTCGGAAAGCGCAGGTCGAAGACGCGAAGATCGGTAATGCGGGTCATGGCAATCTCTGTGGTCCGTAAGAGGTCAAATGGTCCAGCCGCCGTCGATGCAGAAGGCTTGGCCTGAGGTATAGGTGGCGCCGGCGATGTAGACGGCGAGATCGGCGATTTCCTCCGGCGAGCCGAGGCGGCCCATCGGCTGGCGGGCGATGAAGGCGGCGCGGGCCTCGTCGTAATTGCCCTGGGCGCGCATGCGGTCCTGCAGCGACGGGCTTTCGACGGTGCCGGGGCAGATGCAGTTGCAGCGGATGCCCTGCGTCACGTAATCGGCGGCGACATGCTTGGTCAGGCCGATCACTGCGGCCTTGGTGGTGCCGTAGGCGAAGCGGTTGGGCACGCCCTTGATGCTCGAGGCGACCGAGGACATGTTGATGATCGCGCCGTCCTTGCGTTCCAGCATGCCGGGCAGCACCGCGCGGATGGTGCGGATCATCGCCTTGACGTTGAGGTCGAAGGCGAAGTCGAGGTCGCTGTCCTTCATCTCGAGAATAGAGCCGCCATGCACGACACCGGCGCAGTTGAAGAGGATGTCGACCTGGCCGATCTTGTCCACGGCAGCGTTCACCGCCGCCTCGTCGAGGACGTCGAGCTTCATGGTCGAGAGGTTGGCGAGCTGCGGCAGTTCGCCGAGCGCCTTCTCGTTGATGTCGGTGGCATGAACCGTCGCGCCGGCGGCGGCAAAGGCGAGCGCCGAGGCGCGGCCGATGCCCTGGCCGGCGGCGGTGATGAGAACGGTCTTTCCTTCAAGCATCTTGGTCATGTCGTTCCTTGCATGTGGCTCTGGCCTTGAATTGGCTCGCGTGGCGGTTCAGTCGTGGTGGAAGACCTCTTCCATCATCGCCCACCACTCCCCTTCCTTACGGCTTTCGAGCGGCTTTTGGCAGGGGATGGTGAACGCCCACCACTCCTGGTTCTTGGGGTCGGCGGCCATCTTCGCCATGTCGGCTTCGAAGTCCGTGCCGTGATACTCCCAGGTGCCGAACAGCAGGTTCTCCGGCTCGCGCAGGAAGATCGTGTAGTTCCTGATGTTGCAGCGGGAAATCAGGTCGAGGATCTCCGGCCAGACGGCGACGTGCAGCCGCTTGTATTCTTCCACCATGCCCGGCGCGACGCCGATCACCATGCCCATGCGTTGCATTGCCGTTCCCTCAGATTTCGACGATGGCCTTGACCACCCCGGCGGCCGGGTCGGTCAGCCCGGAAAACCGCTCCGGAACCTCCGAAAGCGTCATGCGATGCGTGATCAGCGCTTCCGGAATCGCACCGGCGCGCATCGCCTCCATCACCCGCTCGAAATCCTCCACAGTCGCGTTGCGGCTGCCGAGCAGGGAAGTTTCGCGCTTGTGGAATTCGGGATCGGAAAAGCGGATCTCGCTGGAAACGATCGAGACGAGCACATAGGTGCCGCCATGGCCGACGAAGCCGAAGCCGCGCTCCATGGCTTTCGCGTTGCCGGTGGCATCGAACACCACGTCGAAGAAGTCACCGCCGGTGATCTCCGAGAGTGTCTCCGTGTCGTCGTCCCCGAGCTTCACGGTGTGCGGGACGTCGAGATAGTTGGTCGCGAAATCCAGCCGGTCGGTGCGCCCGTCGAGGAATGTCACCTCGCCGCCGTTGAGGCGCGCGAAGATGGCCACCGCCATGCCGATCGGGCCGGCGCCAACGACGAGCACCTTCTGGCCGTCTTCGACCCTTGCCCGGGAAACGGCGTGGGCGCCGATCGCCAGGAATTCCACCATGGCGGCCTGATCCAGGCTGAGGCCGTCCGCCTTCAGCACGAATTTTTCCGGCAGGCTGAGGTATTCGGTCATGCCGCCGTCGCGGTGGACGCCAAGCACGCCGATGTTGCGGCAGCAGTTGGTCATGCCCTTGCGGCAGGCGCTGCAGTGGCCGCAGGAGATATAGGGGACGATGGAGACGGTATCGCCGACCACCAGATGGCTGGAGGCCGATGTCTCCTCGACCACGCCTGCGAGCTCGTGGCCCATGACGCGTGGATAGGAGAGGTAGGGCTGGTTGCCCGTGAAGATGTGGAGGTCCGTGCCGCAGACGCCGACCCGCCTGATCTTGACCAGCACTTCGCCTTCCCCGCGGGTGGGCTTGGGCCGGTCGATGGCGGAGAGGGTTCCGGGGGAATCGCAGATGATTGTCAGCATGGGAGGAGGCCCGTCATAAGGTTTTGCGGCGCTGGCCGCCGAGATTGTAGAAACGGAAGGCATTGCTGCCGAAGACCGCGTCGTGATGTTCGGCCGGCACGATGTCGAGGCATTGCGCCAGCCAGCGCTGGTAGTCGCCGGCAAGCCGCAGGACCGGCCAATCGCTGCCCCAGATCACCCGTTCCGGGCCGAACAGCTCGAGCACGGTTTCCGCGTAGGGACGCACCGCCTGCGGCTTCTGTTCGCCGGCTTCCGTCAAGAGACCGGAGAGCTTGCAATGGACGTTGGGAAGCGCTGCCAGCGCCGCCATTCCCTGGCGCCAGTCCGAATAACGGCCCTCGGAAATCTGCGGCTTGGCGGCATGGTCGATGACGATCGGCAGCCGGGTGGAGCGGCGCGCGAAATTGAGGAGCGGTCCGAGGTGCCGCGGCAGGACCAGCGCGTCGAGGACCAGGCCGTGATCGATCATCGCCGAGACGGCGGGCTTCAATCCGGGATCGTCGATCCAGTCGTCGTCGTCGATGTCCTGGAGCATCGGCCGAAGTCCCTTGAGCTTCGGGTGCTGCGCCAGCTCGGCGATCGCATCGGGCGCATCCTCTGCCTTCATGTCGGCCCAGCCGACGACGCCGAGGATCGAGGGTGTGCGGTCTGCAAGCTCGAGCATGAACGCCGTGTCGGCCTCGCTCTCCATCGTCTGCACCAGCACCGTCCCGTCGACATCCGCCTCGGCGAGCAGCGGCTGCAGATCCTCCGGCATGAAGTCGCGGTGGATTGCGGCAAGCTCTGCCGGAGGCCATTGGCCTTGCCGGTCGGCGATCCGCCAGAAGTGCTGGTGGGCATCGATCCGCATCGCCTCAGGCTCCGGCACGCGGAAGCGGCACGCCTTCGGCGATCAGGCCGCGATGACGCAGCTCGGTCCAGAAGGACGCCGGAATGATTTCGGAAAACCAGGCGACATTGGCAGTGATCTGCTCGGCGGTCCGTGCACCGGAGACAACCGTCACGACGGCGGGATGCGTCAGCGGGAAATGCAGCGCAGCCGATTGCAGCGAGACGCCCTGTTCCTCGCAAGCCGCCCGCAAGCCATCGACGCGGGCGAGGATGTCGGCAGGCGCATCCGCATAGTTGAACTTCCTGTTGCCGGCGAGGATGCCCGAGTTGAACGGCCCGGCGACGACGATCCCTATGCCGCGGCGGGCGCATTCGTCCATCAGCGGCAGGCTGTCCTGCTCCAGCAGGGTATAGCGCCCGGCGAGCATCGAGACGTCGATGTCGAAGACGTCCATGGCGTCGCGAACGGCCTGCCATTCATTGACGCCGAGGCCGATGGCCCTGGTGGAACCCTCGTCGCGCAGCTTGCCCAGCGCGCGAAAACCGCCGCCGTCGGTCAACTGGCTCCAGTAATGATCGTGACGGTCGCCATGGGTCATGCGGCCGATGTCGTGCACATAGAGGATGTCCGGCTTCAGGATGCCGAGCCGCTGCTGGCTTGCCTCGAAGGACCGCATGATCCCGTCATGGGTGTAGTCGTAGACGGGACGGAAGGGCAGCGGCTGGATATATCCGTCCTCCTCCTCGCCCACCGTCTCGTCCGGCGTCATGATCCGCCCGACCTTGGTGCTGAGCGTGTAGCTGTCGCGGGGGAGGTCCGTCAGCATCGTCCCGACCCGGCGTTCCGAGCGGGTGTAGCCATAGAAGGGTGCGGTGTCGAAGTAGCGGATCCCCGCATCCCAGGCAGCCTTGAAGGCGCCCTCGGACTCGGCGTAGCTGGTCACCCGGTAGAGGTTGCCCATCTGGGCGCAGCCGAGGCCCATGAGGGTGACTTCGACGTCGGCGCGCGGGAGCTTGCGGGTATCGGCAACATTCATGATGGCATGTCCTTGGTAAATGGATGCGCATCCATCATGGATGCGCATCCAGCGGGAGGAGGTTCAGTAGAGAACGTTTTTCGCTTCCGGCTTGTCGATATTGTCCTTGGTGACGATCACGACACCGGTATCGACGAACTTCTCGACCTTTTCCTTGTTGATCAGCTTCGTCACGGTGTCGATCCCGAGTTCGCCCATCTGGAAGGAGCCCTGCACGGCGATGCCGGCCAGTGTGCCATCCTTGACGAACTCCTGAAGGTCCTGGTTGCCGTCGAAGCCGAAGGCCACGACCTGCCCGGCCTTGCCGGACTGCTTGAGCGCGCGGCCCATGCCGATGGCGGTCGGCTCGTTGGCACCGAACATGCCCTTGAGGTCGGAATTCGCGGCCAGAACGTCCGTCGTCTGGTTGAGAGCGGTCGCCATCTGGGACTGCGAGTAGTAGGGCCCGACGATCTCCAGCTTGGAGTTGGCCTTGATGTAGTCGGTAAAACCGCCGACGCGACCGATTTCGGAACCCGCACCCGCGACATAGGACATGATGGCAATCTTGCCTTCGGTGCCGACCTTCTCGATCAGCGCCTGGGCGGCCAGCTCGCCGGCCTTCTTGTTGTCGGTGGAGAGGAACGACTGGTAGTACTGCTCCGCACCCTCGGCGAGCATCGAGTCGATGATTACGACGGGGATGCGGTTCTCCCAGGCCTTCTTCACGGCAGGCACCAGCGCGTCCGGATCGGACGGTGCAAGCACGATGCCGGCAACGCCGCGGTTCACGGCGTTCTCCACCATGTTGACCTGATCGGCGATCGCCGATTCCGATGCGGGACCCTGGAAGGTCATCGTATGCTCCGAGACGTCTTCCATCGCCGCATCGGCGCCCTTCTGGACGTTCTGCCAGAAGGTGGAATTGACGGTCTTGACGATGACGGCGATCTCGCCGGCCTGAGCGGCCGAAAAGGTCCCGAGCGCAATGGCGGATGTCAGTAGGGCAGTTGCAAGCTTCTTCATGTTGTCCTCCAGTGGAATTGGCCTGACCGGCCGTGGTTTCGAGAGCTCCTCACTCTCAAGTTCGTGCGGAACGGGTCCGCACCCCCTTCATCGACGGTTGCGCAACTGGTCGATCCAGACGGTGCCCAGAATGACGAGGCCGATGATGATCTGCTGCGTGAAGGCGGAGACGCCGTTCATGTTGAGGCCATTGCGCAGGATGCCGATCACGAAGGCCCCGATCAGCGTCCCGGAGATCGTGCCGACGCCGCCGATCAGCGAGGTGCCGCCGATGACTGCGCTGGCAATCGCGTCCAGTTCGTACATGACGCCTTCATTCGGCTGCGCCGTGACGAGGCGGGACATCAGCACGCAGCCCGTCAGGCCGGCGAGCGTGCCCGACAGCACATAGGTGAAGCTGACGACACGGCTGACGTTGACGCCCGACAGGCGCGCGGCGTCGGCGTTCGATCCGACCGCATAGATATGGCGGCCGAGCACCGAGCGGTTCAGCATCAGCGCGACGGCGACAGCGATCACCACCATCAGGATGACCGGATAGGGGATGCCCGGGAACACCACGTTGGGAAAGCCGTCGTCGCCGATGGTGACGACGCGAAACAGGGAGCCGTTGCCGAGCACGCCGAAGGATTCGCCAAGGCCGGAGACGGCACGGGCGCCCGTGATCTGCAGTGCCAGGCCGCGGGCAATCAGCATCATGCCGAGCGTTGCGATGAACGGCGGCAGCTTCATCTTCGTCACCAGAATGCCGTTGATCCAGCCACAGGCCGATCCGGTCAGGATGCCGATCAGCATGGCGAAGGGAACGGGAATGCCCCAGTCGCGGACGGCAAGGGCCGCAACGACACCGGCGAGCGCCAGCACGGATCCCACCGACAGGTCGATGCCGCCGGTGATGATGACGCAGGTGGCGCCGATCCCGAGGAGAGCGATCGACGTCACCTGGAGCGCGATCGTCATGCCATTGTTGACGGTGAAGAAGGCGCTGCTGGTGGTCGAGAACACCGCCACAAGGGCAAAGAGGCTGCCGAGCGCGGCAAACTTCTGGATGATGTCCTTCTGACGGTCGCTCAGCCGGCCGCTTTTCTGTTCGCTTGTATCCGCCATTGTCACCTCAGTGCGCCGTCGGGCCGTAGCCGGAGGCGTATCGCATGATTTCTTCCTGATCGGTCTTCCGGGTTTCCAGAACACCGGTGATGCGCCCGCCGTGGAAAACGGCGACGCGATCGGTCATTCCCATGATTTCGGGCAGTTCCGAGCTGATGAGGACGACCCCGATGCCCGCCGCCGCCAGTTCGTCCATGATCTTGTAGATCGCGAACTTCGCGCCGACGTCGATGCCGCGGGTGGGTTCGTCGAAGAACATCACCTTCGGCTTGCGGAACAGCCACTTGCCGATGATGATCTTCTGCTGGTTGCCGCCCGACAGAAGCCGCACCGGCTGCTTGATCGACGGAGTACGGATATCGAGGAGCTCGACATATTCGTCGGCGACCTCGTCGTGCCTGTTGAAGTCGATGAGGCCGAAGCGGCTCGACACTGCTTCCATGTTGGCGAGCGTCATATTGGCGTCGACCGGCATCTTGATCGCCAGCCCCTGCGCCTTGCGGTCTTCCGAGAGATAGGCGATGCCGGCGGCGATGGCATCGCGCGGCGAGCGGATAGTCAGCGTCTCGCCATGCAGCGTGATCGTGCCGGAATCGAGCGGGTCGGCGCCGAAGACGGCGCGGGCGACCTCGGTGCGCCCGGCGCCCATGAGGCCGGAAAAGCCGAGGATCTCGCCGCGCTTCAGGGAGAAGCTGACATCGGAGAATACGCCCTCGCGCCGCAGACCCGAGACGCTGAACAGCACCTCCTCGGAGGGAATGGAGGTGCGCTCGGGAAACTTCTCCTCCAGCGAACGGCCGACCATCTTGGCGACGATGTCGTTGACGGTCGTCTCCGCGAAGCGGTCGGTGGCGATGTAGCGCCCGTCGCGCAGCACCGTGACGCGATCGACGATCTCGGCCATTTCGTCCAGTCGATGGGAGATGTAGGCGATGCCAACGCCGGACGCCTTGAGGTCGCGGATGACCTGGAACAGCAGCCGCGTCTCCTGCTCGGTGAGCGATGAGGTCGGCTCGTCCATGATCAGGACTTCGGCATCGAGAGACAGGGCCTTGGCGATCTCGACCATCTGCCGTTGCGCCACCGACAGCGTCCGCACCTGCACGTCCGGGCTGATGTCGACGCCGAGGCGGTCGAGGCAGCGCTTGGCGTCGGTGCGCAGCTTCTTGCGGTCGACGAGGAAGCCGCGACGGGGCTCGCGCGCCAGATAGATGTTCTCGGCAACGGTGAGATGCGGAACGAGGTTGAGTTCCTGGTGGATGATGGCAATGCCTGCGGCTTCGGATTCCAGCGGCGAGGCGAAGCGGCTTTCCTTGCCCTTGTAGACGATCGTACCGGAAGTCGGCTGGTAGACGCCGCTGATGATCTTCATCAGGGTCGACTTGCCGGCGCCGTTTTCGCCGCAGACCGCATGGACTTCGCTTGGCAGGAGGTCGAAACTGACGCCTGACAGCGCCATGACGCCGGGAAATTCCTTGGTGATGCCGTCGAGGCGCAGCAAGGCGGCGCGATCGCTCGATCGCGGGTCCAGATGCTGAATGTCAGCCGATGTCTGCACGACGGCCTCCTCCCTTTTTCGCTGGCCAAGCTCCAACCGCCAACTGCTAATGGGTAAACCCCCAGACCAAAACTGGTCAAGCCAATTTTTGCGATTAAACGGTTCGGATCGGAAAGGAGTGGACGAAGAGGCCGCAAAACAGGCGGTTCCGTCTGCGGATCGACCTTGCTCAGTCAGATGCGAATGGGTATGGTAAGGCCAGATCGACAAATGGCGTGGACATGAACGGACCCATCAAGGCGGCTGAGCCGCGCAGGCTCTACCAGCAGATCGCCGACCAGATCCGTGCCCTGGTCCAGGGTGGCCATTTCGCGCCCGGCGCCCGGCTGCCGGCGGAACGGGACCTGGCACAGCAGCTCGGCGTCTCGCGGCCGTCTCTGCGGGAGGCGCTGATCGCGCTGGAAATCGAAGGCAGCGTCGAGATCCGCATGGGGTCCGGGATCTACATCACAACCGAGCCGGATCGTCGTCCCTGGCAGACGCGCTCCATGGGCGAAAGTCCTCTGGAGCTGATGCAGGCCCGCGCCGCAGTCGAGGGGACCGTCATCACCCTCGCGACCGCCCGCATGACCCCGGAGGCGCTGCAGTCCATCCGCCAGACCCTGGACGACATGCGCGTCGAGATCGAGGAAGGCCGCAAGCCGCTCGACCAGGACCGGCAGTTCCACCTGACGATCGCCGGCCAGAGCGGCAACAGCGTGCTGTCGCGCATCGTCGGCGAGCTCTTCGACGAGCGCCACAGTCCCCTGTCGGCGCAGATCCGCACCCGCTTCGAAACGCCGGAAACCTGGAGCTTCGCCCTCTCCGAGCACGAGGCGATCTTTGCAGCACTCGAGGCAAGGGATCCGCTGCAGGCGCAGGCGGCGATGCGGGCGCATCTGGAGGAGTCCAAGCGCCGCTGGATGGAAAACGAACCGCGCTAGTCACAACCGAACTTGAAGAACACACAGGAGTCCCCTCCTGGGAGGAGGAAGCAGTCAATGGATGTCATCGTATCACCCATCATCATTCTGAACGCAGCCGACGACGTCGGCGTCGTCCGGCGCACCGTCCAGCCGGGCAATCTCGTCGGGCATGGTGACCTTATCGCCCGCGGTCTGGTCGGCCGTGGCCACAAGGTTGCGATCAAGCGGATTCCATCTGGGGGGGAGGTCAGGAAATACGGCCAGGTCATCGGCGTTGCCACGCAGGATATCGAGCCCGGCGACCACGTGCATCTGCACAACCTCGCCATGCTGCCGTCCGAGCACGTGCATCAGTTCAGCGTCGACATCGAGGAAAAGGGCATGCTGCCCGAGGCCGAGCGGCGCACCTTCATGGGCTACGATCGCGGCATCGGCGGCGCCGGCACCCGCAACTACATCGGCATCATCTCGTCGGTGAACTGTTCCGCCACCGTCTCGCGCTACATCGCCGACTACTTCAACCGCATGGGCGGGCTCGACGGCTTCGACAACATCGACGGCGTCGTCGCCCTGACGCATGGCACGGGTTGCGCCCTCAACAACAAGTCGGAAGGCTACCGGGTGCTGATCCGCACCATCCAGGGCTATGCCAAACATCCGAACTTCGGCGGCATCCTGATGATCGGACTCGGCTGCGAGACCAACCAGATCGGACCGATCCTCGAACACTACAAGATGGAGGAGGGCGACAGGCTGCGGACGATGACGATCCAGCAGCACGGCGGCACCCGCAAGACGATCGACGCGGCCATCGAGATCATCAAGGAGATGCTGCCCGGAGTGAATGCGGCGGTGCGCACGCCGCAGCCGCTGTCGAAGCTGAAGGTCGCGTTGGAGTGCGGCGGTTCGGACGGCTATTCCGGCATCTCGGCCAATCCCGCCCTCGGCTATGCCTCCGACCTGATGGTGCGCAACGGTGGCACCACCGTGCTCTCCGAAACCCCCGAGATCTACGGCGCCGAGCATCTGCTGACGCGCCGTGCCATCACCCCCGACGTTGCCCGTAAGCTTCTGGAGCGGATCGACTGGTGGCGGGACTATACCGCCCGCAACGGTGACGAACTCAACAACAACCCGTCGCATGGCAACAAGCTCGGCGGCCTGACCACCATCCTGGAGAAGTCGCTCGGTGCTGTGGCCAAGGGCGGCTCGATGCCGCTGAAGGCGGTCTACGAGTTCGGCGAGACCGTGACAGAGCAGGGCTTCGTCTTCATGGACACGCCCGGCTACGACCCGGTCGCGGTGACAGGCCAGGTGGCCGGCGGCTGCAACGTCATCTGCTTCACCACAGGCCGCGGTTCGGTCTCCGGCTTCAAGCCGTCGCCCTGCATCAAGATCGCCACCAACTCCGAAATGTACGAGCACATGAAGGAGGACATGGACATCAACTGCGGCGGCATCGTCACCGGCGAGGAAACCATCGAGCAGTCGGGTCAGCGGATTTTCGAGGATATCATCGCGGTGGCGTCAGGGCGCAAGACGCTGAGCGAAATCTACGACTACGGCGACAACGAGTTCGTGCCGTGGCAGATCGGGGCGGTGACCTGAGCCACCGCCCGCGGATCTCTATCAGTTGGCGACCTTCGCCTGCGGCTTCATGCGGGCAGGCGGAGTTTCAGGCGTCCCGAAGAACTTCTCACGCTCGCGCCAGATGGCCGGGACTGCCAGAAGCCCCACGCCGACGAGCGCGATCGCCGTCTTCGTCAGCTCGCTGAGTTCCGGCGAGCGACCGTCGAAGTAGTAGACGGCGTAGACGATGGCGACATGCCAGACGTAGACATAAAGGGAGTGGCGGCCGATCAGCTGCAGGAACTTCAGCGAGAAGATCCAGGTGAGGACGCCGGCGGCATTGCGCACGAAAGTCGACGGGTGCCTGGGGCCGGCGGCCAGAAGCCATGTCACCAGGGCCGCGACAGCCAGGAAGTTCAGAAGGTAGACCGGGCCGAAGTCCGCGCGCACTTCCATGGACGCGAACTTGCCGAGCATGAAGTCGGGCATCAGGCCGTTGGCTGTCATGATCCGCAGCGGCAGGAAGAACAGCACGACGATCAGGGCCATCTTCGGAATGAAGGTGTTTTCCGGCGTCAGGATCCGGCCCCAGTCGATCTTGCCGGCAGAGGTCATGGCACCCAGAACCAGACCCGAGTAGAACACGATCTGCCAGCCGAGCAGGTTGAAGCTTGCGCGAATGCCCTGGTCGTCAGGCCCCATCACGATCTGGTGCAGAGGATCGGTCACGATCCGCTGCAGCCCGAGCTGAGCCGCCATCCACAGGACCAGCGAGCCGGTCAGCACGTAGACCCACTTGTCTTCCAGCACGAGCTTCACCAGCCAGGGCGCAAACAGCATGTAGACGATGTACTGCGGCAGGATGTCCATGAAGGTGGGCTGGAACAGGAAGGTCGCGATGGCGGCCAGCCGCAGCGGGTCGTCGAAGGTCGTATAGCCCAGCCAGTTGTACCAGACGGTATAGGCGTCGGGCAGGAACATCTGCGCGACGAGCACGGCGAGCACGATCCCCATCGCATAGCGGTAGAGTTCGAAAGCGCGCGAGTAGATCGCCTGACGGCCCGCGGCATAGCCGTTCTTCACCATCTTGCGGGCATAGACCATGCCGATCAGAAGACCCGACAGGAAGACGAAGCCCTGCGCATCCTCGACGAAGGCGAGCTGGTTGTGGTTGACCTTCACCAGCCAATAGCCGCCGGCAAAGATCAGGTGGTTGATCAGCATGAAGACGAGGAAATATCCCCGCATACCATCAATGATATCAAACCGTTTCATCGGTCTCGGTCTCCGTTCTGCCGATCCGATGCGCTTGGGTCGCCCGGTTCGTCAGGCCTCTCAGGGGCCAGAAATCATGCGCGCTTAACGCAGCAATCGGCGAGAGTGTTCCGCAGATGCGTCGCGCGATCTGCTTCCTAGGCGAGGCTGGATGACTGGTGGATGAACGGTGCGCGCTATTCCGCGGCAATTCTCTTGATGCCGGCGACCTGCGTCAGATAGGCGCGCAGGGCGGCGGGGCGCACGGGTTTATGTTGCACTGCAATGTCGTAACGCTCTGCTTCTGCGCGCACTTCCGGCGTGCGGTCGGCGGTCAGCAGCAGGGCAGGGATCTCGGCCTGATACAGCTGCCGAAGCCGGACGATCGCCTCCACGCCGTTGCCGTCGCCGAGATGAAAATCGGCAACGATGACCTCCGGCGGCGGCTCCCTGGCGGCCACGATGGCCTCGATCCCCGCAAGCGATGTCAGCTGGCCCACGGTGCAGCCCCAGCCTGAAACGAGCAGGCTCATGCCCTCCAGAATCTTCGGCTCGTTGTCGATGCAGAGCACCCTCAGTCCGTTGAGCGGTTGCGACCGGCGCCGCCGCTCCGGCTGTTCCGCCGGCTTCGCGGTTTGAGGCGAAGCGAGGTCGCGCGGCACGCGGACCCTGAAGATGGTGCCCTTGCCCGGCACCGAGGAGAGCTCGACGGGGTGGTTCAGCACCCGCGAGATACGGTCGACGATCGACAGCCCGAGGCCCAGGCCTGCTGCCGTGCGCGCACCCTCGTCGAGACGCGCGAACTCCTTGAACACGGTCCGAAATTTCGCGGCCGGAATGCCGATGCCCGAATCCAGCACCTCGATGACCACCTGGTCGCCGCGGCGCCGGGCACCGATGACGATCTTGCCGTTGATCGTGTATTTGATCGCGTTCGACACCAGGTTCTGCACGAGCCGGCGCAGCAGGTTGACGTCGGACCGGATGCGCAGCGAGCTGGGGACCACCGTGAACTTGAGGTTCTTCTCCCGGGCCATCGGGGCAAAGTCGGTCTCGATCCGCCGCAGGAGGTCGTCCAGCGCAACCGACGTCATGCGCGGCTTCATCGCGCCGGTGTCGAGGCGGGAGATGTCGAGCACCGCGCCGAGGATCGCCTCGACCGATTCCAGCGCGGAATCGATGTTGCGCACCAGTGCACTGTTTTCGGAGGCGCCAAGACGTTCCACCAGGGCGGATGAGTAGAGGCGTGCGGCGTTCAGCGGCTGCAGGATGTCGTGGCCGGCCGCCGCGAAGAAGCGGGTCTTGCCGAGATTGGCTTCTTCCGCCGAAGCCCGCGCTTCGGCCAGTTCGCGGTTGACGCGGGTCAGTTCGGCCGTGCGCTCCTCCACCCGCTGTTCGAGCGTCTCGTTCGCCTGCTTCAACGCCCGGTCGGCGGCCACGCGTTCGGTGATGTCGGTCAGCGTCGCGACGATGCCCTTGTCCGGCATCGCATTGGAGCGCACCTCGATGATCCGCTTGCCGCCGCTGAGCACCAGCGGGAAGGGCGCGTCCAGCGTCTGGAAGTGTTGGACGACATCGGCACGGTCTTCCGCGCGGATGTCGCCACGCTCCACCAGGATGGAGATGATGTCTGACAGCGGATAGCCGACCTGACCGACCTGCTCGGGAAGATCGAGGAGATTGCGGAACCGCCGGTTCCAGATCGTCAGGCAATAGGAGCTGTCGAAGACGGCGATGCCCTGGTCCATCTGGGAAAGGGCGGTCTGCAGCATGTCCTGATTGTACTGCAGCGCTTCGCTGGCCTGGTCCAGCAGCCAGACGGTGTCGGAATTGGCATCCTCCGCCTTCTGCAGGATGAGCGACAGGACGAGCCGCGCCGACGACGAGCCGATGGCGCTGCCCAGCAGCTGCTCGGAGTAATGGATCAGCGCCATGTCCGCCGGCTGGTCCTCTTGCAGCGGCCGGCCGCTGCCGCGCGCATAATTGTCGAAGGAGCGCTCCATCCGCTCCTCGCCGAGGTAGCGGGCAATCGTGGTCTTCAGGTCGCCGACGCTGACCCGGGTCTTCCAGCCACGCGTTGCGAACTGGGCTCTCCGATGGCGCTTCACGAAGATGCCGGCCTGGATCCGCTCGACGGGCTTCGGGTTGCGCGACAGCGACCCCAGCACGAAGGCCAGCGTGTTGAGGATCAGGCTGAAGAGTGTGGCGGTGACGAGAGGATCCGAATCGGCATTGAAAAGCGCCGTGCCGGGGAAGAGGAAGTGGAGAATGGCACCCGCCAGGTGAACGTTGTTCGGGCCGCCCAGGCTCGGGACGAAAAGCAGATAGGCCCAGGCGAGGAAACCAAGCGACATGCCGAGGATGGCACCCCTGGCATTGGCGCGGCGCCACACAAGCCCTCCGATCAGGCTGGGAGCGATCTGGGCGATGGCGGCAAACGACAGAAGTCCGATCGAGGCGAGGCCGGTTTCGCTGTCGGCGGCCCGGTAGTAGGCATAGCCGAGCATCAGCACGATGATGATCGACAGGCGGCGCACCCGCAGCAGCGTCTTGGTGAAATCGGCCCGGTGGACGGAGCGCCGCATCAGCTTGCGCCGCAGCAGGACCGGCATGACGATGTCGTTGGAGACCATGATCGACAGCGCCACCGAGGCGACGATCACCATGGCGGTCGCGGCGGAAAAGCCGCCGATGAAGGCGATCAGCGACACCAGCGGCATCTCGTTGGCAAGCGGCAGCAGCAGCACGTAGAGGTCGGCATTGCCGGTGCCGCCGAAGGAGATGAGGCCCGCCATCGCGATCGGCATCACGAAGAGATTGATGGCGACGAGGTAGAGCGGCAGCAGGTAGGCGGCCATTCTCAGTTCACGCGGCGTCCGGTTCTCCACGACGGTGACGTGGAACTGCCGCGGCAGCATGATGATCGCGAAGGCCGACAGGCCGATCAGCATCAGCCAGCGGCTGATGGGTGTCTCGTAGGACATTGCCGAGGTGACGAAGAGGTTGTCGGAGGCGCGCGACAGGAGGTCCGACGGCCCTTCGTAGAGCACGAACATGACGGCGATCCCGACCGTCGCGAAGGCGACGAGCTTCACGACCGATTCCATGGCGACCGCCAGGATCAGGCCATCCTGATGCTCGGTGGCATCCGTATGGCGCGTCCCGAAGATGACGGCAAAGCAGGCCATCAGCAGGGTGACGATCAGGGCAAGGTCGATGAAGTAGAGATTGCCGCTGCCGATCCCGTAGGCCGAGGCATCGACCATGGCCGCAACGGAGCTCGAGACCGCCTTCAGCTGGAGCGCGATATAGGGGATGGCGCCAATCAGCGAGATGACCGCGACGATCATCGCCACCGTGGAATTCTTGCCGTAGCGCGCGGCGAGGAAATCGGCGACCGAGGTCAGCTTCTCCGCCTTCGCCAGTTCGACGATCCGCCGGATGATCGGCATGCCGAGCGTGAAGGCGAGGATCGGGCCGATGTAGATGCCGGTGAATTCCAGCCCCCGCTGCGAGGCCAGCCCGACGCCGCCGAAATAGGTCCAGGAGGTGCAGTAGATGGCCAGGCTGAGGGCATAGACGACGGGCCTGCCACCCTCGGCCACGCCAAAGCGACGGCTCCGGCGGTCGCCATAACTGGCCACCGCAAACAGAAGCAGAATATAGCCGAATGCCGCCAGGAAGATCAGCCAGCCGGGAACCATGTCTCCTCCGCTCCGGGGCAAGTGCTTGATGACGATAGAGCAAAAGCATCTGCTTGGAAATCGCTACGGACTTGGCATAAAGTTGAAAGCGCCGGTACCCGCGATCTGGATAAATGCTGCCGCAGCGCCAGGTTCCGGCAGTCTCAATCTGCTTCAGAAAGGAGCGCCTATGGCCGTCGTGTCGGAATTCAGGTCGTTTATCGCCAAGGGCAATGTGATCGATCTTGCGGTCGGCATCATCATCGGCGGGGCCTTCACCGGGATCGTCAACTCGCTGGTGAACGACATCATCACGCCCGTCCTCGGTGCGATCATCGGCGGTATCGATTTCTCCGATTACTTCATCCCACTGGCCGGGGGCGTGACGGCGCCCACGCTCGCTGCCGCAAAGGAGCAGGGGGCGGTCTTCGCCTATGGCAGCTTCATCACGGTCGTGTTGAACTTCCTGATCCTTGCCTGGATCATCTTTCTGATGGTGAAGGCGGTGAACCGCATTCGCATTACCGAAGAGAAGAAGCCCGACGCCGCCGTGCCCGCCGCGCCGCCACCGGCCGATGTCCAGCTGCTGACGGAGATCCGCGATCTCCTGAAAAGCCGATAGGCACATCCATCACTCGAATCGATACCATCCTCACGGATTGTCATGGGATTGCGTGGGGATGGTAGGCTATGAAAGGCAATCAGCCGGAGAGTGAATCGAATGTCCATCCTGAGCAGCCTCAGCCCCCGCGCCCTTTCCGCACCCGAAAGCGGCATTGTCGAAGTGATCACCTATGCGCGCGGCCAGGAGGGTCTCATTCCGCTCTGGGCGGGGGAAGGCGACCTGCCGTCTCCCGACTTCGTCAACCAGGCGGCAAGCCAGGCGCTTCTCGGCGGCGAGACCTTCTACACCTGGCAGCGCGGCATTCCGGAACTGCGTGAGGCACTGTCGCGATACTACGCCCGGCATTTCGACAAGACGCTGTCGAGCGACCACTTCTATGTCACCGGCTCCGGCATGCATGCGATCATGCTGGCCGTGCAGGCGCTGACCAATCCCGGCGACGAACTGATCTACCTCTCCCCCTCCTGGCCGAACATCGTTGCCTCGGTCGAGATCGGCGGTGCCAAGCCCGTTGTCCTGCCGCTCGATTTCGTCGATGGCGGCTGGTCGCTCGACCTGCAGAAGCTCGAATCTCTGATCACGCCCCGGACGCGGGCGATGTTCATCAACACGCCGTCGAACCCGACGGGCTGGACTGCCTCCCGGGAGGAACTGGCCGCCATTCTCGACCTGTCGCGCAAGCACGGGGTGTGGATTATCGCCGACGAGATCTACGCGCTCTACTACTACGGCAAGGAGACGCGGGCCTCCTCGTTCCTGGACGTCATGGAAGAGGGCGACCGTGTGATCTTCGCCAACTCCTTCTCCAAGAACTGGTCGATGACCGGCTGGCGGCTCGGCTGGCTGGTGGCGCCGCCCGAGATCGGGCAGGTGATCGAGAACCTCATCCAGTATTCCAATTCCGGCGTCGCGCAATTCATGCAGCGCGGCGGCGTGGTGGCGCTGGACAAGGGCGACGAATTCGTCCGCGAAAACATCGAGCGGGCGAAGGTCTCGCGCGACATCCTGTGCGACACGCTGATCGCCACCAACCGCGTCGAGACCCTGAAGCCGGAGGGCGCTCTCTACGCCTTCCTGAAGGTCGACGGCATCACCGACAGCCGCGCTGCAGCCCTCGACATCGTCGACAAGGTCCAGGTGGCGCTGGCGCCGGGCTCCGCCTTCGGGCCGGGCGGCGAGGTTTTCCTGCGGGCCTGCTTCCTGCGGGATCCGCAACGGGTCCGCGAAGCCGCAGCCCGGCTGGCCGATTACGTTCTCAAGCTTTGAGCGGGACTGAAAAAGGCTAAAACTTTAGCGAATTCATTGGCGTGGCCTTAGCCTTGGCGCGCAATATACCCACCCGACAGCCCCTCCGGGTAAGCATTGATGAAGGGGAAAAGTGTTTCGCTTCCTGCCAACGAACAAAGGCAGGGAGTATAAGAATGGCCGTTCTTGTTACCGGCGGTGCCGGATATATCGGAAGCCACATGGCTTGGGCTCTGCTGGATGCCGGCGAGGATGTCGTGGTCATCGACAGGCTTTCCACCGGCTTTCGGTGGGCGGTGCCGCCGGCGGCCCGTTTCTACCTCGGCAACGTCGGCAATCGCGACCTCCTGGCGCAGATCTTCGCGGAGAATGACATCGACGCCATCCTGCATTTTGCGGGCTCGATCGTCGTGCCGCAGTCGGTCGCTCATCCGCTCGAGTACTACGAGAACAACACCAGCAACACCCGCCTTCTGGCAGCCGCCGCTGTGGAAGCCGGCATCCGCCATCTCGTCTTTTCCTCCACGGCCGCAGTTTACGGCGAGGTCGCCGACACGCCGGTACTCGAGACGGCGCCGACCTTGCCGAAGAACCCCTATGGCCAGTCGAAGCTGATGTCGGAACTGATGCTGAAGGATGCGGCGGCGGCGCATGATTTCCGCTTCGTCGCTCTTCGCTATTTCAATGTCGCCGGCGCCGATCCCATGGGACGGACCGGCCTGTCGACCGATGGCGCAACGCATCTGATCAAGATCGCCTGCGAAGCTGCACTCGGACAGCGCGCCGGTGTCGACGTCTATGGCACGGACTACCCGACGTCCGACGGCACGGGCGTGCGCGACTATATCCACGTCAGCGACCTCGTGAACGCTCACCTCAAGGCGCTCAGCTATCTGAGGCAGGGTGGCGAAGCGCTGATTGCCAACTGCGGCTACGGCAGGGGCTATTCGGTGCTGGAAGTACTGGAGACTGTGACGCAGCTCGGCGGCAATGCGTTCGAGATCAACTATCGCCCGCGTCGGACAGGCGATGCGGCAAGCGTGGTGGCAAACTCCACCCTCGTGCGCGACCGTCTGGGCTGGGTGCCCCGCCATGACGATCTGACAGTCATCCTGAAGACCGCGCTCGCCTGGGAGCAGTCCCTGCTGGAACGGAAGGGTGGCGAGCTGCATGCAATTCGGCAGAGGCTCGTCTCGGCGAGTTTCTGAGTGGGCAAGGGCAGAAGAGACGGATTGTTTGCAAGGGCGCTCGTTAATTGAATGGTTTCTTAATTAGCGAGTGGTTTTGTGAGCATGGAAGGGAGAACGTCTCATGCTCAGCCTGTTGCGCCAGATCGTTGCCGCTGCCACCGTCGTCTGCCTCTCCCCTCTCGCGGCCAATGCAGCGGATTGCCATATCGAGAGAACCACAGCCGAGGTGAACTTCATCGTCGACAAGAGGACGTGGTTCCCGGTTCGCGCTGACCTGGCAGTCCCGGATAGCGCCCGGATATCCATCGATCCCCGTGGTCGCGTGACGGTGATGACTGAGCGTCGATGCACGGGCAACCCTGTCGGGAGGACCGTGCCCTGAGACCTTTGCTTCGCCAGTGGATCAGGCTCGAACAGCCGCGCAAAACAACAGCGCGGCTGCTGGCCGCTGCCGCACTGCTGTTGATGCCGTTTGCGCTGCCGGCTTCGAAGCTGGTTCAGCAGCTGGACGATCAGCTGTTCGACCTTCGGGCAGAGCTCGCGCCCCGCAACGCCTCGGACAAGTTTGTCTTCGTCGCCATCGACAAGGAAAGCCTGGATCAGGTGGGGATCTGGCCCTGGCCCCGTTCCGTCCATGCAGCGGTCATCGATGCGCTGGTCGAAGGGGCTGCCGGCGACATCTTCCTGGACATCGATTTCAGCACGCCCTCTTCTCCGGAAGAAGACCGCCAGCTTGCCGATGCGCTCGAGCGCGCCGGAGGCGTCATGCTTCCTGTTTTCGAACAGCATCAGCACGTGAGTGATGCTGCAGCGGTTTCGGTGACCCGGCCAATCGATGATCTGGCAAAGAATGCCTGGCTGGTTGCTGCCAATGTCGCCCTGGATCCGAATGGCCTGTTCCGGAGCCTCGACACCAGCGTCACGCTGGATGGCGATCCGCTCTCCTCTGCGGCGGTGGTCCTGTCCGGGGTGGCGGATCCGGGAGTGCCGGAACTGGCGGTCGACTTTTCCATACGTCCCGAAACCGTCGCCGCCGTCTCCGTCGCCGATCTGCTGCAGGGCCGCGTGGAGCCGGGCTTCTTTGCCGGTCGGTCGGTCGTGGTGGGCGCCTATGCGACGGAACTGAAGGATCTGTTTCCTGTGCCGATCTATGGCATCCTGAGCGGTCCCATGCTCCACATCCTGGCGGCAGAGACCCTGGTGCAGGGAAGGGTGCCCGAGCGCCTTCCCGTCTGGCCGCTCGGTCTCGTTCTGGCGTTTGTGATCCTCGCGGGCTCCCCGAAGCTGCGCGAACAGCGCTTGGTTCCCGTCATAGCCAGCGCCGCTGCATTTGTGGTCTGCGTGGAAATCGGGGGCTACTTCCTGCAGAAGGAGTACTCGCTGCTCCTGCCTTCCGCGACGCTCCACCTCATGCTGATTACGGCGCTGGTGGTCCTTCTCATGGAGAAGATCGGAGTCAGTACCTGGCTCGCCGAGATTGCGAGTGCCGAGAAACGCAACAGCCGCCGAATCCTGAAGCGCGTGATCAGCGATAGCATCGATGCGGTGATCATCGTTGATGGCGACGGAAAGATCCTCGATCAGAGCCGGGCGGCGGCGAGGTTCTTCGGGCCGCGTCACGAGTTGAAGCGAGGCGGGGATTTTCGTCTGATGGGGCCGCCGGAGATCACCCAGGCCCTCGACCGCATCATCGAGGCCGGTAGTCAGGAGGAAAAGCTCCTGCCTGCTGCCCATGAGGAGGTCACGCTTGTCAGTGACGGACAGTTTCGCCATCTCGAGGCATCTCTGACGCTCTCCCGGATCGAAAACCTGACGGGCCGGTACGAGTCGTCCAGATCCTTCGTCGCCTGCATCACGGTACGCGATGTCACGGCTCGCAGGGTCTATGAGGACAAGCTTCGCAGACTGGCCCAGCTGGACGACCTCACGGGCGTCTTCAACAGGCGGGAACTCATCAACCGTGTCGATCAGAGCGTCAACGAAGGCATGACCATGGCGGTGGCCGCGGTGGACCTGCATCGCTTTGCGACAATCAACTCGACCTTCGGCCGTGCGACCGGCGACCAGCTTCTGCATGCCGTGGCGCGGCGTCTGATGGCCGGCGTCCGCGACATCGGGCATGATCCTAACCACGCCTTCGTCGGGCGGCTGGGCGGCGACGTCTTCTGTGTTGCCCTGGCTCTGGCCTCAGATACGGATATCGCAGACCTGCCGCAGGCACTCCTGTCGCTGTTCGAGAAGAACTTCGACGCCCGCAGCGCAAAAATTCATGTTGATGTCCGGATAGGCGCCTCTCTTGCCAACGAGGGCCTCGACAATGCGGCAAACTGGATCGACGCCGCCGAGCTCGCCCTCGACCAGGCAAAGAAGGTGGGCGGCTCCGGTTGGCATGTCTACGAACCCCTGGCGGCCATCGCGCAGGCGCGCAGCATGCGTCTGGAGCAGGAAATGCGCTCTGCGCTGCGCGACAACCAGTTCTATCTCCTCTACCAGCCGCAGGTGAACCTCGACTCAGGCGAGATAACAGGCAGCGAGGCTCTGATTCGCTGGAAGCATCCGGAGCTCGGGCTGGTGTCGCCCCTCCAGTTCATCGAGGTCGCCGAGTCCAACGGCTTCATCTGCGACCTGGGTCGGTGGGTTCTGCTGGAGGCCTGTTCGACAGCATCCAGGTGGCCGTCTCATCTGACCGTTTCAGTCAACGTATCCGCCGTCCAGTTTGCCAAGGGCGATCTCTGCGCGGATGTCCGCGAGGCGCTGGCCATCTCCGGACTGGAGCCACACAGGCTCCATATCGAGGTGACGGAATCAACCTTCCTTCTGGATCCGGAACGGCTTCTCGAAGAGATACAGGAGCTCAAGTCGCTGGGAATCGCTGCGGCGCTGGATGACTTCGGCACCGGCTATTCCTCGCTCAGCTATATCGCCCGCTTCCCGTTCGACAAGATCAAGATCGACCAGTGCTTCGTGCGGGGCATCGTCGCGAGCCCTTCAAGCCAGGCCATCGTCCGCTCGGTGAAGTCATTGGCCGATGGTCTGGGCATGACGGTGGTCTGCGAGGGTGTCGAGGAAGAGGCCGAATGGCAGCTGCTGCGCAGTTTAGGCTGCCAGGAGGGGCAGGGGTATTATTTCGGCAAGCCGCAGACGGCGCAGGAGTTCGTGGCGCTGGCAGGCGGCCGGCAGTTCGTGACGCTCAAGGCAACAGCATGATCCCGCCGGTCCGGGACAAAGCTGCCTGTCAGCGATGGCTGCAGCCGGTTCCGACCGTCTCGGCAGCGGACAGTACCTGATAGAAACGTGTGGCACGCTCCTCGCGAAGCCGAGAAATCTTCTGCTCAAGCTGCTCGCGGGCTGCCCGGCTCAGCATTTCGGCAAAGGCATTGGGCTCCATGCCGTCGGCCCGCAGCATCAGGGCGATCAGAGGATCGGATACGGCTTCGGAGATTGAAAGATCGTTTGTCATGTCATGACCTCCATTTGCAGGCATGTTACCCAGACATTGCGACAACAATATCTCCAGGCTGTGGCGCCGAGACGAAGGATGCCTTTCTTTGGATCTGCGTTGCGGACTGCCTCGTCGGCGGCTGCGACTAACATCCGCCGGCACCGGAACGACTTGCGCTATGTCAACTTGCTGCCGCGCCGCACTGGTATTGTCATGCTCATCGGCGCGCACGGTCGGATGAGGCGCTTCGCCTGACTGCCGATGGGGCTGCCGTTCTGGTTTCCCGACCCATATCATGCTGATTGTCCCCGTCGCACGGTCTCTATCTGCGCCGACCACATTCCTAGAAACCAAAGGCTCGAGACGAAATGGCTTTCATCCTCTGCGTCGCTCTCAATCCCTCGATAGATCTCGCCAACGAAACGGATCGCGTCGTACCGACGAAGAAGGTGCGCATCCGCAACCAGCGTCAGAACATCGGCGGTGGCGGCGTCAACGTCGCCCGCGTCGTGGCGGAGCTGGGCGAGCGCCCGGATCTCCTGGTCATGTCTGGCGGCGCGACGGGGGAGGTCTTCCTGGATGCTGTCCGCCAGCTGCCGGTCAACCTGCACACGATCCCCATCGACGGCGCCATCCGCGTCGCCTTCATGGTCAAGGAAACGGAGACCGGGCAGGAGTATCGTTTCGTACCGGAGGGGCCGGTGGTCAGCCAGGAGGAGTACGGCGAGGCCCTGCGTTTCCTGGCGCAGGCGACCGCGGACTACATCATCGTCAGTGGCAGCCTGCCCCGTGGTCTGCCGAAGGACGCCTATGGGGAGATGGCGCGCATCTGCGCCGCCAAGGACACCCGCTTCATCCTGGACGCCTCCGGCGAGGCGCTGGCGGAGGCGCTGAAGGTCGGCGGGCTCTTCATGATCAAGCCGAGCCTCGACGAACTGGAGGGCATCGTCGGGCGCAGCCTGGACGAGAATGGCGCGGTGGCCGCCGCCCAGGAACTGATCGGCCAAGGCTCGGTCAAATACGTCTGCATTTCCATGGCGCGGGAGGGAGCCTTGCTGGTCACCGACGAAGGCGCCATCAAGGTGCCCTCCTTTGCCGTGCCGGTCGGCTCGACGGTCGGTGCCGGCGACAGCTTCGTCGGCGGCATGGTCTGGGCGCTGACCAATGGCTATCCGCTGGAAGACGCCTTCCGGCTGGGAGTGGCGGCCGGGGCCGCAACCGTGATGAGCCCCGGCACCGAACTGTGCCGGCGCGAGGACGTCTTCACGCTCTACGAGCATGGGGATGCAGCCTTCCGCGACGGGGAACCGGTCGTACGCTGACCTCGTGATGCCCGACTACGCTCACTGAAACGGCACCGTCCAGACTGTGCGCGGCGGTCTCCTTTCCGCTTCGGCCAGGTCTGTGCCGGCACCTCGGGCGCGGCCATGATATTCCGTTCTGATCGCTGACATCGTCGCCTGTCCTGCCGTCTGGCCGCACCGCACGTGTTGCGCAACGGCATCTTTGACCGGCATCAATGCGCAACGTCCTTGCGAGATTTAGCCTCCTTGAATTCAAGGGCTCTACCTCCCAAGCAGGGGAAGCCTGCATGATACGGAACTGTCCATGGTTTTCCATTACGAGATCGAGAGTCTGAGCCATCGGGACGTGGTCCGGGCTTTTGCAGTCATGCAGGTCGTCGTTCCGGCGCTTGATCTCGAGACGTGGAGGAGGCTGACAGCAACGGAGGCGCAGCGAAGACAGTGGGCGGCCGCCAAGGATGCGCGGGGCTACATACGCGGCATCTTCAGGATGACGCCCGTCAAGCACCCGCTTCTCGGAGACCTGCTCGATGTGCCGGTCTTTGCGTCGATCAGCCTGATCGACGAGAGCGGCGTCAGTCGGGAGATCATCGCCTTCGCACGTCGCTGGGCTGAGAGAGAGGGCTGCCGGATGATCCATATATGGAGTTCCGCCCCTGCAAGCATCCACGTCCTCGAACAGCCGCAGAGCGTGCCGGATGTGGGCTTCGGCATGATCTACAGCGTCGAATAGGGAATGTCTCAGGTCCGCGAGACGGTCCCGGTGAAGACATAGCCGACGCCCCGGACGGATTTGACCAGCTGCGGCCGTTTGGCATCCGCCTCGATCTTGCGCCGCAGCCGCACGATTTGCGCATCTACGGCCCGGTCGAACGCCTCCAGCTGGCGCCCGCGCGTCAGGTCCATCAACTGTTCGCGGGTCAGGACCCGCCCCGCATGCGTGACGAAAACGGCAAGCATGTCGAATTCGCCGGTGGTAAGTTCCACGGTCTGCCCGCCGGGGTCCTGCAGCACCCGCCTGGTGAGATTGAGTGTCCAGCCGTCGAAACACACGGCCTGTTCCTGCTGTGGCTCGACCGGTGCGGACGACACAATACTTCGCCGCCTTAGGATCGATTTCAGCCGGGCATGCACCTCCCGCAGGTGAAACGGCTTGGCGATGTAGTCATCGGCGCCGATCTCGAGGCCGACGATCCTGTCGACGACATCGTCGCGGCCCGTCAGCATCATGATCGGCACATCGGACTGTATCCGGATTTCCCGCGCCAGGTCCAGGCCGTCCTGCCCGCCGGGAAGCGAGAGGTCGAGAAGGATCGCGTCGAAATCCGTCTGTTTCATGCTCAGCCGCATGTCGCGTCCGTCGCCGGCGCAACTGACGCGATACCCTTCGTTCTCGAAGTATCGCGCCAACATGTTGCGGATGCGCAGATCGTCGTCGACAACGAGAAGATGGAGGCTGTTGCTGGTATCCGGGGTCATGAGCCTGTGGGATCTGGGATGTTACGGAGTGTTACACGATTGCACCCATTATCACAGTCAAACCATTCGCGTGTTACGACCGCAGGGTCAACTGCCACCATCAAGAAATGGAGGCGGACATGTTGATGGAAAACGCTACGAGATCCGGTCTCGCGACAATGGCTTCGCGGGCGATGCCGCCGGTAAGCCTGCACTCCCTGTTTGCCAGGCAGCAGGTCGAGAATTTCGTTTCGGGCCAGATTCTGTTCTTTGAGGGTGACGAGGCGAAATCCATCTTCGAGGTTGTCGAGGGCACGCTGCGCATCGTACGGATACTGCCGGACGGACGGCGCGTCATCACCGGGTTCCTGCATGCCGGCGATCTCCTCGGTATCTCCTTCAAGAGCCATTACATCTACACCGCCGAGGCCATCAACAACGTGACAATCCGTCGATTGTCGCGCAGGGCGTTCGAAACGGAGCTCGCCAATTCCGACGAAATCCGCCCCGCAGTCTTCCACCAGATGTCGGACGAGATGGCGGCGGCCCAGGACCAGATGGTGCTCCTGTCGACGAAGAACGCCGAAGAGCGCCTCTGCAGCTTCCTCCTGAAGGAGTTGCAGCGGGAAATGCGGGCCGGCGGATTGGCGCCCATCGTGAAGCTGCCGATGACGCGGCTCGACATCGCCGACTATCTCGGCCTGACGATCGAGACGGTCTCTCGGACGATGACCAAGCTCGCGAACAAGGGGGTCCTGACGCCTTCCGGGCGGCATGCCGTCGAAATTCTGCGTCGCGGCATGCTTGCACAATTGGCCGGCGACGGCGATGAATGCGAAATTGAATGGCGGACGACAAACACCTCTCGCGAGGAATTCAGACGGCACTAGCCTGGTAGACACATGGACATGACGATGAATGAAGATGCCGCGCTCCAGAAGGCAGAGGCGAACGACCTGGACGCAGCACTTCGGCTCCTGAACCACGCAAACCTGATCGTCCACGCCTGGAACGGTGTCGTGACGCACTGGACGGAGGGTTGCGAGGCTCTCTACGGCTGGCGCCGGGAAGAGGCCGTGGGCAAGGTCCTGCACGACCTTCTGCAGACAAACTTTCCGCAATCCCGTGAAGAGGTGCGCGCTCAGGTGCTCGCCACCGGGATCTGGGAAGGCGAGGTCGTCCATCGTCACAAGCAAGGCCACTCGATCTTTGTGGCCACCCGCTGGGTCGCCGTGCAGACCGGCGACGACGAGCGACCGATGATCATCCAGATGAACAACGACGTGACGAACATGAAGGTGGCGGAGAACAATCTGGCGGAACGGGAGGCGCATCTGCGCTCCATTCTCGACACCGTGCCCGATTCGATGATCGTCATCGACGAGGCCGGTCAGATCAGCTCCTTCAGCGCGGCCGCCGAACGCCTGTTCGGCTATGCTGCAGACGAGGTCCGGGGGCGCAACGTCAAGGTCCTGATGCCGTCGCCGGACCGCGACAGGCATGACGGCTATCTGGAGCGCTATGTCGCCACCGGCGAGCGGCGCATCATCGGCTACGGCCGGGTTGTGACCGGGCAGCGCAAGGATGGCACCCTCTTTCCGATGGAACTCGCCGTCGGCGAAACCAGGGTGAACGGCAAGCGGATCTTCACCGGTTTCGTCCGCGACCTGACGAGCCGCCACAAGATCGAGGAGGAGCTGCGCCAGTCGCAGAAGATGGAAGCCATCGGCCAGTTGACCGGCGGCCTTGCCCACGACTTCAACAACCTGCTGACGGTGATCAGCGGCAATCTGGAAATGGTCGAGAGCAAGATCTCCGACGAACGCCTGCTGACCATGCTGCGCGAAGCCCAGGACGCTGCCGACGACGGTGCCAAGCTGACGGGGCAACTGCTCGCTTTCGGGCGCAAGCAGCCGCTGAATCCGAAGATCGTCGATGTGGGCCAACTGGTCTCCGGTTTCTCCGACCTGCTGCGGCGGACGGTGGGCGAAACGATCGAACTGCGCACCGTGATCACCGGGTCGGCCAATGAGGCGCTCGTCGACGCATCGCAGCTGCAGAACGCCATCCTGAACCTGACGCTGAATGCCCGCGATGCCATGCCGCGCGGAGGCCGCCTGTCGATCGAGATTGCGCGGGTGAAGCTGGATGTCGATTACGCCCAGATGTATCCGAATGTGCGCACCGGCGATTACGTGCTCGTCAGCGTCACTGACAACGGCGAGGGCATGCCGCCGGAGGTCAAGCAGAGGGCGTTCGAGCCTTTCTACACCACCAAGGGCGTGGGATCGGGCACCGGTCTCGGCCTCAGCATGGTCTATGGCTTTGCCAAGCAATCCGGCGGCCAGATCCAGCTCTACAGCGAGGAGGGGCAGGGTACGAGCGTGCGGATCTTCCTGCCGGCCACCCAGCCGGCGGTCGATGCCGCCGCCGCTCCGGACGGAAAAGCGACTGCCCCGCAAACTCTCCCGGGTGGATCGGAGAAGATACTGGCCGTGGAGGACGATGCGCGCGTGCGCCGCATCGCCGTCTCCCGACTGACGGATCTTGGCTACGCCGTCGTCGAAGCCGAGAATGGGGTGCAGGCACTGGCGAAGCTGCGCGAGAACAAGGACATCGCGCTACTGTTCACCGACGTGGTGATGCCGGGCGGCATGACCGGCGACGAACTGGCGCAGATCGTCCGCGCCGAGCATCCGCACGTCAAGGTCCTGTTCACCTCCGGCTATGCCGAACCGGAAATCGCCGGTCGCGAACTGGCGGTGTCCGGCAGTTGGCTGAAAAAACCCTATACCGCCCGCGAACTCGCCCTTCGGCTGCGCGAGCTGCTCGATTAGGGACGTACCACCGGATCGGGCCTGGCCTTGAACGAAAAATGGCGCCACGGGGCGCCATTTTCAGTCTCTGTCGTTCGGGTCATGCCGCCTTGATGTCGACCTTCCGCTCGTTCTGCTGTGCGTCGGCCGTCTTGGGCAGGGTGACCGTCAGGATGCCCTTCGAGAAGCCCGCTTCGATCCTGTCGCGGTCGATGCCGGCCGGCAGCGGGAAACTGCGCTGGAACGAGCCGTAGCGTCGCTCCGACACATGGTACTCCTTCTGCTTTTCTTCCTTTTCGTCCTGCTTTTCGCCGCGGATCGTCAGCATGCCATTGGAGACTTTGACCTCCAGGTTCTTCTCGTCGATTCCGGGGATTTCTGCGGTGATCTCGAACTTCTCGTCCTTTTCGACGAGGTCGACCGCCGGCATCAACGTCCATCCCGGAGTCACCAGGGAGCGTCCGGAGAAGGGACGCCACGCCCCCGGCGTGAAATCGTCAAACAGCCGGTCGATCTCGGCTCGAAGGGTTTCGAAGGGAGACCACAACCCGCCCGACGTCGCGGGCGTGCCGGTCTGCTCGTTCTTGATCGGTAACTTGGCATCAGCCATGGCTACACTCCTCATCACCAGTTGCGTTGACCTTGCCGGCCCATCGCCGGCAACGTCGGCGGCTACGGCAGTTTCGCCGCTCCGCCGCCGCCCTGCATGACAGCACAGGTGCAGAGGCTGCTCATTGATGACGATCAAACTCCGGGACGGCATGACCCCCAAGGGGGAGACACACCATGAGCCCGTATTCCGCCGGTGGCGCGCTGCACCCCTGTTTGCCGTCAGCTTGCCTTCGCCAGACCCGCCTCCGTCGCCAGGATCCTGTCGAGTGCTGCCGTCATGCGGTCGACCTCTTCGACCGTATTGTAGTGCACCATCGAGACCCGCAGCATGCCGCCGTGGTCGGTGAGGCCGAGATATTCGGCCAGTCGCCGCGAATGGAAGTCACCGAAGCGGATGGCGATCTTCTCCTCGTCCATCGCCCTGCAGATGTCTCCGGCCTCGCGACCGTCGAAGCGGAAGGCGATGGTCGGAACGCGGCTGCTCTCGCGGTTCTGCGCCTGGCCGACGATCTGGCAGTCGTTGCGCGACCGCAGATAGCCGAGGAGGCGGTCGGCCAGGGCATTCTCCTGGGCGGTGATGGCGCCATACGCTGCCTCGATCTTCTGGCGGATTGTGCCCCCTTCGCCGGCCTGTTCGCCCAGCGCCACCAGATAGTCGACGATGCCGCAGGTCGAATAGGCAAGCTCGTAGTTGGGGTTGCCCGGCTCCAGCTTGCCCGGCACTTTGTCCTTGCCGTAGAAGTAGTGGTAGAGGGGGTCGAGCTCGAGCAGCAGGTCGTGCTTGCCGTACATCAGCGCGTAATGAGGCCCATAGGTCTTGTAGAGGCTGAAGACGTAGTAATCGACGTCGAAGGCCTGGACGTCGACGGCCCGGTGCGGGGCATAGGCGACCGCATCGACGCAGATCCTGGCGCCGCGTTCATGGACGAAGTCGGCGATCTCGCGGATCGGATTGATCGAGCCGAGCAGGTTGGAGCAATGGGTGACGCAGACGAGCTTCGTGCGCTCGCTCATCAGCGGCGCCAGGTCGGAAAGCTGGAGTGCCATGCTCTCCTTGTTGAGCGGCCAGACTTTGAGAACCACGCCGCGCTCCTGCAACCGGTCCCAGGGACCGATGTTGGATTCATGGTCGGCCACCGTGACGATGATCTCGTCGCCGGGTGAGAGCTGGCTGTGCATGGCGCGCGCCAGGTTCTGCAGCAGCGCCGTCGTCGAATTGCCGAAGACGATCTCTTCCGGGCGGCGGGCGTTGACCAGGTGCATCGCGGCGGTGCGGGCTTCGTATAGCGCGCTGGCAGCCGCCTGGGAGACCTCGTAGGAGCCGCCGATCTGGACGTTCTTCTCGATCAGGAAGGTGTTGATGCGGTCGAGCGCACCCTGGAGGATCTGCGATCCGCCAGCATTGTCGAAGAGGGTCCAGCCGCGGTTAAGGCCGGGAAACTGGCTGCGGACGAAGTCGAGGTTGAGCGGCGAATTGGTGGCCATCCTTGTGTCCTCCGGTGTGTTTTTCTTGTTCAATGATTGAGGACGGCGCGCAGGAAGCCGCGCGTCCGTTCTTCCCTGGGGGTGTCGAAGATCTCCGCCGGCGTCCCGATTTCCACCAGACGTCCGCCGTCCATGAAGATCACCCGGTCGGCGACCTGGCGGGCAAAGCCCATCTCGTGGGTGACGATCACCATGGTGACGCCGGTCCCGGCAAGCTTGCGCATGACGTCGAGAACCTCACCGACCATCTCCGGATCGAGCGCCGATGTCGGCTCGTCGAAGAGCAGCACCCGCGGCTCCATCGCCAGCGCGCGGGCAATCGCCACGCGCTGCTGCTGGCCTCCGGAAAGCTGTCCGGGAAATTTCTCCGCCTGTTCGGAGATGCCGACGCGGGCGAGCAGCTCGCGCGCCTTGCGCTCAGCATCCGCAACGGTGGTCTTGCGCACCCGCATGGGCGCCAGCATGACGTTCTTCAGCACGCTCATGTGCGGGAAGAGATTGAAGGACTGGAAGACCATGCCGACTTCGGCCCGGACCTTCGCCAGCGCCGGCCCCGGTTGCACGCGGGTGCCGTCGACGGTGATCCGGCTCTCCTCGGCAAAGGCTTCGAGATGGTTGATGCAGCGGATCAGCGTCGATTTGCCCGAGCCGGACGGCCCGATGACGCAGACGACCTCGCCTTCGGTAATGTCGAGGTCGATCCCGTGCAGGACGGTGAAATTGCCATAGGCCTTCGTCAGCCCGCGGACCGTGATGAACGGATTTGCGGCGGTCTCCATCAGCGGCTCCCCCGGCTGAAGTGCTTTTCGAGGCGGGCGACGACGGCGACCATCGGCCAGAGCAGCGCGATGTAGATCAGCGCCGCGCCGATCAGCGGCGTCGGATTGGCGGAAAGCGCCTGCGCCTGCGTCGCCTGCTTCAAGAGGTCCGGCATGGCGACCACGGAGGCAAGGGCCGTATCCTTCATCACGTTGATGCAGTTGTTGGTGAGCGGGGGAATGACGATGCGGATCGCCTGCGGCAGGATCACGTCGATCATCGTGTGCCTGTTGGAGAGGCCGAGCGCCGCAGACGCCTCGAACTGCCCGTGCGGAATGGCCTCGATCCCGGCGCGAAAGATCTCTGCCGTATAGGCGGCCGAGACGAGCGACAGCGCGGTCACCGCCGACATGAAGGGCGACAGGCGGATGCCGACGAAGGGCAGCGCATAATAGACGACGATCAGCAGCACCAGCAGCGGGATCGAGCGGAAGATGTCGACATAGCCGCGGATCAGCAGCCTTGCGACGGCGGGCGCATAGAGCCGGCTGACGGCGAGAAACAGCCCGCCGGCAAGGCCGACGAGAATGCTGGTCACACCGATCTGCAGCGTCACCACCAGCCCCCAGAGAAGCTGCGGCAGGCTGTCGACGAGCACCGGCACGTTGAAGAATGTATTGATCAGGTTCATGCCGTTTGAGGCTCCCTTGGCAGCCCGGCGGAGCATGCTTGCCCCGCCGGATGCAGTTCAAGCCTTACTTGCCCTTCGGCATGTCGAGAACGGTGACGGTCGAGGTCGTATCCTCGGCCTTGGCGCCGAACCAGGTCTCATGCAGCTCTGCGATGAAGCCTTCTTCCTTCAGCGTCGTGATCACGGCATTGACCTCTTCGGCCAGCGGATCGCCCTTGTTGAACATGATCGAATACTTCTCGCCGGTCGGGATGCGCTCGACCACCTTCAGCTCCGGCTTGTCCTTGACGTAGTAGAGGAGCGCCGGGATATCGGAGATGTACCCGTCGACACGACCGGCAACGAGATCGAGCATGGCGGGCTGCAGGCCTTCGTAGCGGCGGATCTCGCCGAAGCTGTGCTCGGCGGTATGCGCTTCCGCCCACATGTCGCCGGTGGAGCCGGTGTCGACGCCGACGACCTTGCCGTTCATGCCGGAAAGGCCGGTGATGCCGGAGCTTGCGGTGACCGTCAGCGACTGGTCACTGTCGTAGTAGGGCTGCGCGAAGGAGACCGATTCCAGGCGCTTCTCGGTGATGGTGATCGAGGAGATCGCCATGTTGATGCGGCCCGACTGGACGGCGGAAAACAGGCCGTTGAACGGCGTGTTGACGAATTCGGCGGTCTTGCCGAGACGCTCGGCGATCTCGTTGACGAGTTCAACCTCGAAGCCGGTGATCTTGCCGCTGGCGTCCTGGAATTCCCAGGGCACGTTGCCGATGTTGGCGCCGACGGTCAGGTCGGCGGCCTGGAGGGTGGTGGTTCCCAGCAGGCCGACGAGGCCTGCGATGAAGGCTGTCTTGAGGGTGGATGCACGTGTCATGAGGTTCCCCTTGTTTTTTGAACGTAACTCACTCTACATTTGGTCCGACTGGTCAGACCAGTAAGGCCAGACAATCATGCCGGTTTCTGCTTTGCAAGATGGCATTTGAAAAAATAGGGTACGTCGCCCGACGGGGGCATCTGAGGCGGAATGCTATGTTGAACAAAACGCTCCTTCCACAATCGGTGGCGCGGGAGATCCAGACGATGATCCAGACCGGCGCCCTAAAGGCCGGCGAGAAGATCCCGTCGCAGCGGGAGTTCTCCCAGAAGTTCGGAATCAGCCGGGCCTCGCTGCGCGAAGCGCTGCTGACGCTCGAGACACTGGGGCTTCTCAAGACGGAAGCCGGACGGGGCACCTACGTCGCGGCGGCGGGAAGCCGGAGCGAGAGCGGCCACATGGCGCCCTGGCGCTACTCCGACAGCTACCCCGCCTTCGACGTGTTCCAGACCCGGATCCTGCTGGAAGGGGAAATCGCGCGGCTCTCGGCCGGCCGGCTGACCCAGCTGCAGCTGGATGCCATGGAGACGGCGACAAGAACGATGGAGGAGGCCTGGGCGAAACAGGACCTCGTCAGCAATGTCGAAGCCGACCTGCTGTTCCACGGCACCATCGTCTCGGCCTGCTCGAACGCTATGCTGAAGGCGCTCTATCAGACGGTGCGGGACCAGGTGACGGAGACGCAGCGCCAGCCGATCCCGATCACCGACCCGGAGCGCATGGGCCAGTCGATTGCCGAACACCGCCGCATCATCACTGCGCTCAGGGCCAACGACGGCCCCGCCGCCCGCCACGAGATGGAAAATCACATCCGCAATACGGCGCGCTGCGCAGGGCTGACGCCCTGATCCGGCTCAAGGCCCCATCTTCAATCGCCAGCACAAAGGACCCCCGCCCATGACCCTGGATCTCGCCATTCGCGGCGGCACGATCGTGACCGCCACCGACATCTACAAGGCGGACATCGGCATTTCCGGCGATAAGATCGCCGTGATCGCCGACCGGGTCGGGGCCGCCACCCGCGAGATCGATGCGACCGGCCTCTATGTCATGCCGGGCGGCATCGACAGCCACGTCCATGTCGCCCAGCCGCAGGGACCGGGCATCACGCTGGCCGACGATTTTGCCTCCGCGACCGCATCGGCCGCCGCCGGCGGCAATACCTGCATCATGCCCTTTGCGCTGCAGCAGCGGGGCACCTCGCTGCGCCAGTCCGTCGAGGACTACCGGCGCACGGCGGAAGGCGAGTGCCATATCGACACCTCCTTCCACCTCATCATTTCCGACCCGACGCCCGCCGTCCTAGGTCAGGAGCTGCCGGCGCTGGTGAAGGACGGCTATACCTCTTTCAAGGTCTTCATGACCTATGACGACCTGGTGCTGAACGACCGGCAATTGCTGGAGGTCTTCGAGGTGGCGCGCAACGAGCGGGCGCTGGTGATGGTCCATTGCGAGGGCTACGACACCATCAAGTTCATGACCGAACGGCTGGAGCGGGCCGGCAAGACGGAACCCTATTACCACGCCGTGTCCCGTCCCGAGGTCATCGAGCGGGAAGCGACCCATCGCGCCATCAGCCATGCTGAGCTGATCGACGTGCCGATGATGGTCGTGCATGTGTCCGGCCGCGAGGCCATGGAGCAGATCCGCTGGGCGCAGCAGCGCGGCCTGAAGGTGTTCGGCGAGACCTGCCCGCAGTACATCACGCTGACCGCCGAGGACCTGAAGGGTCTCAACATGGAGGGTGCCAAATACGTCTGCTCGCCGCCGCCGCGCGATACGGCAAGCCAGGCGGCCATCTGGGAAGGCATCACCCAGGGCGTGTTCCAGACCTTTTCCTCAGACCATTGCCCCTTCCGCTATGATGCGACCGACGGCAAGCTCAACGAGAAGGGCAGGACCTCCTTCCGCTGGGTGCCGAACGGCATTCCGGGCGTCGAGACGCGGCTGCCGATCCTCTTTTCCGAAGGCGTCTCCAAGGGCCGCATCACGCCGCAGAAGTTCGTCGAACTGTCATCCACCAATCACGCCAAGATGTACGGGCTCTACCCCCGCAAGGGCTCGATCGGCATCGGCTTTGATGCCGACATCGCGCTCTGGGACCCCAACCGCAAGGAGACCATCCGCCAGGACATCCTCCACCACGGCTCCGACTACACCCCCTGGGAAGGTTTTGAGGTCACCGGCTGGCCGGTGATGACGATCGCCCGCGGCACGGTGGTGATGGACGATGGCGAGATCGTCGGAGCGAAGGGGTACGGGCAGGTGTTGTCGCGGCACGAGAGCGATTATGTGGGGTGAGGGGGAGTGATTAGGCAGAGGCTGCCATGCATGGCAGTCCGACGAATCGAAGCGGTGATTGAATCGGGGAAAGAATGGTGCTGCTAGAGAGATTTGAACTCTCGGCCTCTCCCTTACCAAGGGAGTGCTCTACCCCTGAGCTATAGCAGCTTAGGCCCGTTTCGGTTTGGTCGTCCGTGGGCGAGGGGCCTATTGCCATAGGTTCACAATGAGCGCAAGGCGCAATTTCAAGTTCCGTCGTCTCCCGGCCGCAAGTGGCGCTCTTTTTTCCCGGCTGCTTTTCGGCTAAGCGGGAGCCATGACCAAGGACGATGCGGAAATAGCGGCGGAAGAGCGCAGGGCGGCGGGCAAGCGGCAGGCGGAGGCCCGTGCCGAGGAGCGCAAGGCGCGCGCCGCCGCCAAGCTTCGCGAGAACCTCATGCGCCGCAAGGGACAGGCGCGGGCGCGTCGTTCAGGGGCCGCCGACGAGGCCTTCGGCCTGCCTGCCGCAAAAAAAGACGAATCGGACTGACAGGATGTTCATGGGAACACTCGGTTCCAAATCATTTGAAGCGACTTGGCTTTTCCGCTAAGCACGCCGCTTCGCGCCTGCACTCGCAACAAAAGGACGGGTTCAACCCCGCTTGACCTCATGGATCGCATCAGAATTCGCGGTGGCAACAAGCTGAACGGCATCATCCCGATCTCCGGGGCGAAGAACGCCGCCCTGCCGCTGATGATCGCCTCGCTCTTGACCAGCGATACGCTGACGCTCGAAAACGTGCCGCATCTGGCCGACGTGGAGCAGCTCTTGCGCATCCTCGGCAACCACGGCGTCGACGTCTCCGTCAACGGCCGGCGCGAAAGCCAGGGCGAGAGCTATTCCCGCACGATCCATTTCACCTGCCGGACGATCGTCGATACCACGGCCCCCTATGATCTCGTCTCCAAGATGCGCGCCAGCTTCTGGGTCATCGGCCCGCTTCTCGCCCGCGAGGGCAGGGCGCGCGTTTCGCTGCCGGGCGGCTGCGCCATCGGCACGCGGCCCGTCGATCTGTTTCTCGAAGGGCTGCAGGCACTCGGCGCGATCATGGAGATCGACGCCGGCTATGTGAATGCCACGGCCCCGAAGGGCGGCCTCGTCGGCGGCCACTACACCTTCCCGAAGGTCTCGGTCGGCGCCACCCATGTGATGATGATGGCAGCCTCGCTCGCCAACGGCACGACGGTGATCGACAACGCCGCCCGCGAGCCGGAAGTGGTCGATCTGGCCAAATGCCTGAACGCCATGGGCGCCAAGATCTCCGGCGCCGGCACGAGCAGCATCACCATCGAGGGCGTCACCTCGCTGTCCGGTGCGCGCCATCGGGTCCTTCCGGACCGCATCGAGACCGGCACCTATGCCATGGCGGTCGCCATGACCGGCGGAGACGTGACGCTTGAAGGAACCGACGCCTCGCTTCTCGACACCGCGCTCGACGCGCTGCGCATGGCGGGCGCCGAGGTGACGCAGACCGACAGCGGCCTTCGCGTCGTCAGAAACGGCAACGGCATCCAGCCGGTCGACATCGTCACCGAACCCTTCCCGGGCTTCCCGACCGACCTGCAGGCCCAGTTCATGGCGCTGATGACCCGCTCTTCCGGCGTCTCGCACATCACCGAGACGATCTTCGAGAACCGCTTCATGCACGTGCAGGAACTGGCGCGGCTCGGCGCCCGCATCACCCTGTCGGGACAGATGGCCCGCATCGAGGGTGTCGATCGCCTGAAGGGCGCCCCGGTCATGGCGACCGATCTGCGCGCCTCCGTGTCGCTGGTGATCGCCGGCCTCGTCGCCGAGGGCGAAACCGTCGTCAACCGCGTCTATCATCTCGACCGTGGATTCGAACGCCTCGAAGAGAAGCTGACGCGATGCGGCGCCGACGTGGAACGTGTCAGCGACTAAGGTTCCGGTGGCGTTGCGGATCGTGCCGGGTCATCCTATCTCCGTGGCAGGATGAACACACGCCGACCGGCGTCTCGACTGGAAATGGAAACCATGGCGGACCTCAAGCTTCTTGCTCTCGACCAGGATGATCTCGCGATCGTCTCCGCATATATGCAGGACAGTGTCTTCCGCGTCGCGGACCTGAGCTATGACGCGCGCGGCCGCCAGTTCATGGTGGTCTTCAACCGCTTCGTCTGGGAAAAGGCCGACCGGAAGAACAAGGGTTTCGAACGCCGCCGCTCCGTCATTTCGTTCAAGCGGGTGGAGGCGGTTTGCACGCTCGGCGTCGACCGCAGCAACCCCGACGCGGTGTGCTCGCTGCTGGCCATGCGCTTCGACCAGAAGGGCGACGGGCCGGAGGGCACCGTCGAGCTGATCCTGGCCGGAGGTGCTGCCATCAGCCTCGATGTCGAATGCATCGAGGTGCAGATGATGGATACGGGCGGCGCCTGGGAGACCGAACGGATGCCGCGGCATCCCAAAGGGGACTGATTTTCTGGCGCCTTGGGGCGCATGCATTGAGGGGACTGTCGAGTGGCGATCTGGCTGGAGCAGGCATCGGGTGATTTCGAGGAGCGGTTTTCCGCATTCCTGTCGACCAAGCGGGAGGTCTCCGACGATGTGAATGCCGTCGTCAAGGCGATCATCGACGACGTCCGTGCCCGTGGGGATGCCGCACTTATCGATTATTCCGCCCGCTTCGACCGGGTCGATCTTGCCGCCGTGGGCCTCAGGGTCGCCGAAGAGGAGATCGATGCGGCGGTGGCCGCAACGGAACCGGCGGTTCTCGACGCCCTGCGGTTCGCAGCCGAGCGCATCGAAAAACATCATGCCCGACAGATGCCGAAGGACGATGTCTACGAGGATTCCCTCGGCGTCGGCCTCGGCTCGCGCTGGACGGCGATCGATGCGGTCGGCCTTTATGTGCCGGGCGGCACGGCAAGCTATCCGAGCTCGGTTCTGATGAACGCCCTGCCAGCCAAGGTTGCCGGCGTGCCGCGGATCGTCATGGTCGTGCCGGCAACCGGCGGCGCGATCAACCAGACGGTTCTGGCGGCGGCCCGCATCGCCGGGGTCTCGGAGATCTACCGCGTCGGTGGCGCCCAGGCGGTTGCAGCACTCGCCTATGGGACGCAGACGATCGCGCCGGTCGCCAAGATCGTCGGCCCCGGCAATGCCTATGTGGCCGCTGCCAAGCGTCAGGTCTTCGGCCAGGTGGGCATAGACATGATCGCCGGCCCGTCCGAAGTCCTCGTCATCGCCGACCGCGACAATGATCCGGACTGGATCGCCGCAGACCTGCTGGCCCAGGCCGAACATGACGTCGGCGCGCAGTCGATCCTGATCACCGACGACCGGGCGTTCGGAGAGGCCGTCGAGCAGGCGGTCGAGCGCCAGTTGAAGACGCTGTCGCGCGCCGAGACGGCCGCCCGCAGCTGGGCCGATTTCGGGGGCATCGTGCTCGTCGCCGATCTGATGGCGGCGCTGCCGCTGGCCAACCGCATTGCGGCCGAGCATCTGGAGCTGGCGGTCGCCGATCCCGACGCCTTCATCCCCGGCATCCGCAATGCCGGCGCCATCTTCGTCGGCCGCTACACGCCGGAGGTGATCGGCGACTATGTCGGCGGCTCCAATCACGTCCTGCCCACCGCCCGCTCGGCGCGCTTCTCTTCCGGCCTTTCGGTGCTCGATTATGTCAAGCGCACCTCGATCCTGCGGCTCGGGCCGGACCAGCTGGCAGCACTTGCGCCTTCGGCCATCACGCTTGCCCATTCCGAAGGGCTCGACGCCCATGCCCGTTCCGTTGCCATACGGTTGAACCGCGGGGGCTGAGGATGACGAAGGGCGATTTCCGTCTCTCCGACGTCGTCCTTGACGAATCCATCGGCCGTTCGACGCCGGACGTCGAACACGAGCGGGCGGTCGCCATCTTCGATCTGGTGGAGGAAAACGCCTTCGAGCCGGTCGGCCATCCGGGCGGGCCCTATCATCTGAAGCTGTCGCTGGTCGATTCCAAGCTGGTCTTCAGCATCACGACGGAGGCCGGCGAGGATGTCGCCGCGCATATCCTCTCGCTCACGCCCTTCCGCCGGATCATCAAGGACTACTTCATGATCTGCGAGAGCTACTACGAGGCGATCCGCTCGGCGACGCCGAGCCGCATCGAGTCCATCGACATGGGCCGGCGAGGCATTCACAACGAGGGCTCGCAGACGCTGATGGACCGGCTGGACGGCAAGGTGCGCATGGACTTCGACACGGCGCGGCGCCTGTTTACACTCGTCTGCGTCCTCTACTGGCGGGGATGACGGCGATGGGCGACGCGCCGGCCTCCTGGACGATGACGGAGAAGCCGGGCGCAGTCCTTTTCATGTGCGGATGGAACGCGATCCGCTCGCCGATGGCCGAGGCTATTGCCAAACGGCTGCTGCCACACGATATCTATGTCCAGTCGGCGGGCGTCCGCTCCGGGGAACGCGATCCCTTCGTGGACGCCGTCCTCGATGAGGTCGGGCTGTCGATCGGCAGGCACAGGCCGCGGACGCTGGACGATCTGGAGGATGATTTCTTCGACCTGATCATCACGCTGACGCCGGAAGCTCACCATTCGGCGCTCGAGTTGACGCGGTCAAGTCCAGTGAACGTGATCTACTGGCCGACCATGGATCCCACTGTGGAAACCGGTACCCGCGAGCAGCGGCTCGCAGCCTATCGCGAAGTCAGGGACTATCTCTGGAGGCGCATAGAGGCGCAGTTTTCGGGGTTCAGGAAACCCCCGGCAGCAGCGCTGTGAGGCACGAATCGAATTGGAATTATGCGAGTTCACAAACAGGACACGATTGTGTAGTTTCCGCGCAAATTTGCAGGCAGGCGCTTTCGCCTGGCCGAACACCCAACTGACAGGAAGAACATCCATAGATGGCTAAAGAAGAAGTCCTTGAATTCCCGGGCATTGTGACAGAACTCCTGCCGAACGCAACATTTCGCGTGAAGCTGGAAAACGAACACGAGATCATTGCGCACACGGCCGGCCGCATGCGCAAGAACCGCATCCGGGTGCTTGCCGGTGACAAGGTGACGGTGGAAATGACGCCTTACGATCTCACCAAGGGCCGCATCACCTACCGGTTCAAGTGACGCGCCTGAAGCGGCAGAACGACTGAAGCATCATGGCGTCTGATCAAAAACTCATCCTCGCCTCCGGCTCGCCGCGGCGTCTGGACCTGCTCAACCAGGCGGGCATCGAACCTGCGCGCATGATGCCGATGGATATCGACGAGGCGCCGAAGAAGTCGGAACACCCGCGCTCGCTCGCGCGCCGCCTGTCGACCGAAAAGGCCGAGGCGGCCTTCGCGGCCATAAAGGGCGATCTCGCCTGGCGCCACAGCTACATTCTCTCCGCCGACACGGTTGTGGCCGTCGGCCGCCGGATCCTGGAAAAGACGGAATACACGGAGGAGGCCTCGGCCGCGCTCCATCTGCTGTCAGGCCGCGGTCATTCGGTCTATACCGGCATCTGCCTGGTGACCCCGGGCGGCCAGTTCCGCCAGAAGGTCGTCCTGACCAAGGTCCGCTTCAAGCGCCTGTCGGCGACCGAAATCGAAAACTACATCGCGTCGGGCCAGTGGCGCGGCAAGGCGGGCGCCTACGCCATTCAGGGCATTGCCGGCAGCTTTGTCCAGAAGCTCGTCGGCTCCTACACCAATGTGGTCGGCCTGCCGCTCTACGAGACCCTGTCACTGCTGTCGGGCGAAGGCTTCGACGTGCAGGCGGCATGGCCGGAGGGCTGAGCATGGCGTCCCCGATCAAACCCGGCGGCAAGGTGGAGCCGCTTCGCAAGACACTGCCGTGCCCGGAATGCCGCAAGCCGTCCGCCCGCGACCATTATCCCTTCTGCTCCGATCGCTGCCGCACGCTCGATCTCTCCCGATGGCTGACGGGATCCTACGCCATCCCCGTTTCCGACGACGAGTCCAGGCCGGATGACGACGAGGAGTGATGGCTTCGGCCGGCATTTTCGACCCCCTCCGGAAAACGATCGGGGAGGCCAAAAAAGTCGTCGACGGTGCTGGACATGGCCTCGCAAGATGTTATAACCCCGCTCGCTTCCGGGGGAGACACCCCCCGCCGGTCCTGGACCGGAAGGCTTCAAAAAAGCCTCGATGCCCGGATAGCTCAGTTGGTAGAGCAGCGGATTGAAAATCCGCGTGTCGGTGGTTCAAATCCGCCTCCGGGCACCATTCAGCCTCAGACAGACCTCACCTATTTCATCGCCTGTCTCCTTGACCGAGGCTTTGCCGCGGGCATCTTGCGTCTGACGTAGACGACTGCGCCAGTTGTCGACCCCACCGTCCATCCCCCATTGCACCCGGAGCCGACCTTGATTGCACAGGATGACAGTCCCTTCGACAGGAGTGCCGTGGAGGTGGCGCGGCATCTGATCGGGGCCTCCCTGACGTTTAACGGCGTCGGCGGGATCATCGTCGAGACGGAGGCCTATGAGCGGGAGGATCCGGCGTCCCACAGCTTTCGCGGCCCCACGGACCGCAACCGGTCGATGTTCGGCCCGGCCGGGCATGTCTATGTCTACCGCTCCTATGGCATTCACTGGTGCCTCAATATTGTCTGCCGTCCCGGCAGCGCCGTTCTCATTCGGGCCCTGGAGCCGCGCTGGGGCCTTGAGGACATGCAGGAAAGGCGGGGCAGCCGTGGTCTCCGGCTTCTCTGTGCCGGACCGGGACGTGTCTGCCAGGCGCTGGCGATCTCGCGGGCGCAGGACGGATTGCCGCTTGTCGAGCCGCCATTTGATCTGACGTTTCCGACAGGACCAGCGGAGGTTGTCGTGGGCACGCGGATCGGCATCACGAAGGCGGCAGATTTGTCATGGCGTTTTGGTTTGAAGGGCTCGCCCTTTGTCAGCCGCAGGTTCCCCGGTCCGGCGCTCGGGACCTGAGTCTCACGACCCAAGGTTGCGCCTCGAGGGCGTGACCTCTGGCCGGTCGTTGCTAATGAGCTCCCTCTAAAAAGTAAATCACGCGAGGGCCAGTATTCTTAACCTTCGGGCAAGGAATTAACCATACATATGAGCAACCACGGCAAATTGTGGAACCATTGTTCCCCAGAGGCATGAAGCCGATCTGCCGTACCGGTCTCGACCCGGTATCCGCTCCTGATCACATTTCAAAACGACCGCGGTGACCGTGTTGTCCATGCCCGGCGACCTTATTCAGGTTGACCGGCATCCTCCCGACCCCCCGGCGGACGAGTGAGAAGAGCAGTGTACTGCGATCCTTGCGGGGGTCTAATTCGGTTTTTGGGGACGCATTGTGGGGCATAGTTCGCCATCAGAACAGGCGCGGAGAGCTCAGGCAGGCAGCCTGGGGGAGAGACTGGCATTTGCCGGCCTGGACGCGGACACCTGCGAGCTGCTGCGACGCCACCGCCCGCAGCTGGAACTGCATTGCAAAGACGGTCTGCGCGACCTCTTCCACCGCTTCCAGTCCTTTCCCGAGTCCGCCCGACATTTCGACAGCGAGCACAAGATCGAGCGCCTGCACGACCTGCAGACCTCGCACTGGAGCGTGCTGACCGACGCCCGTTTCGATGCCCTCTATGCCGAGCGGGTCAAGGTGCTGTCCGACAGCGAGAGCCGCATGGGTCTCGACCCGCGCTGGCATGTCGCGGGCCATGCCGTCGTGCTGGAGCATCTGCTCGCCGGCGTGCTGGCACAGGAGACCGGCCGTTCGCTGCTTCCGGCAGGCCGTCGCCGCGCGCAGGAACTGACCGATCTCGTCGGCGCGCTTGTCCGTCTCGTCATGGTCGATGTGGAGATCGCGGTTTCGCTGCGCTTCAACGAGGTTCGCCAGAAGCACCACCGGGCGCTGGAGGATCAGCGCGCGGAAGACCATGCGGAAGTCGTCCAGCTGTTCTCCGACGTCGTGCGTTCGCTGGCCGAGCGGGACTTCACCATCTGTCTTCCCGACGAGGTTCCGGAGCCCTACCGGGAACTCGCGGATCTGCTGAATCAGGCCATCGAAACGAGCCGTCTCTCGCTTGCCACCGTGCAGAAGCACGGACAAGAGGCCGAGGCCGTCGCCGGTGCCCTGTCTGCCGACGCCAAGGCCTTTGCTGAGGCATCCGTCGCTCACTCGCAGCGGCTGCATGAGGCCTCCGCGCAGCTCGCCGCCATCACCAGCCAGATGCGCACCTGCGCCGCAGATACGGGCGCTGCACAGGAGGCCGCCGCCACCACCCGCAAGACGGTCGAGGAAAGCGGTGAGATCGTCGGCCGCGCCATCAGTGCCATGTCGGACATCGAAGCTTCGGCGGAAAAGATCGGCGAAATCATCGGGGTGATCGACGAGATCGCCTTCCAGACCAATCTCCTGGCGCTGAATGCCGGCATCGAGGCCGCACGCGCCGGCGATTCCGGCCGCGGCTTTGCCGTCGTTGCCCAAGAAGTGCGCGCCCTGGCGCAGCGCTCCGCGGACGCGGCTCATGAGATCAAATCGCTGGTCAACGGCACCAAGACGCAGGTCGGTGCCGGCGTCCAGATGGTTCATCGCACCCAGGACGCCATCAGCGGTATTGTCCGGCAGGTGACCGCGATCGATCACTCGATTGCCGGCATCGCCAGAAGCGCCGAGGAACAGGCCGGTGCGCTCGGACATGTCACGGCGGAGGTTTCTGCACTCGGCGCTGACGTGGCTTCCAATGCCGGGCGCGCCGCGCAGGCCGGCACCCGCGCCGACGATCTGCAAACCGTGATTCTCGAGCTCGGACGAACGGTCCGCGAGTTCAGGGTCGAACGGCAGACGCGCTACCACTCCGATCTGTCGCGGCCGGTCCAGAAGCCGAAGATCGAACTCATCGCAACCGGTGCTGTCTTCGATCCAAGGGACGACGGCGATCTTCTGTTTCACAAAAGGCAAGGAATGATCTGATGGCCACGAAGAAGGCTGCGAGCGGCAGCTTGAAATTATCCCCGGTCCTCGATCTCACCGAGGCGAGCGCGCTGCATGGGACCCTGATGTCGATGCGCGGCCGCAACGTGACGATCGACGCTTCCGAGGTGGAGCGTGTCGGAGTCCAGTGCGTGCAGGTGCTGATCGCCGGTGCCCGCGCCTGGCAGGCCGACAAAAAGTCATACGTCGTGGACAAGTCCTCCGACGCTTTCGCAAAGACAATGCAACTCATCGGCATCGATACCGACCTTCTGGTTGCTAAGGAGATTTCCAAATGAAGAAGAAAGTACTGACCGTGGATGATTCACGGACCATCCGGAACATGCTTCTGGTGACCCTCAACAATGCCGGCTTCGAGACCATTCAGGCCGAAGACGGCATCGAGGGTCTTGAGATCCTGGAGGGTGCCAATCCCGACGTCATCGTCACCGATATCAACATGCCTCGCCTCGACGGCTTCGGCTTTATCGAGGGCGTGCGCCGCAACGAAAAGTACCGCGCCATCCCGATCCTCGTGCTGACGACGGAAAGCGATGCCGAGAAGAAGAACCGTGCTCGCCAGGCTGGTGCTACCGGCTGGATCGTCAAGCCGTTCGATCCGGTCAAGCTGATCGACGCCATTGAACGCGTGACCGCCTGAATTAACAGCCTGATCAGGAATCCTTCCGATGGATATGAACGAAATCAAAGAGATCTTCTTCCAGGAATGCGAAGAGCAGCTTGCCGAACTGGAATCGGGGCTTCTCAAGCTCAATGACGGAGATCGCGATCCTGAGACGGTGAACGCCGTCTTCCGCGCCGTTCATTCCATCAAGGGTGGAGCAGGTGCCTTCGGTCTTGAAGACCTTGTCGCCTTTGCACACGTCTTCGAAACGACGCTGGATTGCGTCCGCTCCAACCGTCTTGAGCCGAGCCAGGACGTTCTCAAGGTGATGCTGAAGTCCGCCGACGTTCTGGCGGATCTGACCAATGCTGCCCGCGACGGCGGCTTCGTCGACGAGAGCCGCAGCCGCGCTCTGGTAAAGGAGCTCGAGGCGCTCGCGAACGGTGAGACCCCGGCGCCTTCGGTGGACGCTCCGAAGGTTGTTGCCAAGGCTCCCGAGCCCGTGCAGGCGGCTCCGCCGACGGATGACAGCGGCTTCCAGCCGGTGCCGTTCTCCTTCGACTCGTTTGGCGACGAGGAAGCGGAAGGCGAAGGCGAACAGGTGTTCGATATCACGTTCCGCCCGCGCCGGGAGCTCTTCAGCAAGGGCAACGAGGCGGCCCTGCTGCTGCGCGATCTCTCGCGCATCGGCGAGATGAGCATCAACTGCGACATCGACGGTCTGCCCGCTCTCGACGCCATGGACCCGGAAGACTCCTACTTCGGCTGGAGCATCTCCCTGAAGACGAAGAAGGCGGAGGAAGATGTCCGTTCGGTCTTCGAATTCGCCGAGTGGGACTGCGAGCTCACGGTGAAGGCGGCCGAGGCGGCGGCGCCTGCTGCCGATCTGCCAATGGTGCCGGTCCCATTCGATCTCTCCGCACTGGACGAAGTCTCGGGCCCTGCCGCGTCGGCAGATGTCTCGGCAGCGCAGACCGAAAGCGACGCCTCCAAGATGGCTGCTGCGGCAGCCCGCGTCGAGAAGAAGGAGACGGCTGCCGCCGCTGCAGCCGCTGCCCAGACAGCCACAACCGCGGCAGCTGCCGCCGGTCAGACCATCCGCGTCGATCTGGATCGCGTCGATCGCCTCATCAACCTCGTCGGCGAACTCGTCATCAATCAGGCGATGCTGTCCCAGAGCGTCATCGAAAACGACAACAACGGAACCTCCTCCATCAACATGGGGCTCGAGGAACTGCAGCAGCTGACGCGCGAGATCCAGGACTCGGTCATGGCCATCCGCGCCCAGCCTGTGAAGCCGGTCTTCCAGCGCATGTCGCGTATCGTGCGCGAAGTGGCCGACATGGTCGGCAAGTCGATCCGCCTTGTCACGGAAGGTGAGAATACCGAAGTCGACAAGACGGTCATCGACAAGATCGCCGAGCCGCTGACCCACATGATCCGCAATGCCGTCGACCATGGCATCGAGACGCCCGAGAAGCGCGAGGCCGCCGGCAAGGATCCGGAAGGCACGATCAAGCTGACCGCCAAGCATCGTTCTGGCCGCATCCTGATCGAACTCGTCGACGACGGCGCCGGCATCAACCGCGAACGCGTCAAGCAGAAGGCCATCGACAACGAGCTCATCGCGCCTGATGCCAACCTGTCGGACGAGGAGATCGACAACCTGATCTTCGCGCCGGGCTTCTCGACGGCCGACACGATCTCCGACATTTCCGGCCGCGGCGTCGGCATGGATGTCGTCAAGCGCTCGATCCAGGCGCTCGGCGGTCGGATCTCGATCTCCTCCCGCCCGGGCCATGGCTCGACCTTCACCATGAGCCTGCCGCTGACGCTGGCCGTCCTCGACGGCATGGTCGTCACCGTCGCTGGCCAGACGCTCGTCGTGCCGCTGACGGCAATCGTTGAAACGCTTCAGCCTGAAGCCACTGCGATCCATTCCTTCGGCGCCAACCAGCGGCTGATCTCCATCCGCGACTCCTTCTGCCCGCTGGTGGATGTCGGCCGCATCCTGAACTTCAGGTCGGTGCAGGCGAACCCGGTCGAAGGCGTCGCCCTGCTGGTGGAATCGGAAGGCGGCGGCCAGCGGGCCTTGATGGTGGATGCCATCCAGGGCCAGCGTCAGGTCGTCATCAAGTCGCTGGAAGCGAACTACACGCATGTCCCGGGCATCGCTGCAGCCACTATTCTCGGTGATGGCCGCGTTGCTCTCATCCTGGACGTCGATGCCGTGGTCTCGGCATCGCGCGGCCAGTCCCTGAAGCCGGAAATGTCGCTAGCTGCCACGGGTTAAGGTATGTCGTACGCCGTGAAAAATATGTCGGAGGATGACCGGGAGCTGATCGCCTTTCGTATCGGCGATCAGGAGTTCTGCGTCAATATCATGTCTGTCCGCGAGATCCGCGGATGGACGACGGCCACGCCGCTGCCCCACGCGCCTCCCTATGTGTTGGGCGTGATCAACCTGCGCGGAGCAGTCCTGCCGATCGTCGATCTCTCTGCAATGCTGGGAATGAAGGCCGCCGAACCAAGCGTGCGTCACGTGATCATCGTTGCCCAGGTAAAGAGCCGGGTGGTCGGACTTCTGGTGGAGGCCGTTTCCGATATCCTTACGATTATAGGCGACAGTATACAGCCGGTACCGGAAGTCTCTTCCGAACTTGAAAAACAATACGCTCGGGGGATCCTCGCAATCGACAAGCGGATGATCTGCATGATCGATCTGGATGCTCTCTTCCCGCAACAGGAAAGTGAAGCTGCATGAAGGCCTTGGGGGCAATAGAGAGCCGGCAGTCGCCGGACGAGGTCATGGCCAGCGGAGAATATCCGCTGACGCGCCGTGACCTGTCCGAAATCGCCGCAATGATTTATTCGGACGCCGGAATCTTCCTCAACGATTCCAAGGCTTCGCTCGTCTATTCCCGTCTTTCCAAGCATATCCGCAACCTGGGCCTGAAGGGCTTTCGCGAATACTGCGCCCTGGTGGCCTCAGCGGAGGGAGCCGCTGCCCGGCGCGACATGCTCTCGCACCTGACGACCAACTTCACGCGTTTCTTCCGCGAGAACCATCACTTCGAGCATCTGCGCGACGAAGTGCTGCCGGGGCTGATTGCGCGCGCCAAGAGCGGTGGCAGGGTCCGCATCTGGTCGGCAGCCTGTTCCGATGGCCAGGAGCCCTATTCGATCGCTCTGACGGTCCTCTCGATGGTGCCGAATATCACCGACTACGACTTCAGGATCCTGGCCACCGACATCGATCCGAAGATCCTGGCGCTGGCACGGGCCGGTATCTACGATGAAACCGCACTGGAAACGGTGACGCCGGCCATGCGCAAGCAGTTCTTCCGCGAAGTGGATGTGGGCGGTCGTCGCAAGTATCAGGTCGATGACCGCGTCAAGAAGCTCATCACCTTCAACGAACTGAACCTGATGGCGCAGTGGCCGTTCAAGGGCCACTTCGATGTGATCTTCTGCCGCAACGTGGTGATCTATTTCGACGAGCCGACGCAGGTGAAGATCTGGTCGCGCTTCGCGTCTCTGCTGCCGGAAGGCGGGCACCTCTATATCGGCCACTCCGAACGCGTGTCCGGCGACCCCAAGAACCTGTTCGACAACATCGGCATCACGACCTATCGCCTGACGGGCAAGAACGCCGGGAGGAAAGCATGAGCGGTCCGGCACGCGTCCTCGTCGTCGACGATTCTGCGACCATGCGGGGCCTCATCACCGCAGTGCTCAATTCCGATCCGGAAGTGAACGTTGTCGGCCAGGCAGGTGACGCACTTGAGGCACGTGCTGCCATCAAGGAGCTCAACCCCGATGTGGTGACGCTCGACATCGAGATGCCGAACATGAACGGCCTCGAATTCCTCGAGAAGATCATGCGGCTGCGGCCGATGCCGGTGATCATGGTGTCGACCATGACGCATCATGGCGCAAATGCGACGCTTGCGGCGCTGGAAATCGGCGCCTTCGATTGCGTCGGCAAGCCGGCGCCCGGCGATATCCGCCCGTTCATCGATCTGGCGGAGAAGGTGAAGGCGGCGGCCCGTTCCGGCATGCGTCGCACCGCCTCGGCGCCCGCACCCGCCATCTCGCCGGCTGCGGGCTATCGGGTCGGACGCAAGGTCGTCGCAATCGGCTCGTCGACGGGCGGCGTCGAGGCATTGATCACGGTGTTGCAGAACTTCCCCAAGAACTGCCCGCCGACGGTGATCACGCAGCACATGCCGCCGACGTTCACCAGAAGTTTCGCCGAGCGGCTCAACCGCCTGTGTGCTCCGGTCGTGGAAGAGGCAGTCGACGGCGCCCGGCTCGAGATCGGCAAGATCTACCTGGCGCCCGGCGGCGAACGGCATCTGCAGGTCGTCAATCCATCGGCGCCGTGCTGCCGATTGGTGGAACGCGATCCCGTCAATGGTCACCGGCCTTCTGTCGATGTGCTGTTTGACTCGGTTGCGGAACTGGCCGGCCGCAATGCCGTTGGGGTGATCCTGACCGGAATGGGCCGGGACGGGGCATCCGGTCTACTGAGAATGCGCAACGCCGGGGGGCGGACGCTGGGGCAGAACGAAAAGACCTGCGTGGTCTACGGCATGCCGCGCGTCGCATACGAAATCGGGGCTGTGGAGACGCAACTGCCGTTGAACTCCATTGGTGAGGAAATTCTGAAATTAACTGCTGCCCGGAAAGAAGGTACTGAATAAATGTCTCTCGCTGAAAAAATCAAAGTTCTGATCGTCGATGATCAGGTCACCAGCCGGCTGCTGCTCAGCGATGCTCTGACACAGCTGGGCTTCAAGCAAATCACCTCCGCCGGTGACGGCGAGCAGGGTATGAAGATCATGAATGAACAGCCTCATCATCTGGTCATCTCCGACTTCAACATGCCCAAGATGGATGGCCTCGGCCTCCTGCAGGCGGTTCGCACCAATCCCGCGACCAAGAAGGCGGCCTTCATCATTCTGACGGCGCAGGGCGACCGCGCGCTGGTGCAGAAGGCCGCCCAGCTTGGCGCCAACAACGTTCTTGCCAAGCCCTTCACCATCGAAAAGATGAAGGCCGCAATCGAGGCCGTGTTTGGAGCCCTAAAATGACAGAGGTCTCCGCAGCGAAGCGGGTTCACATCATCCAAGGCGAATACAAGGTGGTCACCGACCCCGATGTGTTTCTGTCGACGATTTTGGGTTCCTGCGTAGCTGCCTGTCTTCGCGACCCTGTGGCGGGCGTGGGGGGAATGAACCACTTCCTGCTGCCCGGATCGGCGGCCGCAATGACGTCCGGAGGCGATGCCACCCGTTACGGCGTGCATCTCATGGAGCTGCTGATCAACGGCCTCCTGAAGAAGGGCGCACGGCGCGACCGGCTGGAAGCCAAGATCTTCGGTGGTGCCAAGACGATTGCGAGCTTCTCCAACGTGGGTGAACAGAACGCTGCCTTTGCGGTACAGTTCCTGAAGGACGAGGGGATCCCGATCGTCGGATCTTCGACCGGCGGGGACCATGGACGCAAGCTCGAGTTCTGGCCGATCAGCGGACGTGCACGCCAGTATCCGCTGACAGGTGCAGAGACGCAGAAGACGGTTGCGCTGGAGCAACGTCCGGTGATCGTCCCGAAGCCAGTCGAAACATCCATCGAGTTCTTCTAGCGAATAGCGCCGCCGGCGCGAGGAAAGCCATGACCGACATCGCCAAGCAGACAGACGCTTTCCCCGAGCAGCCACTGCCCGAAATCCTCATGCGGCTCGTCTCCGAGCTGCATGACGTTGCCTACCTCATCGAGCGGGTCGAGCCGCAACTGCTGGAACTCGGCGGCCCCCAGGTCATGGAACAGCCGGACAGCATCAAGATCCTGCAAGGCATCGACCTTGCCGTACAGAAGACCCGTGGCCTCGCAGAATTCATCGATACGATTACCGGCACCATTCCCGAGGACTGGACGGTTGACATGTCGACGGCCCTCAGTCTGGTGAAGCTTGCCGATATGCACCGGGCGCTTTCCACGGGCATTCGCCACGGGCATTCGCAGCCTCTGAACAAGGCCGCTGGCGACTTCGACTTCTTCTAAAGGCAGGGAACGGCCTTCTTTTCGACCACATCGGCAGCCGGGTTTCTCTCGGGCTGCGACGGATTCCGGAAACGCTCGCACAAGCTTCGTTGCCTAGTGTGGGCTCGGGCTAAGGCCTGATCTCGGTTTGCGATGTGGAAACAGAATGAATCTGTTGGCTCAACTTTCTCAAGTGTACAACAATCTGGCCAGTTTAGGTCAGACTAGGCTCATTGCGCTTGCCGGCGCCGGACTTGTGTCCATTGCGATCGTCCTTGCCGCCGCGCTGTACGTCAACAAACCCGCTTACGAGACCCTCTACGTGGGCCTGGAAACCACGGACCTCAACCAGGTCAGCATCGCCCTTGCCGAAGCCAACATCGACTTTGCCGTCGGCCCAGAAGGCAACAGCATCGAGGTGCCGGTCGGCATGTCGGGCAAGGCCCGTCTCCTCCTCGCAGAGCGTGGTCTCCCCAACAGCACCAATGCCGGTTATGAACTCTTCGACAATGTCGGCTCCCTTGGCCTCACCTCGTTCATGCAGGAAGTGACACGGGTACGGGCGCTGGAAGGCGAAATCGGACGGTCCATCCAGCAGATCGGCGGCGTGGCCGCAGCCCGGGTACACATCGTGATGCCCGACGTCGGAAATTTCCGGCGCGGCGACCAGAAACCGACGGCATCGGTGATGATCCGCGCCAGCACCACCACCGGCCGCAAGGCCGCCTCATCCATTCGTCATCTGGTCGCCTCGGCCGTTCCCGGTCTTGAGGTCGACGACGTGACGATTCTCGATTCCACCGGCCAGCTGCTCGCTTCCGGCGACGAATATGGCAACAGCGAGATGAACCGCTCGCTGAATATCGTTCAGTCTGTCCAGCAGGAGCTGGAAACCAACATCGACAAGGCGCTGGCGCCATTCCTGGGGATGGACAACTTCCGCTCGACGGTGACGGCCAACCTCAATACCGACAGCCAGCAGATTCAGGAAACGATCTACGACCCGGAATCACGGGTTGAGCGGTCGGTCCGTATCACCAAGGAAGAGCAGCGTTCGCAGCAGACGCAGGACGACAATGCCGCGACCGTGGAGCAGAACGTGCCCCAGGCTGCACCTGAGGCCGGTGCCGCCGGCGGTCCGAAGTCTTCCGACGAATCGGACAAGAAGGAAGAGCAGACCAACTACGAGATCAACAGCAAGACGGTTGCCACCACGCGCAACAGCTACAACATCGAGAAGCTCTCCATCGCCGTTGTCGTGAACAAGGGCCGCATCGCGCAGATGGTCGGCGAACCGGCAGACCAGGCCAAGATCGATGCTTACCTCGCCGAGATGCAGACCATCGTTGCCTCGGCGGCTGGCCTCAACACCGAGCGGGGCGACGTTGTCACGCTGACCGCGATGGACTTCCTCGAGACGCAGCTCCTCGAAGAAGCGGCGACGGGTCCCGGTGTCACGGAGGTGCTGAGCCGCAACCTTGGAGGCATTATCAACTCGCTCGCCTTCGTCGTCGTCGCCTTCCTGGTGATCTGGCTGGGCATTCGTCCTCTGGTCCGGACGGTCGGCGGTGCTACGGCACCTTCGGAACTCGCGACCGACAGCGCCGGCCTGGAACTGCCTGATTTCTCGCCGGGCATCGGTGGCGGCAGCGGCTCGCTCATGGAAGGCTTCGGCTCGGACTTCGGCTTCGACGCCACCGACGACATGCTCGGCATGGGCGACGACGAGGGCGGCTTCAACCGTCGCGTCAAGGAAGGGCCGGAGAAGCGGCTGGCGCGCATGGTCGAAATCAGCGAGGAGCGGGCGGCCAAGATATTGCGCAAATGGGCGATCGATCAGGCAGCCTGAGTTCTCACGAAAATGTTACAAAAAGAGGTCGGCAGAAGTGCCGGCCTCTTTTTGCTGAGGGAACGGCAGCTTAGGCCGTAATTGCGCCACACCTTTGGCGAGATTTTGTTCGTTTGCATCAGCAAATGCTCATAGCTAATAGCAATTCATCGTGGGTTTCCTAGAATGGCGATGATTCGTAGCTATACACATGCGGAGGAGCGGGCGATGAGCGACCGGACGTCCGAGACACTGCCGTTACCAGGGCTCTTGCTCGTCATGGGCAAAGGGTAGGAGCCATATGGAATACACAGGCGTGGAAGTGGCATCGGAGACATATCATCCAGAAGCGGATACAGCGCCGACAGCAATTACCCGCGAACAAGTGGTTCGCTGGCTTGCCGGTTCGGCGAGCGCAGATAAAACGCCCGGCGCGTTGCGGCTGCTGACGGAATATGTCGGCGCTTCCCACTTCCTTTTCGCGCGATGCGACCTGATCCAGGAGCAGGGGCTGGACTTCATTGTCTCCTCGGACTTTCCATTCGACGTCGTCAGGCGCATAGGGGTCGAGCTTGCGAGCAATTATGCCAGGTCGACCGAGCTCGAGAAGTGCCTTTCGCTGCTGACGCCGACCTTTGCGGTACTCCCCGAGGACGTTCTTCTCCCGGGCGATGTCAGCCGGCAATATTGTTCTCTTGCGGTCTGCATCGGCCGTACCCGCTATTCTCTGCTGCTGTTGTTCAACGAAGGGATCATCCTCTCGCAGGATCGGTTGCGTGAGGTCGGTCTCCTGGCAACCTATGCAGTCGGGTCCACAGCCCGTCCGGAAGGCAGGGCCGAGCGCGATTTCGAACTCACCGAGCGGGAGCTGGAGTGTCTGTTCTGGATCGCGGAAGGCAAGACGAGCGATGAGATCGCGATGATCCTCGGCATCTCCCGAAACACGATCAACAACTACATTACCAGCGTCATGCGCAAGACCGGGACCAAGACCCGTTCGGAAGCGATCGCCTACGCTGTCCGGAATAATCTGGTCTAGGAGATCTGCAAGCAGCATGAGTTCCCCGCGTCGAAATTCCCCAGAAAGTGCAGCCGGTAGTCACGTTCGCCTGCAACGGGCAGCAAGCCGAGCTGACGTCTTCCCCAAGCTCATCGCCATGCAGAAGCAACTGCGGGCGCGCAACTTCGCGGTCTTCCGGATCTTGGGTGCAGGCCTCCCCGGCAAGCGAAAGCTTCTCTGCGAGATGGAGAACTGGGGGGACGACAGCGAGCGCTACAGCGACCTGATCGTAACCGGCTACGCCGAGGCACTGCTCGACCACATCGAGATTTCCACGCTTCCTGTCGTCTGGAGCGGCACGGAGCATATGAGCTTCGTCGAGGCATTTGACTTCACGCCCCTGACGCGGCGGTTGCCGTCTGACGTAACGCCCTTCTCCGGCCTCGCATTTCCTGTCCGCATGGGGGCAATGGGAAACGGCTATGTCATCTTCACCGCTGCATCCCTGAGCCTGTCGAGCGATCTGATGATCGAGCAGCATGTGCGCAGCTGTCACGTCATGATCGACCTGCTGGCTCTCGACGAGCGCCGGACGGTGCCTGCGGAGACGTTGAGCGAGCGGGAGGTGGCCTGCCTTCAACTGGCCGGAGACGGGCGTATCAGCGAGGAAATCGCCGAGAACCTTGGCCTGTCGGTCCACACGGTCAACGCCTACCTGGGGTCGGCGACGATGAAGCTGGATGCGGTGAACCGCATCCAGGCCATCGCCAAGGCGATCCGCCTCGGCTACATCCACTGACGCAGGCGCAGTCGAGGGTCTAGCTCAGGTCGCCATGGCCATGGGTGTGGGATTGGTGACGAACCGGGCTTCCTGCAGGCTGCGCTGCAGGAAGGCAGTATTCTCGTCCGGATCGTCACAGGGCTCCTGGAAGGCGATGTGATCGATCTCGATCCCGGCCTGCTGGTCTGCAAGCATCAGCCGCGCATAGACGGAGACGCCCTTCGGCTTGATCTCCAGGTCAAGAACGACCTGCGGTTGGCCGCTCCACTCCAGAGTGTACTCCCCGCCAGCGCCGAAATTGACCGTCCCTGGGTGGAAGTAGAGTTCGGCCGCGGAGGACACAAGATCCGCGAGACTACCGTAACATTCCAGACGCACCAGCGAGATCAGGTCGCCGGCGTCCAGTAACCGCAGTTCGGTTGCCACTGGACTGATGGCCTCGGCCAGAATCTTTTCGCGTTCCGTAGAGTGGCTGCATTTTTTCATGACGCTCAGTGTGTCCGTTTCTTGAGCGACCGAGTTGCGTAGACTCGGTGCACCAGTTCCGCCACTGCCTTGTAAAAGGCTGGCGGAATGATGCTATCAACCGAGACTTGCGCAAACATGGAGCGTGCGAGCGGTGGATCTTCGAAAACCGGAATGCCGTGCGCCTCGGCAATCTCGCGGATCTTGAGCGCGATCAGGTCCTGACCCTTGGCCACGACGATCGGGGCCTCGTTTTCCTCCCGCACATAACGAAGCGCCACTGCGTAGTGGGTGGGGTTTGCAATGACCAGCGTCGCCCGCGGAACACTGTCGATCATCCGGCGGCGAGCACGATCCCGCGCAAGCGACCTCTGCCGCGCCTTCACGACCGGATCGCCCTGCGATTGCTTGTACTCGTCCTTCACGTCCTGCTTGGTCATCATCAGCTGCGTGTACCAGTGGTGGCGCGACCACGCCACGTCGACGGCCGCCAGCAGGGCAGTCGCGATCAGGAGCACCACGACCATCTTTCGGACGATGGTGTCGAGCTTCACCAGGACGACCTGCGGGTCGGAGAACATTGCATCGATGGCGGCGAAGAACTCACCGCGCAAGGCAAAATACATGATCACGGATACGATCAGGATCTTGAAGAAGGATTTGCCGAATTCGACCATGCCCGGCATGCTGTAGATGCGTTCGATCCCCTTCATCGGCGAGATGCGTGACACCTGCGGGCGGATACGCTCCAGGACCATCGATGGCATGTTCTGCGCAAACGAAGAGCCAAGCCCGAAGACGATGAAGAGCACCATGATCGGGGCGAGAAACGCAGCGATCGACCAGCCCAGATGCACCGACAGGGAGACGACGTCCGGTGTGTTCTCCAGGTCCCACTGGTCAGGCTTGGAAAACAGATCCTTCAGCGTTTCCGAAAGATTCCCGGCTCCGGAGGGAAGGAAAAAGACGATGAAGATGTAGAAGGCAAGCGTCGACGCAAAGATCGGCACTTCGCGGGAAACGGGAACATTGCCCTTCTCCGCCGCGTCGCTCAGTTTTTTGGCGGTTGGATTTTCTGTTTTGCTGTCTTTGTCGTCGTTCGACAAGGCTTCTTCCCCCGCGCGAATCGGCCACGACCGCAGCGTCACGCTACAACAGTGCGCTCCTAGGCAGGAATCGAGTCAACAAAAAGACTGTGGGTAGCGGCCGATGCGCCGAACCAAAAAAAAAAGGCGGGGCCGGAGCCCCGCCTCATCCGATCACTGTCTCAGGACCGCTAGGCTGCTGCCTGTTCGTCCTTGGCTTCCTCGGGTTCCTTGAGAAGGATCTGTCCGGCACTTGCCAGACGGATCGCTTCCTGGGCTACGGCCCGGCGGGCGATGGCGACCTCGCGCGGGTTGAGGGATGCGGTCGGCACCGACAGATCGGACTCGATCATGCGGCGCTGGCGCGGACTGATGGCCGAGAGAACGCCTTCCTTCATCTCGGCGCTGGCGCCACGCAGGGCCATGGTCAGAATGTCTGCTGCAATGTCGTTGAGCAGCAGCACGCGGCTGCGTTGCGGCATGACCAGAAGGTCTTCGAAGAGGAAGATCTTCGGACGAACCTTGTTGACCGATTCCTTGCTGATCGTCTCCAGCGAGGTAAGCAGGGTATCGACCTGGGGCTTGTCGAGCTCGTTCATCAGATCGGCGACCTTCGCCGAACCTGCCGAATTGCGTTCCGCTTCGATGGCTGTGATCAGTTCGAGCACACGGTTTTCGATGATCTGGGCAGCCTTCGGGCTGACTTCCTTCATGTTGACCGTACGGTTCATGATGTCGGCGCGGCGGCTGTCGGGCAGTTGCAGCAAGACCTTGGCGCCGAAGGCCGAGGGCAGCATCGAAAGGATATAGGCGACGGTCTGCGGGTGTTCGCGGGCGAGGAACTTGCCGACGAAAGCCGGATCCGCATCCTGCAGTCGGTCCCAGATGGAGGATTCATAGGCCTGGAATGCCGTGCGCCGGCCGAGGAGACCATCCACCTCTTCGGGAGTGAGGCCTTCCTCGAGGATTGCTTCGATGGCGGCGGCGTTGTCCATGAGACCTGTTCCTTCGGTGAACAGGTCTTCGAATTCGTTGACGAGAACAAGCAGCTCGTCCGGCGGGATGGTCCGCAGCCGCTGGGCCGACGCGATGATCATCTGCAGTTCGCTCTGCGTGAAGTACTTCAGAAGCTTGCCGGCAACACCCTTGCCCATGGCCAGGAGAACAGCTGCCGCCTTCTCTGCCTGGGACAACGGGCTTTCGGCTACAGCGCCCCCGAAGTCGTCAAAGTCCATCATGGTCTTCCCTCTCTGTCCCGAACAGGGATCAGGTTCGTCTTGTACTCAGTACTTCCGTCACTTTCACACCGAATCGCGTGTCGTCGTTTTCGAGTACGGTGATCTCGCCTTTGCCGATGCGGCGTCCGTTCACCATGATTTCCACCGGCTCGCCAATCTTCTTGTCCAGCGCGATGGTCGCGCCTTCCTCGAGGTTCATGAGACCCGAGACCTGCATGCGGCTGGAGCCCAGGACGATCTCGACATCGATCGGGATGTCCATGATCAGATCCATGTTGGCAGTCAGCGCGCTGCCCGGCTCCTGGACGGAGCCGAAGGACGTGTCGCTGCCCATGTCGGACGCACCGAAGCTGGAGCCACCCATGGTGTCGGCGCCGAAATCCGAGCCCCCGAAGTCGGAGGTACCGAGCTCGCCGGCGTCCGAACCGAAGTCGCCGCCGAAACCGGAAGTCTCCGGCATGGCAAGATCGTCGGCCGGTGCGCCGAAGTCGGCGTCGAAGCCAGGCACACCGCCGTCGGCATCTGCTTGCAGCACGCCGCGCAGATCATCGATGGCCTGGTCCAGCTCGCCGTTGCCGGCAGCAGGCATCAGGGCATCATCTTCCTTTACAGGTGTCTTCTTCGTAGCCATGCTTCTATTATTCCCGTTGAAACTTGCGTCAACCTGCCTTGGGGAAGGCGCGTGAACGCTTCTTGTCTCGATGCGATAGATCAGCCCATGAGGTGGTCGAGGATCTCGTCTTCCGTGCTCATGTTGTCTTTGACGCGAACCGTATAGCGCTCCCCGGAGCGCCCCAGTTCGCAGGAGTACATGTCCTTGCCGTTTGCACTGACCTGGACTGCAACATCCTTCCTGTCATGGAAGGCAATGACATCGCCGGCAGCAAGGCGCGAAATCGTCCCGAGCGTGAGGCTTTCAAGCCGGACGCGGGCTTCCAGCGTGACCTGCGAACGGCGGACCTGCTCGCTGATCCGCTCGTGCCATTCCTGCTTGTTCTTCGACAGCTGGCCAGCCGCCTTCGGAACAACGACCTTGGTCTTGAGGAACGCCTTCTGCGGGAGGACCAGGGCGATCTCGGAGCTGACTTTGCCCAGTTCTACGGCCATCCGGATGGTGACCCCGAACTGGGGGACAGCAGCATCTGGAGCCTGCCGGTCTTCGAAGTTGTGGGCCGCTTCGAGGGCCATCTCGTGACTGCCCGGAGCATTCACGCCGGACTGCAGAACCAGGCCCATCCGGCTGAGCACCATCTGCGCGAGGTCGAGCTCGATGGCCGACAGGGGACGGTCGAACGGTTGCTCGATCGTTTCGGGCAGGGCACCCAGCATCTGCTCCATCAGCGCGATGACCAGGCTGTTGCCGCAGGCGAGGACGAAGTTGGGGGACCAGTTCCGCAGCGATCCGTCAGCGAGGGTGAAGGTCTCGCCGAGATCGCGGATCAGGTCCGTCATCAGGCCGGAGGTGCAGCCCGTGAAGCTGACGTTGATCGGGATCCCGGTTTCGCCATGGAACACGTCCGGCAGGAAATCGGCATAGAGCTGGCCGAATTCGCCGCTGATCTTTTCAATTGTCTTCCGGTCTCCCAGCCCGCCCGTCAGCTTTGCCAGGAGCGCATGGTCGATGGGGGTAGGAGAAGTCTGAACCGCAACTGTGGTCATCATGCCGCCTTGTTATCGCCGCCCGGATTCATCATTTCCTGCTCGACCGCATCGATCGAGGGGCGTTCGTAGTTGGAGATCGTCTTGCGACCGTATTCCAGGGCAACCTGGGGGACAGAGCCGTTCATGTAGGCAAGCAGCGTCTGCTTCACGATGATGAAGAGGCGATGCTGCTTGCTGCGCACGATCTTGACCTGTGACGCAAGCGGGTTGCAGATCGAGTAGGACAGGATGATCCCGAGCATGGTGCCGACGAGCGCGGCGCCGATCAGGCCGCCGAGGACCTCGGGCGACTCGTTGATCTTGCCCATGGCCTTGATGACCCCGAGAACGGCCGCGACGATACCGATGGCCGGGAAGCTGTCGCCCATGGCGGTGATGGCATGGTACGGCTTCATCCGGTCGTGCGAGAGCGTCTCAAGCTCCTCGTCCATCAGCGCCTCGATCTCGTGTGACCGGGCATTGCCGATGATGATGAGCCGGACGTAGTCGCAGATGAAGGTCGTCAGTTCCTTGTTCTTCAGCAGGTTGGGCGCCGTCTGGAAGATCGAGGATTCTTCGGGATTGTCGATGTGTGCTTCGATCTCGTTGCGCGACTTCGTCCGCAGGTCGCGCATCAGGGCATAAAGCACGCCCAGCACGTCGAGGTAGTTGCGCTCCTTGGGAACGGATCCCTTGAACGCCTCGCCGAGAGCCTTGCCGGAATCCTTCACGACCTTCATCGGGTTGGCCATGATGAAGCCACCGATGCCGGCGCCGCCGATGATCACCAGCTCGAACGGCTGAAACAGCACGTCGAGGTGACCGCCCATGGCCATGTACCCGCCGATGATGCAGCCGAAGGTGATCACGAATCCGATAACAATGTTCATCTGGTACCTGCGTCGAGCTTGAACTTGAGACTTGGAAATAGCCCGTCTGGCTTGCGTGAGGCTGGCTGGCCAGGCTTCTCTCCGGAGAGTGTAGTATGCGGCTGAGGGTACAGCTTCGCACAAGTCTTTACGCCTAGACCTCCTCCCATCGGGTAAACGCCCGCGTCTCAATCCGAACTACAGGATCGATCGGGGTCTCGCCGTGATTACGACTTACACCAGCTACGCGATCATCAGCAGGGATCTGCCGGCTTCCCTGGCGCGGGTTGCCGAGCAGCCGGACGTGGCCCGTGAGAGCGCCTACTACCTGGAGAACATCGGCAACATCAAATCCGTCGACGACTTCATGGCCGACAGCCGCATCTACAACTATGCGCTCAAGGCGCATGGTCTGGAGGACATGGCCTACGCCAAGGCGTTCATCCGCAAGGTGTTGACGGAAGGTGTCGCGGATCCCGAGGCCTTCGCCAACAAGCTCTCCGACAGCCGATATGCGCAGTTTGCAGAGACGCTGAACTTCCAGGCCCTCGGCGAGACCGCCACCACCTTCGACAAGGCGCAGAAGGGTGTCGTCGAGAAATACCAGCGCCAGAAGCTGGAAGAGGAGGCCGGCGCCGACAATCCGGGCGTGCGCCTTGCGCTCTACTTCGACCGCATGGCGCCCTCCATCCAGTCCGGCATGGAGATCCTGGCCGACGACGCGCTGTCTGAAGTGGTCCGCACGGTTCTCCAGCTGCCCGATGAAATTGCAGCGCTCGACGTGGATCGTCAGGCGGCCTTCATAGAAGAGTCCATCGACATCACGGACTTTCACGACAGAACGAAGCTGTCGAAATTCCTGGAGCGCTTCTCGACCCTCTGGGAGCTGGAAAACGCGCCCGACAGCGCGAACGTGGCCACGCTTTTCACGCCGTCCACGAGCGGCATCTCCACGGATCTTCTCATCTCCATCAATGCACTGAAACTCGGGGGCACATGATATGCAATCCGGAATCTACGTTGGAATATCCTCGCAGATTGCGCTCGAACGGCGCCTGAACACGATCGCCGACAACATGGCGAACATGAACACCGCAGGCTTCCGCGCCACGGAGGTCAAGTTCGACGAGGTGATGAGCAGCACCCGAAACGAGAACAACGCCAAGGTGGCCTTCGTCACCCAGGGCAACGACTATCTGTCGACCCGCAACGGTCAGATGCAGAACACCGGCAATGCCCTCGACTTCGCGATCAAGGGCGATGCCTGGTTTGCCATCGACACGCCGGCCGGTCAGGTGCTGACGCGCGACGGCCGTTTCACCATGCTTGAGACCGGCCAGCTGGTTTCGCTGATGGGCCACGCGGTGCTGGACGCCGGTGGTGCGCCGATCCAGCTGAACCGTGCCGGTGGTCCGCCGACAGTCGGCGCCGACGGCCAGATAGTTCAGGACGGCCAGCAGGTCGGCTCGATCGGCCTGTTCACGGCCGACATCTCCGAGGGCTTTATCCGCGCCGACAACAGCGGCGTCATTCCGGCCGACGAGCCGCAGCCCATCGTCGACAACTTCAACGTCGCCGTCGTGCAGGGCTATGTCGAGGGCTCCAATGTCAACGGCATCAGCGAGATGACGCAGCTCATCCAGGTCAACCGCGCATTCGAAGGCATCTCGTCGCTGATGCGCGATACCGAAGGCGCCTTTGGCGAGGCCATCAAGACCCTCGGCAGCGGCCGGTAAGGACTGAGCATCCATGTTCGAACAGGCGGCCATTTTACAGGCGGTGACCGGCGGCAAGCTGGCCCAGCTTGCCGATCTCACGGAGCGGTATTCCGACCCCGCCTTTTCCGTGGCGCATGGCGGGCGTGTCCGGACCATAGCTGCCGGGCACTATACCGTCGCCGGCCTGTCGAAGCATGTTCGCCTCGGCGAATTCGTCGCGCATCGGAGCCCGACGGGCATTCACCTCGGCGAGGTGGTCCGCGTCGAGCCCGACGTCATCTATGTCTGCCCGATCGAGCCCGGCGAGCCCATCGGCATCGGCGATACAGTCATTCGCAAGGGTGCCTTCCGCGTCGCGCCGGACGACAGCTGGTGCGGGCGCACCATCAATTCCCTGGGCGATCCGATCGACGGCCGCGGCCCGCTTGCCACCGGCCGCGTCCGGCGCTCGATAGCCAATACCGCACCACCTTCGATGACCCGCAGCCGGGTGGAGACGGGATTCACGACCGGGGTGAGGGCGGTCGATATCTTCTCGCCGCTCTGCCTTGGCCAGCGTCTCGGCGTCTTCGCGGGCTCCGGCGTCGGCAAGTCGACGCTTCTCTCCATGCTGGCGCGCGCCGATGCCTTCGACAAGGTGGTGATCGCGCTGGTTGGCGAACGTGGCCGTGAAGTGCGCGAATTCATCGAGGACACCCTCGGCGACAACATGTCGAAGTCGATCGCTGTCGTCGCCACCAGCGACGAAAGCCCGATGTTGCGCAAGATGGCACCGCTGGTCGCCATCACCATCGCGGAGCATTTTCGCGACCAGGGTGAGAACGTCCTCTTCATCGCCGACAGCATCACGCGCTTTGCGCATGCCATTCGCGAAGTCGCCGTGGCGTCCGGAGAGCCGCCGATTGCCCGCGGCTATCCGGCATCGGTGTTCACGGAACTGCCGAGACTTCTGGAGCGGGCCGGTCCCGGCGCGGAAGGGGCGGGGACGATCACGGCCATCATCTCCATCCTCGTCGATGGCGACAACCACAACGACCCGATCGCCGATTCCACCCGCGGCATCCTGGACGGCCACCTTGTGCTGGAGCGCAGCCTGGCGGAGGAGGGGCGTTACCCGCCCATCAATCCGCTGGCGTCGATCTCTCGTCTGGCCCGCAAGGCTTGGTCGCCGGACCAGGAGAAGCTGGTCTCGAGGTTGAAGTCGCTCATCCATCGCTACGAGGAAACCCGCGACCTGCGGCTGATCGGCGGTTACCGCGCCGGCACCGATCCCGAACTCGACATGGCCATCAAGCAGGTGCCGGTGATCTACGACGTGCTGAAGCAATCGCCGGGCGAGCCGCCCTCGACGGACGCCTATGGCGACCTTGCCACGGCGCTTCGCAATGCAGCCGGCCAGGCACCCGCCGCACCGATGAATAAACAAAGAGGATGAAGATGCGCCAGGCGGACCCAACACAGCCGGCCGAGCTTCTGAGGAAGAAGCGCAATGTCCTGCGCCGAGGCGACCGCATGCTGACCGCCTCCGGCATCCTGCTGGCTGCGGTCTCTGCGCTGTTTCCCTGGTATGTCTTCCTCAATCAGGAAAAATTCGGGATACGCACCACGAGCTTCGAGCATATGCGCGACTTGCCGCCGACCCCGCCGCGCAACGTCATGAGCGTCTCTCCGCTCGCGATGATCGACAGCACCGAGGACGAGCCGGTCCTGCCGCCCGAGCCGACGGATGCCGTCACCACGGCCACCGTCTCGTCGCTCGGCGAGGAGGAGCAGAACGGATCGGCTCGGCCTGACCAGCCGTTCCCGGGGAAATCCGGCTTCCGCCTGCTGCATGTGTCCAATGGGCGCGCGTTGATCGAGGACAGGTCCGGCATGTACATGGTGCGCATCGGCTCCATCCTCCCCGACAACAGCAAGCTCGCCACGATCGAGCAGCGGGACGGCCGATGGGTGATCATCACCTCGTCGGGTCAGGTTTACGAGGACGCCGCCGCGGCTCGTCCGTAAGTCCCACGCAAGATTACCGGCATAGTCTCCAGACAAACGATGGAGAAAGACTATGCAACCGATTCAACTGTTCTCGCTCGCGTCTCGGCAGGCTGAATGGCTTTCGGTCCGCCAGGAGGTGGTGGCCACCAACATCGCCAACGCCAACACGCCGAAGTTCCATGCCAAGGACGTCTCGCCGTTCAGTGCGGTTCTCGACGAGACGCAGGTGAGCATGGTCCGTACCCATCCCAATCACCTGGCCGAAAGCCAGTACAGCCAGACCATCGGTGTCCACGAGAACGATCTGGACAACCAGATCGGCATCCAGGAGTCGGGCAACACGGTGGCGCTTGCGGAAGAACTCTCCAAGACCGGTGAGATCAAGCGCCAGTACGAGCTCAGCACGAGCCTCGTGAAGACCTTTCATAGCATGATGCTCATGACCGTAAGAAGGTAAAGCCAATGGATCCGCTTTCAGCCTCTTTGAAGATCGCGGGATCGGGCCTCGAAGCCCAGTCCACCCGTCTTCGCATCGTTTCCGAAAACATCGCCAACGCTCGCTCGACCGGCGACACGCCCGGCGCCGACCCCTATCGCCGCAAGACGATCACCTTCGGCGCGGAGATGGACCGGGCCGCGGAAGTCGAGCTCGTGCGGATACAGAAACTCGGCACCGACGATTCCGACTTCGTCGAGGAATACGATCCGAACCATCCCGCTGCCGACGATCGCGGCATGGTGAAGCTGCCGAACGTCAACATGCTGATCGAAATGGCCGACATGCGTGAGGCCAACCGGACCTACGAAGCAAACCTGCAGACCATCAAACAGACTCGCGAGCTGATTGCCTCGACGATCGACCTTCTGAAGAGCGGACAATGATCGACAACATCACCAAAGTAAGCTCCCTGTCGTCCACACGCGGCCTGGAATCGCTGGTTGAAAGCGGATCGTCCACGCAGGGCACGGCCACATCGGTCGAAAACCCCGGCATGAACTTCGCGAGCGTCCTCGGCAGCATGGCGACCGATTCCGTCAACAGCCTGAAGCATGCGGAAGCCAAGTCCTTCGAAGGCATCCAGGGCAAGGCCGATACCCGGGAAGTGGTGGATGCGGTGCTGCAGGCCCAGCAGTCGTTGAACACCGCCATCGCCTTTCGCGACAAGATCGTGAACGCCTACCTCGAAATCACCAAGATGTCGATTTGATCGACCGGGAGACCAGGACATGAGAGCGCTTTCAGTCGCCGCAACGGGCATGGATGCACAGCAGACCAATCTCGAGGTCATTGCCAACAACATCGCCAATATCAACACCACGGGCTACAAGCGCGCCCGTGCCGAATTCTCCGACCTTCTCTACCAGACCGAGCGGGCGCAGGGCGTGCCGAACCGCGCCAACCAGGCCATCGTGCCCGAAGGCGCCAACATCGGTCTCGGCGTGCAGACCGCTGCCGTCCGCAACATCCATACCCAGGGCGAGCTGACGCATACGGAAAACAGTCTCGACCTTGCACTCGTCGGTCGCGGCTGGTTCCAGATCGAAGCTCCGGACGGCACCACGATGTATTCCCGTGCCGGTGCATTCAACACGAACGCCGAAGGCCAGCTGGTCACGATCGACGGCTATGCGGTCGTGCCGAACATCGTCATTCCGCCGGACGTCAGCGAAACGATCATCAGCCGCACCGGTCAGGTGAACGTTCGCGTCGGCAATGCGGCCGAGTTCCAGGAAGTCGGCCAGCTGACGATTGCAAATTTCGTCAACGAGGCGGGTCTGCAGCCGCTCGGCGACAACCTCTTTGCCCAGACGCCCGCATCCGGCGAGCCGATCGTCGCCGTGCCGGAAGATCCGGGCTTCGGATACATCAAGCAGGGCTACCTCGAGGCGTCGAACGTCGATGCCGTGAAGGAGATCACGGACCTCATCTCGGCGCAGCGCGCCTATGAGATGAACTCCAAGGTCATCACCACGGCAGACGAAATGGCGTCCATCGTCAGCAAGAACCTGAAGTAAAAGCGGGAGCAGGCAGACATGACGTTTCGCCGGATGAAATGGATTGCTCGGGCGGCCGTGGCCACACTGGCCATGGCGTTGACTTTGGGCATTGCAGCGCCTGCCGCGGCCGAAATGGGCACGGCTGTCATTCCCAAGCAGATCATCTATCCCGGCGAGGAAATCTCGGCTGGCGTCGTCGAAGAAGTCGAGGTCACCAACCCGAAGCTTGCGGGCGAATATGCTCGCAGCATCAACGAAGTCACGGGCATGGTCAGCACGCGCACCCTGCTGCCAGGCCGGACGATCCTGCTCTCCGGCCTGCGTGCACCCTATGCCGTTCGCCGCGGCTCTTCCGTGCGGCTGGGTTTCAACATTGGCAGCATGACGATTTCGGCGGCCGGTACACCGCTTCAGGACGCCTCCATCGGCGACATCGTGCGGGTCCGCAACAATGACTCCGGCATCATCGTCAGCGGCACCGTCATGGCGGACGGAACAATACAGGTGATGTCACGATGAAGTTCCTCCGTTCCATCGGTGCCCTGGTGCTTGTCGCCGCCACCGTCTTCGCCGGCAGCTTTCTGCCGGCCTATGCGGATGCCGCACGTATCAAGGACATCGCCTCCCTCCAGGCCGGTCGCGACAACCAGCTGATCGGCTACGGTCTCGTCGTCGGCCTGCAGGGTTCAGGCGACAGCCTGCGGAGCTCTCCGTTCACCGAGCAGTCGATGCGCGCGATGCTTCAGAACCTCGGCATCTCGACGCAAGGCAGCCAGTCCAACGCCAAGAACCTTGCGGCCGTCATGGTGACGGCCACTCTGCCGCCCTTTGCAAGCCCCGGCAGCCGGATCGACGTCAATGTCAGCTCGCTCGGCGACGCCACCTCGCTTCGGGGCGGCACGCTTGTGATGACTTCGCTGTCGGGTGCCGACGGACAGATCTATGCCGTCGCCCAGGGTGCGGTGATCGTGTCGGGCTTCACGGCCCAGGGACAGGCGGCCACCTTGACGGAGGGCATCACCACGTCCGGCCGTGTTCCCAATGGCGCCATCATCGAGCGCGAGTTGCCATCCCACTTCAAGGATTCGGTCAATCTCGTCCTGCAGCTGCGCAACGCCGATTTTTCCACGGCAGTCCGCATGGCGGATGCCGTCAACACGTTTGCCGGCCAGCGTTATGGCGGCCCGATCGCGGAAGCTCGTGACAGCCAGGAAGTGATTGTCCAGAAGCCGAAGGTCGCCGATCTCACCCGCCTGATGGCGGAGATCGAGAACCTCGTCGTCGAGACCGATACACCCGCCAAGGTCGTCATCAATGAACGCACCGGAACGATCGTCATCGGCGCCGATGTCAAGGTATCCCGCGTCGCCGTCAGCTACGGGACGCTGACGGTGCAAGTGACCGAAACGCCCCAGATCGTTCAGCCGGAGCCGTTCTCACGCGGAGTCACCGCCGTCCAGCCCGAAACCGACATCATGGCGATGAAGGAAGGCGGTCCGGTGGCTATTGTCGAAGGACCGGACCTTCGCACTCTCGTCGCCGGTCTCAACAACATCGGCGTCAAACCCGACGGCATCATCGCAATCCTCCAGGGCATCAAGTCTGCCGGCGCCCTGCAAGCGGAGCTCGTGCTGCAATGACCAGAGCATCCTCGTCCATCACCGTGACCGTTTCCAAGGGACTGATCCGCAAGCTGCTGTCATTGAGCGCCATCGTCATGCTCGTGCCGCAGGTCAGCGCGCAGGAGCCGGCGGCGGTATCCGCGACGTCCCCGGAGAGCGAGATCCAGCAGTTTTGCACCAATATCGCCGATGCCGCGCGTGACCAGCGCTACCTGCTGCAGAAGCAGGAGCTTGAAAAGCTGCAGGTGGACGTGGACCAGCGCATCTCGGTGCTGGAAAGCCGCAAGGCCGAATATGAGGACTGGCTGGCGCGTCGCAACGATTTTCTGGTGCGGGCGGAAGCCGGTCTCGTGGATATCTTCAAGACCATGAAGGCGGATGCTGCTGCGCCGCAACTCGAAGAAATGAACCTGGAAGTGGCGGCGGCTATCATCATGAAGCTACCCGCGCGGCAATCCGGTCTCGTACTCAGTGAAATGGACCCGCAGAAGGCCGGCATGATCGCAACGATCATCTCCAGCGCTTCCGATCCCAATACTTCGAAAGAACCCTCATGACGAAGCGCCTACCAGCCCTTATGGCCGTTCTCCTGCTGACTGGATGCCAAAGCCAGACGATCAGGGAGATCGGCAACGCGCCGTCCATGAGCCCGATCGGCAGCGGCCTGCAATATGCCTCGGCCCCCCAGATGTCCTCCTATCCGAAGCAGCCACGCCAGATGTCCAATGGCTATTCGCTCTGGTCCGACTCTCAGGCCGCGCTCTTCAAGGATGCACGCGCCTTGAACGTCGGGGACATCCTGACCGTTAACATTCAGATCAACGACCGCGCGTCGTTCGATAATGAGACAGAGCGCAAACGCACCAATGGTACGAGCCTGACCTGGGGCGCGAATGTCACGAACTTCCTGGGCTTCAGCACCGATACCGGCACAAGTGGTGACCTGGGGACGGATTCCAGCACCGACTCGTCCGGCAAGGGAACGACCGAACGGTCCGAGAAGCTGCAGCTGCTCGTAGCTGCGGTCGTCACCGGCATCCTCGAGAACGGCAACCTGTTGATCAGCGGCTCGCAGGAGGTCCGGGTGAACCACGAGATCCGCATCCTCAACGTCGCCGGTATCGTGCGTCCCCAGGACGTGGATGCCGACAACACCATCTCCTACGAACGCATCGCCGAAGCGCGCATTTCCTACGGCGGCCGCGGTCGTCTGACGGAAATTCAGCAGCCGCCGGTGGGCCAGCAGGTGGTCGACCTCTTCTCGCCTTTCTGAGGCGGAGGAGCGTAAACGGGACAAGACAATGGACGATACGCAAGGCACTGAAGGTTCAGCCAAGAAGAAGTCTCCGATGATGCTGATCGCCGGCGTTGCGGTCCTGACGCTGATCGGCGGCGGCGGCGGCTGGGTTCTCGGCGGCATGATCGCGCCGGCTGCTCCGGTCGAGGAGCATGCGGCCGCCGAGGGCCAGGCCGGCGACCACGGCGAGGGCAAGGAGGAGGAGGGCATCCCGAAGATCGCCACCGAGGCGAACGGCGTGGTGCTTCTCGATCCGATCACGACGAACCTTGCCTACCCGTCGGACAGCTGGATCCGGCTGGAGGTGGCACTGGCCTTCAAGGGGCCTGCCGAACTGCCGCTGGCCGAGGAAATCCACCAGGATATCCTTGCATACATGCGCACCGTCTCCCTGCAGCAGATCGAAGGGCCGCGCGGGTTTCAGTATCTTCGCGACGATATTAAGGAACGGGTCGACCTGCGTTCCCAGGGCAAGGTTTCCAAGGTCATGTTCAGGACCATGGTCATCGAATAAGGTCGGAGGCGGCGCCGTCTCCCGATAACAGGGGATGATTGGCGGCGCTTGTTGACCCGTGGATGCAAGGGTGAGATCGAAGGGTGATGTTCAGAACCCTTGTGATCGCATGATTCGGCTGATCTTCCTTGTTTTCGCCCTGATGGCAGCTCCTGGCCTTGCTCTTGCGCAGCAGTCGCCGGCGGATCTCCTGAACATACCCGTCGACGGCTCCGCAGCCGCATGGATCATCCGCACCTTCGGCCTTCTCACCGTCCTCTCGGTTGCCCCCGGCATCCTGATCATGGTGACGAGCTTTCCGCGCTTCATCATTGCGTTCTCGATCCTGCGGTCCGGCATGGGCCTTGGCACGGCGCCCTCCAACCTCGTGCTGATCTCGATGGCCCTGTTCATGACCTTCTACGTCATGGCACCGACGTTCGACCGCGCCTGGAACGAAGGCGTGCAGCCGCTGCTCGAGAACCAGATCGACGAGGCCGAGGCGGTCCAGCGCATCGCCGAGCCTTTCCGCGGCTTCATGAGCGTCAACACCCGCGACAAGGACCTGTCCCTGTTCGTCGACCTGGCCGAAGAACGAGGCCAGAGCGTCGGTACGCCCGAAGCGATCGATTACCGCGTCCTGATCCCTGCCTTCATGCTGTCCGAGATCCGCCGCGGCTTCGAGATCGGCTTCCTGATCATCCTGCCGTTCCTGGTGATCGACATGATCGTGGCCGCCATCACCATGGCCATGGGCATGATGATGCTGCCGCCGACCTCGATCTCGCTGCCGTTCAAGATCCTGTTCTTCGTGCTGATCGATGGCTGGAACCTGCTGGTCGGCAGCCTCGTGCGATCCTTCTCGTAGTTAACCAATCGCGTTAGCGATGTCTTTACCAAGCCCCTCGGCGACCCCGCCGATTTAAGAAGTTGGCAAGGAATGGCTGCCAGTTTTGTCCTCACACGACGGGTTTGGTAGCCAAGATGCGGCACCGAGTGGCATGAAGCCGAGCTGTACGTGACCGGAAGGGGAAACCAAGCCGGTATGTCCCCCATCAGTATTTTGTCAAAGGGACAAACATTATGTCGAGCATTCTCACAAACACCAACGCCATGGCGGCTCTCTCCACCCTGCGTTCGATTTCTTCCGGCATGGAAGACACCCAAGCCCGGATCTCCTCCGGTCTGCGCGTCGGCTCCGCTTCCGACAACGCCGCCTACTGGTCGATCGCAACGACCATGCGTTCGGACAACATGGCGCTTTCGGCGGTCTCCGACGCTCTCGGCCTCGGCGCGGCCAAGGTTGATACCGCATATGCCGGTATGGATTCGGCCATCGAAGTCGTCAAGGAAATCAAGGCCAAGCTTGTTGCCGCGACTGAGGACGGCATCGACAAGGCCAAGGTCCAGGAAGAAATCACGCAGCTTAAGGAACAGCTGACCTCGATCGCTCAGGCAGCATCCTTCTCGGGTGAAAACTGGTTGCAGTCGGACCTTGGTACTGCCACCACGAAAACTGTTGTCGCCTCCTTCGTCCGCGGCGACGACGGTAGCGTTTCGGTCAAGAAGGTGAACTACGCGCTGGATGGCAGCAACGTCCTGTTCGACACCTCCGGTGCCAACGGCGGCATCCTGGACAAGGTCTACGACGTTTCCGCAAAGAGCGTGACGCTTTCCGTCAACACCGACGGTGTGGCTGAGCAGGTTACCGTAGAAGCGTTCTCTGTTGATGACCTGATCGCTCAGGACG